>NZ_JBEPDU010000056.1:0-2424 GCF_040300525.1 Saccharopolyspora sp. NPDC000359 | reverse complement strand
ACGACCCCAGTACTGCACGTGAAGGGGTTGGGTTCGAGCCCAGTACTGCACGTGCAGAAAAGGCGCAGGTCAACCCCAGTACTGCACGTGAAGGGGTTGGGTTCGAGCCCAGTACTGCACGTGCAGAAAAGGCGCAGGTCAACCCCAGTACTGCACGTGAAGGGGTTGCTTCGAAGGAAGAGATCGGAGATCTCTCCGGAAGGAGAGAGATCTCCGATCTCTCGATCGAGCGCGACGCCGCCTCGCTCCGCAAGGCGGGCGACGCCGCGCCGGAAGACGACGAGCTGACCGCTGCCGTGCGCCAGCTGGTCAACCGCCTGCCCTGGGAGACCACCAGCAAGGGCCGCAACGCCAAGGTCATGACCGACGCCAACACCGTCCTTGTCCCGGCGATCGTCGCTGCCATCCGCAACGGCTGGGTGACGTTGGCGCAGGCCCAGGAGCACGCGCTTCGCAAGATCACCGAGGCAGGTACGAACCCGGTGCTGTACGTGACGAATGGGTTCGCTGCGGACCGGATCCCGCTGCCGACCCCTGATGACGTGCTTCCCCTCCCTGATCCCCAGACCCCCGAAAAGGCGCCTCAGAGGCCCGCTCGCGGCGCGAACGGGACTGCCGGTACGTCCGGGGTGGGTGATGCCGGTGTGGTGCGGGAGGGCGGCTCTGAGCCCGGGATTGGGTGTGCGGGCTGTGTGGAGTCCGGCACGTTGGGTTGGGTGCAGCGCGCCGATGGCCGCTGGGCCCGCTGCAGGTGCAACCCCGTGCAGCGCGCCAAGAGCGCCTGAACAGGGGTTTTCCGCCGAATAGGGGGTGCCCTGGTTGGGGCAGGTCGCAGTGTGCCCAACCAGGGCTGGATCACCGAGAGAGGCAATCGTGACCGAGGTTATCGCCCACCAGCCCGATGACGACATCCAAGAGCACCAGGACGACGTCGCTCGACGTGACGCCGACGCCGAGCGGGAGGTGCTGGCCGGCCTGATGGCCAGCCCCGAGTTCCGCAGGCACTACCGGGGCCGTCTGCACGCTGATCGATTCGGCGGCTACCTGCACTCCAGGATCTTTCGGGCGATCAACGACGCTGACGGCCGTGGTGAACTCGATCCGGACGCCACCATCGCGTCTGCCGCGGTGCGGCCCGTGCTCGATGCCCTGCTGCGTGCTCAGGCCAGCAACGATGGCGACGAGCTCGGCGCGGCGTTGCGCATCCGCACCGGCGGGCACACGCCCCAGGAACTGTCGAACTACCTGATCCGGGTCGCCGACTACGCCCCGTTCACCCGGTCCCAGATGAACACCGCGGTGCGGAGCATGGAGTCCGCCCACGCCCGGCGGGTCATGCGCGCCACCGGGCACCGACTGGCCTCCGCCGCCGAGGGGCTGACCGGGCACACCCTCGACGATCTGCGCAGCGCCGCCATCGGCATCACCGAGGAGCTGACCACCGCCACGACCGCTGGCCTCGACGACGCGCAGGCCCGCGTCGCCGATCGGTGGGACGAGTTCGTGGCCGACATCGGTGCGCGCGACGACAGCGACCGCATCAAGCTCGGGCTGATCGACCTCGACGCTGTGGTGCGGCTCCGGCCCGGCCACATGCTGATGCTCGGCGCGCGTACCAGCATCGGTAAGACCGCGGTCGGGCTGACCTTCGCGCGTGGCGCGGCCAAACAGGGCGCCTACGTGGTGTATCTGTCGTTCGAGGTCACCCAGGTCGAGTGCATGGAACGCATCGCCTCGGCCGAGGCGGGTGTGCCTTACTCGAAGATCCAGAACGGTGACCTGGCCGACGTCGAGCTCCAGCGTGTCCAGAACGCCGTGGCCAACATCCCCCAGCACCTCTACGTGCCCAACTCGCCCCGCCGTGACCTGGACCAGGTCGTCTCGACGATCTACCGCACTGCCGCGGCGGCGCAGGCCGAGGGCATCCACCCGGTGGTGTTCGTCGACTACATCCAGCAGGTTCGTTTCCCTGGTAACCGGTCGAACCGCCAGGAGATCATGACCGAGATCTCGAACAGCATCCAGGAAGCCGCTCAGGACTCTGGGTGCGCGGTGGTGTGCTGTGCCCAGCTCAACCGGCAGGCCGACCACCGCGAGGACAAGAAACCACAGCTGAGCGACCTGCGCGACTCCGGTGCGCTGGAGCAGGACGCTCACGTCGCGGTCCTGCTGCACCGGCCCGATTTCTACGATCGGTGGGACCCGCGCATGGGCGAGATGGACCTCATCGTCGCCAAGAACCGATCCGGCCCGACGAAAACGATCACGACTGCCCACCAGTTGCATCTTCAGCGCGTGGTCGACATGGCCCCCGCCTTCGCCCAGGACACCGACGGCGCCTCTTCCTCAACAACAAGTGCGGGCACGCACGGTTCAGCGCCCGCGCAGGCCGGGCCGCGGGTGTGCCCGGGCTGCCGGGATGCC
>NZ_JBEPDU010000055.1:0-47033 GCF_040300525.1 Saccharopolyspora sp. NPDC000359 | reverse complement strand
CGGTGGTCGGCGCCGTCGTCCCGGTCGTGCACGAGGACGACTACTACCTGTGGGAACAGACTGGTCGGCCACCGGCGAACCTGCGTCCACCTGGTGTCATGCCACCGGGCACGCGGCGGCGGCCGCACCA
Source organism: Saccharopolyspora sp. NPDC000359 (assembly GCF_040300525.1). NCBI lineage: Bacteria > Bacillati > Actinomycetota > Actinomycetes > Pseudonocardiales > Pseudonocardiaceae > Saccharopolyspora > Saccharopolyspora sp. NPDC000359. Next base: position 46,903 of record NZ_JBEPDU010000055.1, on the reverse strand, counting down.
GGTGGCAGGCAGCTGTCGAGCTCGGGGATCGCCAGCAGGACGGGCGTGTCGAACGGCTGGGGCGGGCGCAGCACCAGGTCCACTTCGTTGGTCGCCCCCGGTCGTACCGAGATCGGCGCGCTCGAACCGAAGAAGACCGGACTGCGGTCCTGCGGGTGGGTGGTGAAGTCGTCGGCCTCAACCGCGGCCGCGCACACGTACCACTCACCGGGCGGCACCGACTTCAGCAGGTAGTGGCTCGACTGGTCGACGACATCGTGGGACGCCGGGACGCCCTGGATGATCGGACTGCCGAAGACCCCGGTGTAGACCCGGATGTTCCGGCCACCCGTCGGCGGCATGTGCAGTTCACCCAGCACGGTGCCGCACTGCGCCGGGTCGTGCGGCGGGTACAGCGAGGGGAGCGTGCTGATCCCGGTCCGGGCGAGGTGCCGGTACCGGCCGGGTGCCATGCCGACGCACTTGGCGAACCTGGTGGCGAAGGTGCCTAGGCTGTTGTACCCCACGCGGTAGGAGATGTCGGTGATGCTCATCGACGTGCCCAGCAGCAGTTGCTTGGCGCGGTGGAACCGGACGGCGGCGAGGAACCGTCCAGGGGAGGTCCCGGTGGCGGTGCGGAACACCCGCGTGAAGTGGAACTTGCTGAGCAGGGCCGCACGGGCCAGGTCGTTCAACGTCAACGGTTCGTCGTAGCGCTGCCGCATCAGGTTGATCGCTTCTTCGACGTGTCTGTGCATGCAGGTTCCTCCCGTTGGTGACCGTGGGAAAGCAATTCGCCGTGGACTGGTCCCGCAGCGAAATCAGTGCTTGATGTGTCACGCGACGCCGAATTCGGAATCGCATCCAGGAGTTGGTTGACGGATTCTGCGATCGCAGGACCGGAAGGTTGCCCGTTGGGAACAACGTGGTTGCTCGGCCGGGAAACCTCTGCCCCGTTCCGGCCTGAACAAGACGGTAGTCGGCCGATCAGGACTGGGCATCGATCTGATTGCTCTCACCGGGCAACGCCGGAGAAGTGGTCTAGTCCCACTGTCGTGTAAATGGAGATTTCCATGCCGGCATGCGCGCGCCAACCACTTGCAATTGCGGTGTCCGGGCAATGCGGAACAGCGCAGTGGCACTTGCGGCGGAGTGGGACCGGAGCCGGGTGGCTAGGCGATGCGTCGGGCACGCCGTTCTTCGCGCACGACGTCGGAAGGCGTGGTCCGCTGAGCTGGGCGCGGGGGTGTTCACTGCCTGGCCGCGACATCAGCCGGGATGGCATTGGGGAACGGCTGCGGTGGTGATTCGGGCGGAGGGAGCGCAGGGCTGTCCTGCTCGGGCCGGGCCCGCGGGACTGCTGCGCCGGCTGAGCTGGCGGCAGCGGCCCTGCCAGCGACTCCGGGAACGCCAGCGGTGGTGAGGAATCCGACGTCAGCGGTAGGACGCCGTGATCGACGTGAGGCGACTCGTCGCGGCGGTGAGCGCGGCCCAGGCCGCGATCTCGACCAAACCCCGGTCACCGACGCCGGTGCTGGTCAGCGCGCTGATGTCGGACGGGCTGACCTGGTGGGACGCGAAGGCGGTGAGCAGCGCGAAGCGTCCGGCGGCGCGGTCGGCTGACGGGAGACCGGCGGTCGCCTCGTCGAGCCACTCGCGGCTGAGCCCTGGTGGCGTGCCGTCCCAGTCGGCCAACCTGGACGCCACCAGTCGCCGCACGGATCCGGGCACCGACCGCTCGCCGGCGAGGTCGACGACTGCGGTCGCCCGTGCGAACGCGTCGGCGATGTGCGGAGCGCTGTCGGCCCACGTGAGGTCCGGAGCCGGTTCTACCGCGGGCAGCAGCTCGAGTGACGCGCCTGGCTCGCGGTGGCGCCCAGCCGGGCGGCGCATGAGCGCGCTGAGCAGGCGCAGCATCGTGCCGCGCAGCCTGTCCGGCACGTGCGGCGGGAGCGGGGAGTCGTCCAGGAAGATGTTGACCACCCGGTTGAAGTACTCGAACGCGACCGCGACGCCGATGAGCTCAGGGGCCTGATCCGGCGGCAGCGGCCGCTCGCGTGGTGGGAGCCCAGTCCTGATCCATTCGGCGATCGCCCGCAGACCTGGGTCGGGGAGGTCCTCGAACCGGCGTTCCGAGATGGCCAGCGCGGTCGGGCCGCGGAGCAGGCCGTGCAGCGTCGCGCCGTGCACCGCGACGCAGTACGGACAGGCGTTGTTCACCGAAACGGTGCTGGCCACAACTTCTTTCGCCGAACGCGGGGACCGCCAGGACGCGATCATGGTCTCGCGGAGGACGACCCAGCTCGCGGCCATCACCGCGGGTGCGGGGGAGTGCAGCACGACGGGCGGGGCCAGCATCCCGAACTCGCGTTCCACCTGTCGGTAGACCGCCCTGGTGAGCCCTTGGGCCGCGCTGAACCGGACCGGTGCGACGTACCGGATCTGCTCGAGCGACCTGCGCAACGCCTTGCCGAGAACCACCGGACCCACCGTCGTACTCCTTCTGAGCTCGGCCGCGCTCGTCCTGGCGCGGGCGGTCGACCTGCGCGCCGACCAGGAGACCCACCGCCTGCGGTTGTCGCGTCACACCTGGTCCGCACGCGTGGACATGACTTCGGCGGCGATCCGCTGCCGCCACACCTCGAACGCGGGCACGTCACCGGAACCCGCCGACGAGGCCGGGCGGGAACGCTGGCAGATCTGGTTGGCCTGGCCCGGCGTGAGTCCGCAGATGATCCGGGTCGCCGTCACGGTGTGCTCGGTCTCCAGCCCCGCGGTCACGCGTGCTGCTGCTGCGAACGCGCTGCCCTGGGCGAGCTGAGGTTGGCAGTCGCCGGAACGCTCGACGAGGGAACGCAGTTCCGCCTCGTCGACGCCACCCGCATAGGTGGCGGCCAGGCCCACGCCGGCGAACAGGTAGGGGTGGCGATCGGCGTCGAAGCGACCGATCATGTTGGTGACGAGGGTGACGTCGGTCCCGCCGACGAACCACAGGGCCCGTCCGATGCCCAGGTCGATGGCTCGCGACGCGTACCGCTGCGGATCGCTGGCCGGCCAGCCGAAGTCGCGCTCCTGGCGCTGCCGGTGCACGTACTCGTCGGTGTGGAAGTAGGCTTGGTGGAAGCCGTAACCGTCGTGCACGAGCCACCGCAGCAGCGGGTCGGTCGTCCCGCTGGTCGCTGCTGACCAGCAGAACTTCGGCAGCCTGGCCAGCGCCCAGCCCACCCCGATGTAGGTCATGTAGGTGTGCTTGGCCGCCGGGCCGGCGAGGAAGTCGGCGACGTGGTGCCGGTGCCCGAAAGGCAGTCCGTCGCGGAGCGCGCAGGCCATGCCCGCACCCTCGTAGGCGAAGCCCCGGAACCGGCTTTCCACCGTCTCGAGGTTCTGCACCGCCTCGACCGAGGAGGCCGCTTCGGCGGCGAATGCGAACCCGGTGAGGAACGAGCCGCCCGCGGCCTCCAGTGATTCCTGGGACTGCCGGGACTTCACCGGGAAGCCCCGGACCGCGAGCTGCGTCTCGGACATGCTCGGCGTGAGGATCCGCCGCCGGACCTTGCCCAGGATGGTTGCCACTGATCCCTCCTCAGTGCGCGGGTGTCGGCGCCGCGATCGACCGGGCGCGTGCTGTCCAACGTGCCCTTGCCCTGGGGGCTGCGTCCACTCGGAGCGTGCGGCTTCGGTTGCCGCCGGCCCCGGACGTCGGGCCCGTCGCGGGTTGAGCAGCGCAAGTCCGAAGATGACTCCGCAACGCGGGAAGTGGAAGTGTTCGTCACCAGGGCACCGGTGGCGCTGCCTGTTCTCCGACGACGAGAGGAATCGGGAAAGTGGCCGTCGACGACGTGCATCACAAGACTGCCGGGGCCAAGGAGTGGGCTGGGTTGGGCGTGCTCACCCTGGCCGTGCTCATGATCACCTTCGACATGTTCGTGCTGCTGCTGGCGTTGCCCGGTCTTTCCGCCGACCTGCGGCCCAGCACGGTCGAGCAGCTGTGGATCCTCGACATCTACGGGTTCATGGTTGGCGGGTTCCTGGTCACGATGGGAATGCTGGGTGACCGGATCGGCAGGCGGAAGCTGCTGCTGACAGGCGCGGCGTGCTTCGGCGTTGCTTCGCTGGCGTCCGCGTTCGCCACCAGCCCGGAGATGCTCATCGCGCTACGCGCGCTACTGGGCGTCGCCGGTGCGACCCTGGCACCGTCCACGCTTTCGCTGATCACGGAGATGTTCCGTGATGCTCGGCAGCGCGGTGTCGCCGTCGGCATCTGGGCCGCCGGGTTCACGCTCGGCGCGATGCTCGGCCCGGTGGTGGGCGGTGTGATGCTCGCGCACTTCTGGTGGGGCTCGGTCTTCCTGCTCGGCGTGCCGGTGATGCTCCTGCTGCTCGTGCTCTGCCCGCTCCTGGTGCCCGAGGTCAAGAACGCCTCGGCTGGCCTGCCCGATCTGGGCAGCGTGGCGCTGTCGCTGGGGGCGATGCTGGCGGTCACCTATGCGCTCAAGCAGGTCGCCCGGCACGGTTGGGATCTGGTGCCCGTCGCTGTCGGCATCGCCGGGATCGTGCTCGGGGTGCTGTTCGTCCGCAGGCAGGGGCGGCTGTCAGCGCCGGTGCTGGATCCGACGCTGTTCCGCAGCCGTTCGTTCAGCGTCATGCTCACCGGGTTGCTGCTTTTCGGCATCGTCGGTGCGGCGAGCATGGTGTTCATCACCCAGTTCCTGCAGTCCGTGTCCGGCATGACGCCGTTGCAGGCGGCGTTCTGCATGGTGCCCGGCACGGTGGTAGCCGCGTTGAGCAGCACCGTTTCGCCACTGTTGGCACAGCGCTTCCGGCCTGCCTACCTGATCGGCTGGGGTGTGCTCGGAGTTGCCGTGGCTTACGCGATGTTCACGCAGCTGGACCCGCACTCCAGTCCCGTCGTGCTGATCGTCGGCTTCGGCCTCATCGGCCTGTTCGAGGGGCCGTTGCTGTCCCTGGGCATCAACCTGGTGGTCGGCGCGGTGCCCGTGGAGAAGGCGGGCTCGTCGTCCTCGCTGGCGCAGATCGCCAACGAGGCGGGGGCTTCGCTCGGCGTGGCGATCATGGGCAGCATCGGCGCCGCGGTCTACGTCGGCAACCTCTCCGCGGCGATGCCGCCGGGAGTGCCCGCCGCCAGCGCTGCCCTCGCCCAGGAAAGCTTGGCCAGCGCGGTGGACGTGGCTCCCGACCTGCCGGAACCGCAGGCCGGTGAGCTGCTGGCGGTGGCACGGGAGGCCTTCACCGACGGCATGAACGTCTTCGCGGCGATCAGCGTCGGGATTCTCGTTGTGGTCGCGGTCCTGGTGATGAGCCTCCTCCGGCACGTGCCGCCGACCGGCCAGGAAGAGGCGGCAGCGACCGCCTCGGACGAGGTATCGGCGGGCTGAGCGGCCCGGCACGTCGGAGAGCTTCCGCACCTGAGGGCCCGCACGCGGACGGGGCACGCCCGTCGGCGGGTCCCTCGCTCGGGTTCCCGCCACCACGACGACGGTGTCGGGTCCCGGCTCCATCAACCGCGCGAAGGCGCAGTTCCGGTCCGCGAACAGAAAAGGTGGGACAGGCCATGAAGGACAGCGGTGCGGCGGTGGCGCACATCTTCAACTCGGCCGTGGCGGCGGCGGCCATCGGCGCCGCCTGGGAGGCCGGCATCCTCGACGTCCTGAACCAGAACAGGGTGCTCAACCTGGCGGACTTCGCCGAGGAGCACGGGCTGCACCTGCGGTCCACGGCCGCGGTGGTCCGGGCGCTGGCGGCCGTGGGCGTCGTTGAGACCGACGGAGGCGGTGAGGTCGTGCCCGCCGAGCACTTCGCCGAGGTCTACCGGACGCGTTCGTTCTTCCACTGGATGACCCGGGGGAGCGGCGAGCTGTTCCGGCGGATGCCCGAACTGCTGCCGGAGCGCGCCCGGCACGGCGACTACTACCAACGCGACTCGGCGGCGATCGCCTTCGCGTGCCGGGAGATCAGCGCGTTCAGCTACGACCCGTGGTTCTGGAAGGCGATCGACCGGATCGAGCGGGAACCCGCGGTCGTGGCCGACCTGGGGTGCGGCAGCGGCGAGCGGCTCATCCAGCTGCTCACCCGACTGCCGCACGCCGAAGCCCTGGGCATCGACGTCGCCGAGCCGGCGCTGGCGGAGGCGGCTGTCGCGACCGCGGAGGCCGGGATGGCGGATCGGACCACCCTGGTGGTCGAGGACGTGCTGACGATGGCGCCGCGACCCGAGTTCGACAGGGTCGAGCTGCTCACCTGCTTCATGATGGGGCACGACTTCTGGCCGCGGACCCAGTGCGTGCGGACGTTGCGGCGGCTGCGTGAGCTCTTCCCCCGGGCAGAGCGGTTCCTGCTCGGTGACGCCACCAGGACGGTGGGGGTCGCCGACCGGGACCTGCCGACCTTCACCCTCGGTTTCGAGGTCGCGCACGAGCTGATGGGAATCCAGCTGCCCACGGTCGAGGAGTGGGAGTCGGTGTTCGAGGAGGGGGGCTGGGTGGTGGTGGGGAAGCACTGGATCGACGTGGCCGTCGGGGAAGTGATCTTCGAGCTCGAGCCGCGGTGATCCACCGAGCAAGTGCGGCCCGGCCCCAGCGGGGCCGGGCCGCACTTGCTCGGTGGATCAGCAGGAACCCTTGTCCCCGGTGAGGTTGCCGATCGCGCTGCCGGGCTCGGCGGCGGCGTTGGCCAGGACCTGTTCGGTCGTCATCGCCATGAAATGCACGATGGTCTCGTGGTTGGTGGAGGCGACCGCGCTCTCGCACCCGGGCTTGTAGTAGAGCTCCAGTTCGGTGGGGCGCGCCCGCACGTCCGGTCGCTCCTCGGCGCGCAGCTTGGACAGGATCTCCGGGATGTCGTAGTCGAGCTGGATGGTGCGCCGGTAGTACGGCTCGTCTCGGACGGTCACGAAGTCCAGCCCGGTGGTGTCCGGCTGGTCAGCACCTGGCGGCGCCGCTATCGGTTGCGTCAGCAGGTCGTACCGGAGCATCTCGTCCAGCACCGGCGCCACTTCCTCGGGGACGTCCGGGCGGATCTGCTCGTTCCACCACCGGGTCAGCATCCGCTTGGCGTCCGGTTCGCGGAACAGGTAGCTGATGGCGGCACCGACCTCCCCGGTGCCCACGACCACGCTCTCCAGCGTCGCGCGCAGCGGTTCGGCTGCCGGGTCGTCGGTGTGCCGGACCCAGTCGTCCAGGCTCCGCAGGACCGTGGTCTGGCGGAGACCGGCGAGCTCGCGCAGCCCGACCCACACCGACCGGAGCACCGCCATCTCGGCGATCACTCTGGCCCAGAACAGGAACCGTTGCATCTCCTGGTTCTGCTCGAACGAGACGTTCCGGTTCTTCAGCACGTACTCGAAGTCGTCGTGGTCGCCGCGCACCGAGATGATGCCGTGGACGTCGCGGCGGTCACCGTAGTCGGTGTTCGGCAGCAGCAGCATCGGGTAGCAGGCGATGCGGGACACCCGCCGGGCGAGCTTGTCGTAGCCGGCCATGAACGACTCGACGGTTTCCCCCGGCGCACCCCAGATCAACTCCGCGTAGCAGTCCAGTCCCTCGCGGTCCAACCACTCGGCGAGGTCTTCCCACTCGTTGACCTTCATGTTCTTGCGGTTCATCAGGTCGAGGGTGTTGCTGTCCAACGTCTGCAGGGCCAGGGTGAAGGAACTGCGCATCCCGGCTTCCTTCATGAGCTTGACGATGGCGTAGAACGTCTTGGACTTGTTCTTGGCCCAGGACGTTTCCAGCGCCCGCGGGAAGCCGTACTGGTCGCGCACCTCGATGAGGTCCTCGACGAACTTCAGGTCACCGGGCAACAACCCGAAGTTGGCGTCGCACACGACGATCGTGTGCACCCGGAGTTTGGCGAAGTACTCCAGTTCGGCCCGCAGGCGCTCCCTGGAGAAGGCCCGGACCTTCTGGCCGACGGCGCCGCCCCAGTAGCAGAACGCGCACTTGTACGGGCAACCGCGGTTGGTCTCCATCAGCGCCACGTCGTAGCGGAACTGGCCCTTGTCGTCGGTCATCTCGATGGCGTTGGTGAGGAACGGTGACGGGATCTCGTCCAGGTTGGCGATCCGCTCCCGGTCGTCGGTGGTGCGCAGGGCGCCACCCGCTTCCCGGTAGGAGATGCCGTTGATGGCCGCGAGGGCGTCGTCGTCGATCCCGTTGAGGTAGGCGTGCAGCAGGTCGCGGAAGATGAGCTCACCCTCCCCGTTCACCACCACGTCGACCTCGGGGAACATGGCGAAGGTGCGGTCGGCCTGGTTGGCGACGTGGGTGCCGCCGAAGATGACCCAGCCGTTCGGGTTGAGCTGCTTGAAGGTCGCGGCCAGCGCGCCGAAGGCGCGGTAACTCCAACCGAACACGGAGAAGGCCAGCACGTCCGGCACGCGCTCGCTGAAGAGCTGGTACGCCATGGACGACAGGGTGACCCCACCGCGGAAGTTGCGGATGTTGACGTCGAACCTCCTGGCGAGCTCCTCGTCTGCGAGGACTGTCGCCTTGAGATACCCCGACGCCAGCGGCATCGACTCGAGCGGCATGTCCCATATTCCTTGTTGGACGATATCGACCGTTAGCTTGCCGCTGGCGGCCATGGTCCCTCTTTTCATCGACATGGATGACGGGTGCTTCGGCGAGTGATCACGCCTGGGCAAGCATCACACCGCTGTTCCGGGGGAGTCATCTTTCTGGTTGCGTCTCGTACAGTTCTTGTACCGGCCGGTACGCCTCCTGTTGCGGGAGAGGCGTTCTCCGACCCGTCGACCACGCTTGACGGCGGTGGTCCCGGAAGCGGGGGCCGCGGTGAGGTCCGCACCGGAGGAGATGCCGGTCCTGGGCTCAGCTGTGAGGGTTGAGGGGCACGTCGCGGACGCCGCACGACTAAGGGGACGATGCCCGATGGGATCTCGGCCGTTCACCGGTGACGAGTACGTGGAAAGCCTTCGGGACGGTCGATCGGTCTACCTGTACGGCGATCGGGTCAAGGATGTGACTGCGCACCCGGCCTTCCACAACGCGGTCCGGATGACCGCGCGGTTGTACGACGCGCTGCACGACCCCGAGTTGAGCCCGGATCTCACCACGGCGACCGACTCCGGCGACGGGTACACCCACCGGTTCTTCACCACGCCCCACGACGCAGAGGACCTCGTCGCCGCCCAGCAGGCGATCACCGGCTGGGCCCGAATCTCCTATGGCTGGTTGGGGCGCAGCCCGGACTACAAGGCGTCGTTCCTGGGCACCCTGGGGGCCAACGCCGAGTTCTACGAGCCGTTCGCGGACAACGCCCGGCGGTGGTACCGGGAAGCGCAGGAGAAGGTGCTGTACTGGAACCACGCCATAGTGCACCCGCCGGTCGATCGCACGCTGCCCCCCGACCAGGCCGCCGACGTCTTCATCCACGTGGAGCAGGAGACCGATGCCGGCGTCGTGGTCAGCGGCGCGAAGGTCGTCGCCACCGGGTCGGCGCTGACCCACCACAACTTCATCGCGCACTACGGGTTGCCGGTCAACGATGCGAAGTTCGCGCTGGTGGCAACGGTGCCTATGGACGCACCGGGGATGAAGCTGATCTGCCGCACCTCCTACGCGGCCACCGCCGCGATGGCGGGCGGCCCGTTCGACTACCCGCTGTCCTCCAGGCTGGACGAGAACGACACCGTCCTGGTCCTGGACAAGGTGTTGATCCCGTGGGAGAACGTCTTCATCTACGGTGACGTCGGCAAGGTGCAGATGTTCAGCGGGCAGTCCGGGTTCGTCGAGCGGTTCACCTTCCACGGCTGCACGCGGCTCGTCGTGAAGTTGGAGTTCATCGCCGGATTGCTGGCAAGGGCGCTGGAACTGACCGGAGCGCAGGACTTCCGCGGCGTGCAGTCCCGGCTCGGCGAGGTCCTGGCCTGGCGGGACCTGTTCCAGGCGTTGTCGGATGCCGCCGCGCGCACCCCCGTGCCGTGGCGCGGCGGGGCGGTGCTGCCGAATCCGCAGTACGGCATGGCTTACCGGTGGTTCATGCAGATGGCGTACCCGCGGGTGCGCGAGATCGTGCTGCAGGACGTCGCCAGCGGGTTGATCGCGGTGAACTCCGGGGCTGCCGACTTCAAGAACCCGGAAGTGCGGGCCCACCTGGAGAAGTACCTGCGGGGGGCGGATGGCAGCGACGCCGTGGAGCGCGCGAAGGTGATGAAGCTGCTGTGGGACGCGGTGGGCACCGAGTTCGGCGGTCGGCACGAGTTGTACGAGCGGAACTACGCCGGGAACCACGAGAACACCAGGATCGAATTGCTGAAGACCCAGCAGGCCGGCGGGCGGGTGGACGACTACAAGGCGTTCGTCGAACGTTGTCTCGGTGAGTACGACCTGGACGGCTGGACCGTGCCCGACCTGTCGTCGTTCCGCAATGCGGGGGAACGCGGTTCGCAGTTCCTGGACGAATAGCACCACCGTTGTGCGGTGCCATCCGGGTGGTAGTGCGCCGGGTGCCCAACTTGACACACGCGGTAATCTGTCGCGGAAGTCGGTTCGCATCAAAACGGTTCCGGCGGTGCGAGCGCGCCACACGACGACAAGGACTGGCTGAATGCCGCAGTACGCGATTCTGATCTACGAGAAGGAAGTCCCGGTCGAGGAGATCCCCGCCGACGTCATGGAGGCCAACCTGGCCGCGCCGGCCAAGATCGAGGCGATGGGCGCCCGGGTGGTCGACGAGAAGGCGCTCCAGCCTGCCAGCACCGCCACCACGATCCACAAGGGCGGAGTGGTCACCGACGGACCCTTCCTGGAGACCAAGGAAGCGTTCGCCGGGATCTTCGTGGTCGAGTGCCGAGACCTCGACCAGGCGATCGACATCGCCAAGCTGCTCCCCATCATGGAGGGGGGCGTGGAGGTCCGGCCACTACTCGAGATGTGATCACCGTCCGCGCCGGGTCGTCCTCCATGCACAACGTCGATGTTCAGCAAGCCGTTGCGGACGCGCACCGGCGCGAGTGGGCCAAGGTGCTCGCCGTGACGGTGCGCGTCGCGCGTGACCTGGACCTGGCCGAGGAGTGCGTGCAGGACGCCTACGTGGCCGCCTTGCGGACATGGGCCGTCGACGGTGTCCCCGCGAACCCGGGCGCTTGGTTGGTCACCACGGCGCGCCGGAACGTGCTCGACGTCCGGCGCCGGGACCAGGTGTTCCGGTCGAAGATGCCGATGCTGGTAGTTGACGACGTGGCGGAGGTCGACCTCGCCTCGGCCAGCGCTGTCGGTGACGACTACCTGAGCCTGATCTTCCTCTGCTGCCACCCAGCGCTGCGCCCGGAGAGCCAGATCGCTCTCACGCTGCGCCTCGTCTGCGGCCTGGAGACACCGGACATCGCACAGGTGTTCCTGGTCTCCGAAACGACGATGCGCGCGCGCATCGGACGGGCGAAGAAGAAGATCGCGGCCGCCCACATCCCCTTCCGGGTCCCTGCTGGCAATGACCTGTCGGACCGCTTGGACGCGGTGCTGACGGTGATCCACCTGTTGTTCACCACGGGGCACCGGGCGCCTTCCGGGCACGAGTTGACGCGTGCTGATCTCGCCGAACGCGCCGTCGACCTCGCTCGTTCGCTGCACTCGTTGATGCCGGACGAGCGCGAGGTCTGCGGTTTGCTGGCGCTGCTGCTGGTCAACCACGCCCGCCGCGCCACCCGTACCGACGAAGCGGGTCGGTTGCTGCTGCTGGAGGACCAGGACCGGTCCCAGTGGGATCAGGAGGCGATCGACGAAGGCCACCACCTCGTGCTGCGCGCGCTGAGGGGCGGCCGTCCCGGCAGGTTCGCGGTGCAGGCCGCCATCGCCGCGTTGCACGCCACAGCGCCGTCGTACCACGACACCGACTGGAGCCAGGTACTGGTGCTCTACGACGAGTTGTTGAAGGTGTGGCCCTCACCGGTCGTCGCGCTCAACCGGACCGTCGCCGTGGCGATGGTCGACGGTCCGGCTGCGGCGCTGGGTGAGGTCGAGGAACTGGAGCGCAACAAGCAGTTGGCCGACTACCACTACTTGTCCGCTGTCAAGGCCGACCTGTTCCGCCGCCTCGGACGGAGCGCGGACGCCGCTGCGGCGTACCGGCGGGCCTTGGAACTGGCTGACAACGAGGCCGAGCGCATGTTCCTCGCCGATCGCCTGGCGGAATCCACGAGTCGGTAGCGCGGTTGCTCAGCAGCGTCCCGGTGCGGAGGCCCAGGGCCAGCCGAAGTCGAGCCGGTAGGCGACGATCTCAGCCCGCTCGTCCTCGTTCTGCGGCCAACCGCTGGCCGCGTACACGGTGTCCCCGTTGATGGCCACCGGCGAGTTGGTGGTCCCTGGCAGCTCCTGCTGCCACACAGGTTCACCTGTTCGAGTGTTGTGGGCGTGCACTGTGCCGTCGAACGTGGTGGTGAACACCAGGTCGTTGGTGACCGACGTCCCGCCGTACGGGGACGAGTCGAGCGGGTGGGACCACTTGATCCGCCCGCTGGCGAGGTCCAGCGCCACCAGCTCGCCGGTCCCCGAGGTCAGCGGCGGCATCGACGGCGTCTCCTGGTCCTCCCACGTCATGCCCATGTTGTTGACGGCGACGTAGACGGTGTTCCGGTCGACCGCGCCGGGCGTGGGAACCCCACCGAGCGCGCCGGGGTAGAGCTCGAGGGGAAAGCTGGGGAGCTTGTCGTACTGACCCGCCATGGCGAGCAGGTTGTCGTCGTCGTGGCCGTTGTGCTTGCCGACCGGCGTCTTCCACAGCTGTCGACCGGTCTCGCGGTCGAGCGAGTAGACGTAACCCGTCTTGCCGGAGGTGATCACCACCGGCCTGCCGCGGACGGTGGTCAGGATCGGCGAGTTCTGCAGGTCCCAGTCGTAGATGCCGTGTGGCGCGACCTGGTGGTACCAGACCACTCGCCCGGTCTCAGCGTCCAGCTTCACCACCGAGTTGGTGTAGAGGTTGGGGCCCGGGCGGCTCGAACCCCACGGGAACTCGTCGGTGCCGACGAACGGGTTGGGGTTGGCCACCGTGACGTAGAGGTCGCCGTGCTCGTCGAACGTGGGCGGGTACCACAGGCCGCCGCCGGAGTTGATGTCCGGTCGCCCCCACAGGTCGGTCGGCACCGTGTTCCACTTCCACTTGGTCGCGCCGGAACGCGCGTCGATCGCCCACAGGACGCCGACCGCGCCCTCGGCGTTGCCGCCGTTGAGGAAGCTGGGCACCGTGGAGATGTAGACGGTCCCGTCGTGCACGCCGGGCGCCATGTCGATGGCCTCGCTGGCGTTGCGCGTGAGCTTGTGCCGCCACAGCTCCCGACCGGTTCTGGCGTCGAGGCCGAACGCCTCGGTCAAGGTGGCGCCCATGACCAACCCGTCGGCGACCGCGACGCCGTTGGGGCCGTTGGTGTGCGAGTCGTACTCCTTCAGCCACAGCAGGCGGCCGGTGCGCTCCTCGATCGCGTAGACGTTGGAGTCGAGGTCCTGGGTGTAGACGACTCCGTCGACGACCACGGGTGTCGCGGCGTAGGCGCCTGGCCACTGGTCGGTCGGCGCCTGGATCGGGACCGACCAGGCGGGACGCAGGTGGGGCGCGGTCCACGAGCTGATCGGGCCCCGGACCGCGCGGGTCCCGGCCTGATCCGCGTTGGGCTGCTCCCACGAACCCCAGTGGCACCAGCTGGCCGCGGCGTTCCCGGGGACTTCGGCCGTGCCGGCCGCGGTGAGCGTGGCTGCGGTCAGCGCCGCCACGACGAGCGCGGTCACCCCGCGCGAACTGCGGTTAACGGTCCTCATCGTCGCCTTCCCAGTTGTCCCAGCGCCACAGGCACCCGGACCCGGGCTGGGCGCGGACGCCGTTGTCGGTCATCTCGAAATCTCCGAAGTCGAGCACGTACAGGGCGCCGTCGGCAGGACCGACGGCGACGTCGATCGGGCGGTGCGCCTTCGGACCGCCAGGCAGGGGCCGGGTCGACCAGTCCGCGGGGTCCACGAGCAGGAGGCTCCGGCCGACCTGCGGATGACCGGGCGGTGCGGTCATCGGTGTCTCGTCACCGAACAGCGCGACCACGAGCCGTCCGGTGGGCGTCACGGCGAACTTCGTCGCGGCGACGTGCGGGTCGAACTCGACCAGCGCGGCCTCCGGCTCGGGCAGGGTTTCGTGTTGTGCCAGCACGAACTCCGGTTGCGGGCCGCGCACCGGGCGGAACCGGGGGGCGGTCACCGGAACACCCGCGACGAAGTCCGGCCACCCGTACCAGCGGCCCTGGTGCACCTCGAACAGCAGGTCCGGTGCGTTGCCGATGGGCCGGCTGCCCCGGTCATCAGCTCCCTGGTCCAGGGCCAGGAGCCGGCCGTCTGGCAGGAAGCCGAGCCCGAAGGCGTTGCGCAGGCCCCAGGCGACCAGCTCCAGGTTCCCGCCGTCCAGGTCGCAGCGCAGGACCGCGGCCGTGCACGGCACCGCCGCGGGGACCCGCTGCCCTGCCTGGGTCCTGGTGCCGAAGGGGACGAACGCACCGGTGGTGGTCGTGGCCCCCGGGTCGTTGTCGAAGGGGTCTGCGGTGGTCATGTCCACGCCGGCCAGCGTGATGTCGAGACCGGGAGTGTCGTGGGCGTGCGGGAGGCGTTTCAGCCAGCCGATCTCGTAGGCGTCGAGCCCGATGACCCCGAGGTTGGACATGGCGCCCTGGCTGAAGTAGAGCTTGTCGTCGGCGCCGACGACAGCCATGTTCGTGTGGTAGTTGCCCGGACCGGGCATGCCCTCGACGACCGGCGTCCGTCCGCCGTCGGGGTCGATCCGCGTGATGCGTCCGGCGCCGCCTTCGGAGGCGTAGAGGCTGCCCTGGTGCAGGCACAGGCCGGTGACCGGTGCGGCCAACCCCTCTGCGACGATCGTCGAAGTCGTGCCGTCGCCGCTTTCGTCCAGTCGGCGGATGCGGCCGCCTGGCCGCGCACCGCCGAACGGCAGCCCGGATTCCGCGACGTACGCCGTGCCGTTTCCGTCGAATGCCAGGCTGGTGGGGAAGTCCAAGCCGTTCAACACGATGACTGGTTCTGTCACGCACACCTCCCAGAACTGTTCTGCGGCCAACCGTAGTCGTGCCGGAAGCGGGTGATCTTCTCGTTCCATGCGAACCTCACGGTCGTCGCTTCACGAATGTGGTCCGCACGGTGGGAGAAGTCGGCCAGCGCAGTGCCGAGTACGATCCAGCCGAGTTGGTGGGATTGTTCCGGGCGTTCAAGAACACCATTGGGTTCCGGCGCTTTTATCCGTTCCTGCCGTGTTGTCGCGGCGGTGATCAGCTGGGTGGCGTGGAAAACGCGACGCTGGATAGAGTTCGTCGAGGACGGCCCCGATTCCCGAAGAGCCCGGTTGTTTGGTGGCGAGGAGCATATTTCATGGTTGACAACGCGGTTGCGCCAGAAGAGCGGTTCGGACCGGAATTCCTGCAGGACCCGCACTCCGTGTACTCGCGGTTGCGGAAGGAGTGCCCCGTCCAGCGGGTGGTGCTGCCCGCCGGACTGCAGGCGTGGGTGGTGACCCGGTACGACGACGTCCGTTCGGCGCTGGCCAACCCCGGACTGCGCAAGGACTTTCGTCGTTACCCGGACCTGTTCGCCCGGAACACGATGCGCAACCGGCCGGGGTTCGTGCACCCCGCGCTCGTCGCGCACATGCTCAACACCGATCCGCCGGACCACGCCAGGCTGCGCAAGTTGGTGACCAAGGCGTTCACGCTGCGCCGGATCCAGGAGATGCGGCCGCGAATCGAGCAGATCGCCACCGAGCTGCTGGACGCGATGGACGGTCAGCGCGAGGTGGACCTGGTGGAGTCGTTCGCGTTCCCGCTCCCGATCACCGTGATCTGCGAAATGATCGGGATGCCCGCTCGCGACTTGGACGACTTCCGCGACTGGTGCGTCACGTTGATCTCCGGTGGGGAACCGGAGGAGGTGCAGCGTGCTGCCGACGACACCAAGGAGTACCTGCTCGATCTGATCGCGAAGAAGCGCGAGGAGCCGGTCGCCGACCTGTTCGGCGCGCTGGTGCACGCGCGCGACGACGGCGACCAGCTGACCGAGACCGAGCTGGTGTCCATGGTGTTCCTGCTGCTGGTCGCCGGCCACGAGACCACGGTCAGCCTGATCGCTTCCGGGGTGCTGGCGCTGCTCAAGGACCAGGAGCTGTTCGCGGCGCTGCGCGCAGACCGGTCGCTGATCCCCGGCGCGATCGAGGAGTTCCTCAGGTACGACGGTCCGCTGAACATGGCGACCTTCCGATACACCAACGAGCCCACCGAGATCGGGGGTGTGGTGATCCCGGCCGACGAGTTCGTCATGCTGGCGCTGACGTCGGCCAACAGGGACGAGGACCAGTTCCCCGACCCCGACCAGGTGGACATCACCCGGGACACCTCCGGTCACCTCGCGTTCGGGCACGGCATCCACTACTGCCTGGGCGCCCCGCTGGCCCGGTTGGAGGTCGAGATCGCGTTCAACCGGTTGTTCGACCGGTTCGACCACATCCAGCTGGCTGCCGCCGCGGCAGACCTGCGGTGGCGCGAGGGTGTGGTGATCCGCAGCCTGGACGCCCTGCCGGTCCAGCTCCGCTGACCTGGCACGCACCGACGACCCGGTCGACTCGTCGGCCGGGTCGCCTTCGCGTGCGGTCGTCGGGCAGGGTGGGGCGCCAACAGTTCGGCGCGGTGCGGGTTCGAGTCCGCACCGCGCCGGAGACCGCGGTTACCGTCGTGTGGTGGGGGCGAACTGCCCGGGTTCGCGGCCTGGCCCGGCGGGCCCGCGGTAGGCCTGGGCGAGCCGCAGCCACTGCTCGGCGTGCTCACCGGTGGCGACGAGTGAGAGGTCCGCGTGGTGCCGACGTCGGGCGGCCAGCAGGCACAGGTCCAGCGCAGGCCCTTCGATCCGCTGCGCGGCGTCCTCCGGGCCGAACGTCCACAGCGCACCTGACGGCCCGGTCACCTCGAACCGGAAGTCGTCGGCTGGCGGGGTCATACCGCGCGCCAGGTAGCCGAAGGGGCGCGTGTGCACGACGAACCCGACGAGGTGCGCGATCCGGTCGGTGCGCTTGATCGGCTTGCCGAGCGCGTCTGCGATGTCCTGGCCGTGCGCGAACAACTCCATCATCCCGCCGCTGGCCAGCACCGCCGGTGGCAGGGGGTTCACCAGCCACTGGACCACCTCCCCCGGCGGTACCGCGGCGAGCGCGTCGGAGGCCGTGGTCATCTCCTCGTGCCAGCGGTGGAGCAGCTCGCTCGGCGGCAGCTCGAGGTACGGGCGCATGACCGCTTCGACTTCCTTGTCGAATTCGGGGTGCGCGTGCTCCATGATCTCGGCGAAGGCCGCCGGATCGGACGCGGCCAGCCCGGCGCGCTGGAAGGTCGCGGCGAGGTGCGCGACCTGGTGGGCGATCGTCCAGCCAGGGGCGGGAGTCGGTGTCGCCCACTCGCTCGGATCGAGGTCCGAGAGCAGTTCCTGGACCTCCATCGCGTCGGCCTTCGTCGCCGAGATCACGGCCATTGGCTCGATCATCAGCCTGTCCTCTCGCTGAGGTCTGGGGTGGGATCGAATTCAGCTTGCGGTAGCAGGAGCGTGCCCCGCTTCTTCCGCGGTGCGCCGAAAGCGGTCGGCGCGGGGCACTGGTGGTGGGCGTGCGGCTGCGCTGCGGTCCTGCTGTGCGGGCCGTGTTCGAGCCGGTCGTGGTCTGCTCGGCGGAGACGGACCTTCGGGGCAGGCCGCCGCGAGGTGTGGTCGCGACGGCACCGCGCGTCTGTCCGGCCCACCGCGGTGGGACGTGTTCAGTCCTGAGTGGACAGCACGGCGAACACCACCGGGGTGCCGACCCCGTTGAGCGTCGTCACCCAGGTTGCGATCCGGAGGTTGCCTGCCGAGAGCACCACCCAGCCGTCGTCCTGAACTCGGTGCACGGCCAACGTCCGGTCGGTCACCCCGGCCTTGCGCAGGCATTCCAACGCGCACCACATCCGGGTGCTGGCCACGTCGACGTCCGCACCGGACTCGGTTACCACGAGGTCGCGTGCACGGCGGAGCCCCGCACCCAGAAGCCCGGCCCAGTCCTCCTCGGACCGGGGCACCACCGGTTCGACGTCGCAGCTGAGGCGCCCCGACCCGGTCACCACCAAGCTGATCCCCGCGCCGTGCGACGCCGAGAGCACCGCTCCGTCCACCTCAGGGCTGCCGTCCGGCCGGTACCGCACGGACACCGGGCTTCCGAGGCTCCGGGAGGCGGCCAGCGCGGTTTGCGCTCGCCGCTCCGCGGGAGCCGCGGGGTCGGGTTCCACGACCACCGCCCTGCTCCCGCCGAGCACCCGCTCCAACGCCCGCTCGAGGTGCCCGCTGAGCAACGCCGACACCCACGGTCCAGCACCGTCCTTCTTCCGCACCGCGCGCAGCGTCAGTCCTTCCCAGCGCTCGACCACCCGGCCGGCAGGGTCGAGCACGTCGATGTCGTAGACGTAGCTGTCGCCGTCCTGGGCCCGTTCCCTGGCATCCACGACCACGTGGTCGACGTGCTGGTCCGCGGGCTCGGACAGGTAGAGCCGCCGCACGCCCTGCGGGAGCAGGGTCGCGTCCGGCACGCAGCACTGAAGGGCGTGCATCACCGCGTCCCGCGTGCCCGGATCGGCCAGCAGCAGGTCCTGCGGCAGGTAGGCGGCGAACCACGGTGCCGACGAGGTGGTGGACAACTCGGCGATCGCGCACCGGGCCGTCGCCACCCGGTAGCCCCGCAGGCGCTGGAACCGGCTGCCCTGGAACATGACCGGGCCGTACAGCTCGGTGGCCGGGTCGACCGGTACCAGCGGGAGGTGGGTGGCCTCCCGCGGCGTGCGGGCGTCGGGCACCGGAGGGCGGGGCAGCCGCAGCGTGGCGCGGAAGTGGTCCGCGGTGAACCCGGTCTCCTCGGCCCGGATCGCCACCGAGACGGTGTCCGCGTCGCGGACCAGCGCCAGCACCCGCAGGACGGTCGTGCCACCGGGGCGGACCACCACCGGGCGCTCGAACTCGATGTCCTCGAGCAGCGGGGTCGCGGTCCGCCCCAGCGCCGCCGTCGCGACCTGCGTCATCGCCTCCATCCCCAGCACCGCGGGGAACAGCAGGTCGTCGTCGAGCGAGTGGTCGGCCAGGTACGGGTCGCTGCCGGCACCGATTTCCACCTCGGTGATCAGCTCGACCTGCGGGTAGTGCACCAGCACCCGGTCGACGAAGCGGGTCAGCGGGAGCTCCCGACCGGTGTCCAGGGGCAGGGTCGGCAAACCGCCCATCCGCCCGGTGACCGTCAGCACCGGCCCTGCTGTCGGGTCGGCCAGCACCTGGCGCAGCGCGCTCAGCCCGTCCTCCACGGAGATCGGTGTGATGCCATCGCGCACGAGGGCCTCGACCACACCCAACCGCTCGCCCATGCCGGCGCCGGACCACACCGACCACTCGAGGGCCAGCACCCGGGCCTGCGGGTGGTCCTGCTGGAACTCCTCGGCGAGCTCGGTCATCCAGTCGTTGGCGGTCGAGTAGTGCGCCTCCCCGCGCAACCCGGCGCGGCCGATGATGCTGCCGAACGTCACCAGCAGCTTGATCTTGTCCGGCCCCACCGCGTCGAGCACCGAGCGGAGACCGGTGACCTTGACGGCGACCGTCTGGCGGAACTGCTCCGCGGTCAGGTTGGTGAGCGCGGCCGGTTCGTTGCGACCTGCGCCGTGCATCACCGCGGTGACCGGGCCGACCTCGGACGTGAACCGGGCCACGGCCGTGGCGACCTGCCCGGGATCGGTCACGTCGGCTTGCTCGTACCGGCAGGTCACGCCTGCCGCGGCCATCCTGGCGAGGTTGGTCGAGATCTCCTCGTCGGACTCTGGCGAGTCCCGGCCGATCAAGGCGAGCTTGGCGCCGGAGTCCTTCGCGATCGCCAGCGCGCACTCGGCGGTGATGCCCTTGGCGCCACCGGTGACCAGCAGTACGTCGGAGTCGCTCAGCGGAGTGGCTGCGGACCGCTCCGCAGGGTGCCGGACTCGCAGCACCGGTACCGCCCGCGTGCCGTCGGCGTCGTAGCGGACTTCGCTGAACGACGTGGTGGCGGCGGCCTCGGTGACCACTCGCCGCACGGACTCCTCGATCTCGGCTTCGGTCGCCGGGGCGAGGTCGGGCATGGTGATGATCGTGGTCAGCACGTCGGTCGCCTCCAGGAACGCTGTCCTGGCGAGTCCGGAAGCGCCGAACCTGTGCTGCACCACGACGAACCGGGTGCCGGGCGGCGCGGTGGCAGCGGCCCGACCGGCCTGGAGGAACAGCTCGACGTGCTCCTCGCCGTTGTCCGGCAGGCACAGCAGCGTGCCGTCGCCGATGCCGGCCTTGGCGAGGGCTTCGAGCAGTCGCTCGCCAAGCACGTGGCCTGGCGGGCTGAAGCCGCGCCAGGTACCGACCGGACCGCCGCCGGTCTCGACCACTGGTGCCGGGGTGGGCACGTGGTCGACGGAGAACGGGCGCACCCACTGCCCGATGCCGGTCACCTCAGCGCTGCCGTTGCCGTCGTCCTGGACGGACTCGGCGAGGTCGTCGATCAGCCCGGCGATCTCGCCGAGCGAAGCGGTGGCGAAGTTGGTCGTCGCCTCCAGCACGGGCAGGTCGAGCTGCCGCGTGGCGTCGTTGACGAGCTGACCGACGGTGATCGAGCTCAAGTGCAAGTCGTCCAACGGGTGGGTGTCGGCGGTCACCGATGCGAGCGGCAACTCGACGCGCTCGGCCGCGAGGGCGCGCAGCAGGTCCAACGTGGACTGCTCGGGGCCGCCGGTGTCGTCGGCCGTGGTCCGCGCGGTGTCGGCCGGAGCGGGTCCGGTGCCGACCGCAGCGGGGGAGCCGAGCCCGACCGCGAGGTCGGGCGCTGTCTCGCAGGGGTTGGCGAGGAAGGAGATCTGGCCGTCCAGCGGGATTGGCCGCAGCACCCGGCCTGCGAACAACGCCTCGGTGTCCACCGCCGCGCCCAACGCGTGGGCGGCACCGAGCACGGCCAGCAGCGGGCCGAGGGATTGGCTGTCGGTGTCGACGGACAGCACCGGAACGCCGGGCGCGATGGTGTGCAGCAGCCCGGTGAGCACCCGCCCGGGGCCGACCTCGATGGCGAGGGCGGCCCCGTCGACGGCCTTGGCCGCCGCATCCTGGAAGCGGACCGGGAGCACGACCTGGTCGCGCAGCAGGTCGCGCAGGTCGGTGTGCGGGTCGAGCAGGTCACCGGTCACCGTCGACACGATCGCGCGGCTGGGCGCTTCGAAGGTGAACCCAGCGAGCTGCTCCGCCATCGCGTCGCGGGCGGGCCGCACGAAGGGCGAGTGGAAGGCGTGCGAGACGGTGATCCGGTTCGCAGTGGTTCCTGCGGCCCTGGCCCGCTCGCACACGCGGTCGACGGCATCCGCGTCACCGGAAACAACCGTCTGCTCTGGCCCGTTGTACCCGGCGATCACCACTGGTTCACCGGCGCACAACTGCTCGGCCTGCTCTGCGGGCGCCGCGAGGCTGGCCATCGTGCCGCCGCCCCGGCTGGCGTTGGCCATCACATTGCCGCGCAGCGCGGCCAAGCGCAGCACCTCTCCGGTGCTCATGGCTCCGGCCCAGGCCAGTGCGGTCAGCTCACCGAGGCTGTGGCCGACGGCTATGTCGGCGTCGACGCCCAACGAGTGCAGCACCCGCAGCGCGGCCACCGACCCCGCGACGATGCGCGGCTGCGCCACCTGAGTGGCCACCTGGTCCCCACCAACCGGCACCCCGGCCTCGTCGAACACGGCCTCGGCGAGGGGGAAGCGTCGGCGAATCGCACCGACGGCACCGTGCCCGGAGCCCTGACCGGGGAAGAGGAAAGCGATCCTCGGTGCGGTGGGCCGCCGGTCCAGGTACACCCCGTCCGAGGTGAACAGGCGTTGCTCGTCGGCATCCAGCGCGTCGCACAGCCGCTCCAGCTTGGCCGTGGCGTCCTCGGGGCCGGTGGCCACGACGGCGGCTCGCACCATGCCACCGGACAACTCACCGGCCAACCTCGCCGCGAGGTCGGCGACCTCCGCGTACGAGAGCTTGCGGGTGAGCTCGGCCAACGAGGCGACCTGCTCGCGCAGGGCGTTCGGGTCGGTGGCGTCCATGAGCAGCAGCTCGGCATCCTGCCTGCCGCTGACCAGTGTGGTGGCCATGCTGGGCAGTTCGGTCCGCCGGGTGCTGCCCGGCGCCTGTTCCAGTGCGATGTGCGTGTTGATGCCGCCGAACCCCATCGCTGACACGCCTGCTCGGATCGGCCGGTCCGCGGGCCACAGCTGCGGCTCGCGCGGCACGTACAGGGCAGGGGCGTCGCCGGTCAGTTTCGGGTGCGGCCGGTGGTGCGAGGTCGCGGGCGGGATGACCTGGTGGTGGACCGACAGCGCTGCCTTGATCAACCCACCGATGCCCGCGGCCGCTTTGGTGTGGCCGAAGTTCCCCTTCACGGAGCTGATCGCGGCTGGCCGAGCGGCTGGGTCCGCGTCGCGCAGCGCCGAGGAGATCGCTTCGAGCTCGGTCGCGTCACCCAGCGCTGTGCCGGTGCCGTGACCCTCGAAGTAGCCGACGGTGTTCACGCCGTACCCGGCCTTGCCGTAAGCGCGGCCGATGGCCAGTCGGTGCCCGCCCGCTTCCGGGCGGGTGATGCCGCCCTTGCCGTCGGAGGAGATGCCGAAGCCGGTGATCGACGCGTAGATCCGCAGGTTGCGCGCCACGGCGTCGGCCTCGCGCATCAGCACGACGAGACCGGCTCCCTCACCGGGCCAGAAGCCGTTGGAGTCCTCGTCGTACACCCGCATCTCGTCGGTGGCCAGCGCACCGGTCTTGGCGAAGCCGATCACCTCGAACGGGTCGATCGACAGGTCGACACCGCCGGCGAGGCAGACGTCGAGGTCGTGGTCCGTCAGCGCCTTGACCGCGGTGGCGACCGAGATCAGTGAGGACGAGCAAGCACCGTCCACTGTGTAACCGCCACCGCGGAGGTCGAAGTGGTTGCAGATGCGTCCCGCGATGGTGTTGGCGAGCCCACCGGCAAGGGTGTCCTCGTCGACCGGGGGGAACGGTGCCTTGTATACCGGTTCGAGATCCTGCAGGAAGGCACTGGTCTCGTCGTCGTCCCAACCCTTGGCGGCCAGCGCCGCGGCGAGGGTGCGCCGGACGTAGGGCCAGCGCAGCCGCATCAGGTTGGCGCGGGAGAACTCGCCGGTGAGGCTGTTGCCGAGGACGACGCCGGTGGCCTCGCGGGGCAGGCCTGCCGCGTCGGTGAAGCCGGCGTCGGCGAGGGCGCGCGCCGCGACGTCCAGCGCCAGCCAGTGCGTGAGATCGGTGGACCGGAAGGTGCTTCCAGCGATCTTGTACTTGAGCCGGTCGAATTCGTAGTCGCGCAGCACGGCCGCTTTCTCGGTGTAGAAGCGGTCTGGTTCGTCCGGGTCGGGCGAGTAGTAGTCCGCGTGGTTCATCCGTTCGTCGGGCAGCCTACGGAAGGCACGTCGCCCGGCCAGGATGTTCTCCCACAGGTCCTGGGTGCTGGCGGCGTCGGGGTAGCGAAGTCCGATGCCAACGATTGCAATCCGCTCGGTGCTCAAACTCTGTACCGCCTGTTCGACGCGCTTACTCCGGTATGGACAAGCGTGCCGCCGCGTCGCGTGCGGGCCTTCTCCCCAGGTGCCCTTCCTGATCCGCGAGGGGCTGACCGCACGGGTGGAGATGTGTGCCGGCGGCTGCGGTGCGAATGATTGTCGGCGAG
The DNA here is from genome assembly GCF_040300525.1 of Saccharopolyspora sp. NPDC000359. Lineage (NCBI taxonomy): Bacteria > Bacillati > Actinomycetota > Actinomycetes > Pseudonocardiales > Pseudonocardiaceae > Saccharopolyspora > Saccharopolyspora sp. NPDC000359. The sequence goes on along the minus strand of NZ_JBEPDU010000055.1, from coordinate 23,143 downwards.
TCGCGACGCCGTTCCAGCAACGGCGGTAAGGGGACGAAGTTGACCACCTCATGGCGAATTCCGAAACGGGACCGGATGGCGCCGGGTGTTCCCGGGAACGGTATGGACGGGCGCGGGTGCCGCTTGGGTTCGGCTCGGCGGGGTGCGGCATGAGCGCCGCGGGCGGCCTGGTGCCGCCTGGGCCGCCTCGTCGGGACGCGCCAACAATCCTGCGCCGGCTCCGCGCGGACCGCCTCGGCCTGATGCGCGACGCGGTCGATGAGTACGGCGATGCGGTGCGGGTGTCGATCGGTCCGAAGAAGCTCTACATCTTCAACCACCCAAACCACGCCAAGCACGTGCTCGCCGACAACGCGGCGAACTACCACAAGGGCATCGGGTACACCGAGGCCAAGCGCGCGCTCGGTGACGGGCTGCTGACAAGCGAGGGCTCGCTGTGGAAGGAGCAGCGGCGCACGATCCAGCCGGTGTTCCAGCACAAGCGGCTCGCGGCGCGGGCCGACCTGATCGTCGACGAAGCGCTCGGCCTCGTCGAGCGGTTGCGCGACCACCAAGGCACTGGGCGACCGGTGGACGTGCTGACCGAGGTCACCACCCTGACCTTGGGCGTGCTCGGGAGCACCTTGTTGGACGTCGACCTCGGCGCCTTCGAGTCGGTCGAGCACTCCTTCGAAGCTGTGCAGAACCAGGCCATGTTCGACATGGAGACGCTGGGCCTCGTCCCGCAGTGGTTGCCGTTGAAGGGGCAGCGCGCGTTCCGCGCAGCCCGCGCTGAGCTCGAACGCGTCGTGGCGGTCCTCGTGGCGCACCGGAAGGCCAACCCGGTCGCGTCCGGAGATGACCTGCTGACCCGGCTCATCGAGTCCACCGCAGCGGCTACCGACAGGCGGGTCGCGGGCCGCCGGATGCGGGACGAGCTCGTGACGTTGCTGTTGGCCGGGCACGAGACGACGGCGAGCACCATCGGCTGGACGCTGCACTTGGTGGGCAAGAACCCGGTCGTGCGCGACCGGCTGCACCAGGAGGCGTCGGCCGTCTACGGCGACCGGCGCCCGTCGTACGACGACCTGCCTCGGCTGCGCTACACGAACATGGTGCTGCAGGAAGCCATGCGGCTGTTCCCGCCGGTGTGGATACTGCCGCGCCGGGCGGTGGGTGATGACGAGGTCGGCGGCTACCGCGTGCCAGCCGGGGCGGAGGTGTTGATCTGCCCGTACATCCTGCACCGGCACCCGCGGTACTGGCCAGAGCCGGACCGGTTCGACCCCGAGCGGTTCGACCCGGACAAGCCGGTCGAACGGCCGCGGTACGCGCACCTCCCGTTCGGTGCTGGTCCGCGGTTCTGCGTCGGCAACCACCTCGGGATGATGGAGGCCACCTTCGTCATCTCCACGCTGATGCGCGACCTCGTGCTGGAGCAGGCCCGCGGTTCCCGGGTCGTGCCGGAGCCGATGATGTCGCTGCGCTTGGGAGGTGGGCTCCCGATGACCGTCCGCAGCTGGGCCGCGGACCGCGCGACGCCCGACCGCCACCACGGTGGCTGACCCGCGCTCCGTCACGAAAGGCGTGCCGACACCATGAGCAACCACGTTCAGCAGTCGCAGGGGCAGCCAGGCGGGCACTCCAGGACGGCGCGGTTCGCGGACCTGCGCGCTGCCATCACCGATGAGCGGGTGCGGGACCTCTTCCCGGTCAGGTTCCTCGCGGCGAACGAAACCTTCGGTCGTCTCGTCGACGCGACCGCGCACCGGATGCTCTCGTCGATCGGCGCGCTGCCGTCCGCCGCCAGGGGGACGATCCAGCAGATCAGGCAGGAGCTCGCGATCCCGTGGCGCCGGACGGTGCCGCTGCAGTTCATGTGCGACAAGCTCGCCGACTCCGGTGTCCTCGCCAGGAGCGGCGGCCGGTACGTCACCGGGCCGGCCGCGCCGGAGGACTTCGACGCGGTCGCCGACGAGCTCGTCCGGCAGGCGCCCGGTGCCGCGGCGGCGGTGGAGATCCTGCGGACGCTGATCGAGGAGTCACCGCGCTTCTTCAGCGGTGCGGCGACGGGTGAGGAGGTCCTCTTCGCGCCCAGGAAGCTCCCCCTGTGGCTGCGCTACTTCTCCAACGATAACCCCCTGTACGCCATCAACAACGCGGTCGGTGCGGAGGCGCTGTCCCGCCTCGTTCCCCGTCACGGGGGCTCGTTCGAGGTCCTCGAGATCGGTGGGGGTTGCGGTAGCGCGGCTGAACTGGCGTTGCGCACCCTCGGTGCGGGTGTCACGCGCTACCGGTTCACCGAGGTGGCAGCGACCTTTGCCGAGCACGGCGAGCGGGTCGCGCGAGCCGCGGCTGCGCCGTCCACGTCGGTGGAGTGCGCCCGTGTGGACATGACGCTCCCATGGCAGGACCAGGGTGTCGAGCCCGGCAGCTACGACGTGGTCTACTCCGTCAACTGCTTCCACGTGGCGCCCGATCTCGACTTCGTGGTCCGCGAGGCGGCGAAGGCGCTCAAACCGGGCGGCGCGGTCATCGTCTCCGAGTGCGTTCGACCGACCGCGCTGGCCAGGCCGATCCATGCGGAGATCATCTTCGACTTTCTGGACAGCTTCACCGAGGTGCTCACAGATCCCGTGAGGCGGCCGACGCACGGATTCCTGACACCGGAAGCGTGGCGGGCCACCTTCGAGGCGGCGGGTTTGGGCCAGGTGACGGTCCTGCCGGACGTCGACGCGGTGGCGGACGTGTACCCCGACTTCGTGGTGGGCACGGTGACGGCGCGGGCGGAAGCGTGACCTCGGCCTGGTTCGGCTGAAGGGAACCAGGTGGGCCGAGCGCGGTCCGGAGCACTCGCCTGATGTTGCGTTCGCGGCGTCTCGCCGCAGTGCTCAGCACTATTGACTTCACATTTGCGAGTCGCTACAAACGACCTGCTTCATCGGTCGCTCGACACGCGGCGACCGGTTCTGCCCACCGATGCGAGGAGAGCCAGGTCGTTGCGCACAAAGAATACACGGTGGCCCGCACTTCGTGCTGCCCATGCGTTCCTTGCCGTAGTCGCACTGCTGCTCACCGGATCGGTCATCACCGCGCAGATTCCGTCCGACGTGGAACAACCGGCGGTCGTCGGAGCCGCACCCAGCCCGCTGCCGCCCGGTTTCGAGCACGGGAACGTGGCGGTGGAGGGCGCCGAGTTGCACTACGTGCGGGGTGGGTTCGGGCCGCCGTTGGTGTTGTTGCATGGCTGGCCGCAGACGTGGACGGAGTGGGCGCCGATCATGCCCGCGCTCGCCGAGACGCACACCGTGATCGCCTTCGACCTCCCGGGTTTGGGCGACTCCAGCATCCCGTCAGGTGGCTACGACAAGAAGACCACCGCTGAACGGATCCGCGAAGGGGTGCACGAACTCGGTTTCCGCGAGGTGTCGCTCCTAGCACACGACACCGGCGCGCTGGTGGCGTACCCGTACGCCCGCGACCACCCGGACGAGGTGACGAGGGTGGCGGCGTTGGAGACAGCGCTGTCCGGATTCGGGCTGGAGGACGCGTACGGGATCAGCTGGCACCTGGGCTTCAACCAGACTGCCGCGCCGGTCCCGGAGACGATCCTGGACGACGATGATGTGCCGACCTACCTCGGCTGGTTGTTCAGCGGTGCCCGGCACCCCGAGCGGATTGACCAGGACAGCGCGTTCCAGGCGTACTCGACGCCGGAGCGCAGGACCGCGGGCTTCGAGTACTACCGGGCGTTCGCAGCGGACGCGGCCCACAACCGGGAGAACGCGGGCAAGCGGCTGCAGATGCCGGTGCTGGCGATGGGCGCCGAGTTCGCCTTCGGTCCGGCGGTGGCCGACTCCTTCGGTCAGGTCGGTGACGACGTCCGCGGTGTGATCGCACCGGACAGCGGCCACTGGATCGCGGAGGAGAACCCGGAGTTCCTGATCCCGTGCGCCCAGCTCTTCTTCGGCGAACCTGGTGCCCCGGCACCGAGCCCCGAACTGGAGGACTGCCGAGCATGACAGCGGCTAGGTGCTGATCACCGCAGCCGGTGACCCGGATTCGGCTGGTGGTGGCCACTTGGACGGTGGACACGGCGTGGTGAGCAGCACCGGACTGAGCGCTGGCCACCACCTCCGGTGCTGGTCTCCGACCACAGGCGACATGAGAGAGCATCGAGTTGCCGACCAGCGCGAACTGCACGCACGCGTTGGCAACAGGGGCAGGCCGACCCGGCGGCTCGTGAGCAGGTCGAGGCGGATCAGCGGTTGAGCCGTTAGGCGAGGCCGGTGACCTCCACCAGCAGGACCAGCAGTGCGGTGGTGGCGGCGTGTTGCGCGGTGGGCCGCTCCTGGCGGGCGGATCCGCCGTCGACGTCCGCTCCGGTCCGCGGCGGTGTCACGCGGTGTCCAGGTCTGGTTGCCACGCGACGCCGTTGATGTGCGCACCGCCGTCGACGAACAGCGTGTTGCCGGTGAGGTACCGGCAGTCCTCGCTGGCCAGGAATGCGACCACCGGGGCGATGTCCTCGTCCGGGTCGCCGATGCGGCCCATCGGGTTCTGCCGGTCCGCCAGCTCCTCGAGCTCGGGGTGGGCGCTCATGACCCGCCGGAAGGCGGCGCTCTTCGCCCCCGGGCACACCGCGTTGACCACGACACCGGTCGGGGCCCACTCCCGGGCGGCGGTGCGGGTCAGCGTGCGCAACGCCTCCTTGGCCGCGTTGTACTCCAGCGTGCCCATGTGGGCGTTCACGCCGTTGAGGCTGCACATGTTGACCACCCGGCCCCAGCCGCGCGCCTGCATGTGCGGGAACGCCGCCTGCATCGCCCACAGTGGACCTCGGAACCCCGCGGCCAAGCCGCCTTCGACCACCTCGTCGGTCTTGTCCTCGACGCGCCCCACGGTGCCGGCGGCCCAGGCGTTGTTGACGAGGACGTCGATGCTGCCCCACGTCTCGACAGCTGCCGCGACCGCGTCGTGCACCTGCTGCTTGGCGGTGACGTCGGTCCGTACGAACAGGCCCGAGTCACCGAGTTCCGCAGCGGCCGCGCGACCGCTGGTCTCGTCGAGCTCGGCGACGACGACCTTGGCGCCCTCGGCGGCGAAGCGGCGGGCCACACCGAGCCCGATGCCGTTGCCCGCGCCCGTGACCAGGGCGACGCGGTTGTCCAACCGGCCCATCACCGCACCTCCTCGTGCGAGCCGAGCGCGGCCAGCAGCCGCGGGGACTCCTCGCGGCCGTCGAGGACCCGGCTGGTCCGGCGGGTGACGCGCCAACCCCCGGGACTGCGCCGCAGCACCCAGCGGTGGGCGGTGGCGCGGTGCACGACGAACCGCTCGTCGCGGCGCACCACCATCAGCGAATGGCCGACCGCGACGGCGTCGTCACCGTCGACCGCCACGTGAGCGGGGCCGAGGAAGTGGGCGCAGCCGCCCTCGATCCAGCCCTGGTGGTGCTTCCCGGTGACCATCGCGGCGATCTCCTCGCGGCCGTTCATGCACCGGCCGTCGACGTCGTACACGCCGTCGGGCTCCCAGAGGTCGGCGACCGCCTCGGCGCTGCCGCTGTCGACCAGCGGCCCGTAGCTGGCGATGAGCTGGGCGATCTCCTGCTGGTCCTCGAGCTGGCGCAGGCGCGCCTCCACGGCGGCCAGCCGGTCGGCGAGATCAGTGGGTTGTCCGGTCATGGTCCCCTCGCTCTCCGGTCAGGCGATCCTGGCGGCGATCCCGGCCAGGGCGCTGAGCTGCTCGCAGTAGTGGTCGGCGGACTCGGCGCGCAGCCGGACCCCGGCCAGGGTGGCGCCCGCGCCACGCAACTGCGCCAGGGAGTTCACCGTCCCGGCCGGGTCCGCGATCGGGTCGAGCGCGTGCCCGGGCGAGAGCACCACCTCGAAGTTCGCGGGCAGCTCGACCTGGGCCAGCAGCTCCCGCAGCTGCGCGGTGCCGAGGCCGAACGGCACCCAGCCGTCCCCGAAGCGCACCGCGCGGCGGAGGGAGCGCAGCGTCCGGCCACCGATCCACATCGGCACGCGCTCCTGCACCGCGTGCGGCTCCACGACGAAACCGGCGTAGTCGTAGTGCTCGCCGTGGTACTCCGGTTCCCGGCGGGACAGGCTCGCGCGCAGCGCGGCCAGGGCGTCGTCGGCTCGCGCACCGCGTCCCTCGAACTGCGCGCCGAGCAGCGCGAACTCCTCCGCCAGGCTGCCCACGCCGAGTCCGAGCACCAGGCGGCCACCGGAGACCCGGTCGAGGGTGCCGTAGCGCTTGGCGATCGCCAGCGGGTGGTGGTAGCCGAGCACCAGGACCTGCGTGGCGAGGCGGATGCGGGTGGTGCGGGCGGCCAGGTAGCCGAGCGTGGCCAGCGGGTCCCAGTAGGTGGCGCCGCGCTGCTCGGCCACCTCGGTGGGGACGCCCACGTGCTCGCTGCAGGTCAGGTGGTGGAAGCCCAGGCGGTCGGCGGCCGCGGCGATCTCGCCGAGGTCCTCGATGCCTGCCGCGCGCTCCCACTCCGAGTGCGCGCCAGGTACCTGGGTCACCACGGGACTTGTGATGCCGACTCTCATCCACGCACCTTCCGCCGCGTCGTCGCCAGCTCCCAGGTGTAGTCCGGGAGCTGGGCGAGTTCCGGGCCTGTCCCGGTCACCGGGAACCGCTGGCGCGCCGAGCCGGGCGACCAGAGCGGAAGCCGTCGGAGCCTTCCGCGTGGTGCGGGTCGCTGCTACCGTTCGAAACGGGGTGAAATTCATTTCAGTTGTGGCGCCGGTCGTGTCCGGTCGCTCCGGTCGAAGGGAGATCCATGACTGTCGCTTTCGCGGTGGGGAGCGCCGAGTCCACGCGCCGGGAACTACCCACGTCCATGGTGGAGCGGATGACCCTGATCCTGGACTCCTTCCCCGGTCGATCGGCCCGGCTGACCCTGGAAGATGTCGCCCGCTGCACGAACTTGCCGAGGTCGACGGCGCACCGGATACTCGACCAGCTGGTGCGGCTGGAGTGGTTGGAACGCGGTTCCCTCGGCTACTCGCTCGGGCGGCGGGCACTCGGGCTCGGCGCGCAGGCCGACGCGCACGGCGAGCTCCGCGGCGTCGCCGCCCCGGTGCTCCACGACCTCCAGCTCAAGACTGGAATGGTCGTTCACCTCGCGGTGCTGGAGGGGGCGCAGGTCAGCTACCTCGACAAGGTGGGCGGCCGGTTCGCCGCCGTGGTGCCCTCCCGGGTCGGCGGTCGAGCTCCCGCGCACTCCACCGCGCTGGGCAAGTCGATGCTGGCCTGGCTCGAACCGGAGGCGGTGGACGAGCTGCTCGACGGCCGCATCGGGCGGCAGACCAACCGGACGATCGGTGACCTCGGCACCCTGCACCAGGAGCTGAACCGCATCCGTCGGCGCCACGGCCTGACCTTCGAGCGCGGCGAGTGCGTCCCGTCGATCGCCTGCACCGCAGCCGCCGTCCGCGGCCCGGAAGGCGTGGTGGGCAGCATCTCCCTGGTCGGTGACGTCCGGGCCGCGCTGGAGAAGGTCGCCCCGCTGGTGGTGGACGCCGCCCGGCAGGTGTCGGCGGCGCTCTGCTCGGCCACCCGGCGGCCCCGGCGGCAGGCGGAGGTCACCGCACCCCGGGAGACCTGGTCGAGCGAGACCCTCGACCGGATGATGGGCGCGAGCTCGGGCGACTGGCTCTGACCGGGCGCGACCCGCTGGCGGCGCGTCACCCCCAGGGCTCGCCCCAACCCCAGAGGTCCGACATGACCAGTCCTTCTTCCGGGGCGACGCCGAACCCGCCCCGGAAGAACAGCATCGGCGGTTCCTGGCACGGCGTCTCGAGTTCGAGGACCGCGCCGATCACCACGTCGTGGTCCCCGGCGACGTGCACATCCCGGACCTCGGCGTGCACCCGCACCAGCACCCCGTCCAGGACCGGGCTGCCCCACCGGGAGAGCTGCCAGGGCAACCCGTCGAACCTGGACCCCCGGCTGGAGCCGAACCGGTCGCACAGGTCGGTCTGGCGCTCGGCGAGCACGTGCACGCAGAACCGGCCGGAGCGGCGGATCCGTGGCCACGACCGGCCGCGGTGGTCGGCGCAGAACAGCACGAGTGGCGGGTCCAGGGAGACCGAGGCGAAGGACTGGCAGGCGAAGCCCACCGGCTCCCCGTCGTCGTACCCGGTCACCACCGTGACGCCGCTGGCGAAGGACCCCAGCGCGCGCCGCATCTCCAGCGGGGTGGGGGTCGTGCTGGCCGGTGCTCGTCGGATGCTCACGGACTCGACGGTAAGCGGGTCCTCGCAGCGCCCCCGCCGGACCGTCCCGTTGAGCGGGAGGTGCCGGTGGGCCCCGGACGGGCAGCCGCACCGCTCCCGGTGACCGGGAGTCCGCAACCGGTCCCGCCCGCCCGCGCCTAACGTGCGGCAGCGATGTCCCCGAATGTCCCCGGAGAGCTTGGGCGCGAGATGACGGAACTGACCTACGAATCCACGCTGCGCGAGCTGCGGACGGACCGCGGCGTGCTGCGCTACCACGAAGCCGGGGACGGGCCGCCCCTGCTGATGCTGCACGGATCCGGCCCCGGCGTCACCGGGTGGCGCAACTTCCGCGGCAACCTTCCGGTGTTCGCCCAGCACTTCCGCTGCCTGGTGCTGGAGTTCCCCGGCTTCGGCGTCAGCGACCCCACCGGGGCGCACCCGATGGTCGCCGCCCCGGACGCGGTGGTGCGCTTCCTGGACGGACTCGGGCTCGAGCAGGTCGACGTGATCGGCAACTCGATGGGTGGCATCGTCGCGACCAGGTTCGCGATCAGCCACCCCGAGCGGGTGCGCCGCATGGTCACCATCGGCGGGATGGGCCGGGCGATCTTCAGCCCGTCGCCCGGGGAGGGCATCAACCTGCTGGTGGAGTTCACCGAGGACCCCACCCGGGAACGGCTCGTGGCCTGGTTGAACTCGATGGTCCACGACCGGTCGCTGGTGACCGAGGAGCTGGTCGAGGAGCGCTGGGCGCAGGCCACCGAGCCCAGCACGCTGGCCAGCGCCCGGAAGATGTACGGCGGGGAGGCGCTGCGAGCCGCTGCTGCCGCCGCCGCGAAGTCCGACGAGCCGCCGTACTGGGCGGTGCTGCACAAGGTGCGGGCCAAGACGCTGATCACCTGGGGCCGCGACGACCGGGTCAGCCCGGTCGACATGGCGCTGCTGCCGATGCGCACGATCCCCGACGCCGAGGTGCACATCTTCCCCGACTGCGGGCACTGGGCGATGATCGAGCAGAAGGAGGCCTGGGAGAGCGCGGTGCTGGCCTTCCTCACCCGGGAGGACCAGTCGTGACCACCTGGGACCACGAGTTCGACTTCGTCATCGTCGGCTCCGGCGGCGGGGGGATGACCGCCGCGCTGACCGCCACCGACGCGGGCCTGTCGGCCGTGGTCGTCGAGAAGGGCGCGATGTACGGCGGCAGCACCGGGATGTCCGGCGGGGGCATCTGGATCCCCAACAACCCCACGCTGCGCGCCCGGGGCCACGACGACAGCCGCGAGTCGATCCGCCGCTACCTCGACCTGCTCACCGAGGGCAAGGTCCCGGCGGCACGGCTGGACGCCTACGTCGACCACGGCCCGGCGGCGATGGAACTGCTGTGCCGCAGCAAGTGGCTGAAGTTCTCCTGGACCAAGGGCTACGCCGACTACCACCCGGAGTACGAGGGCGGTCGGCCGATGGGGCGCTCCATCGAGCCGCTGCCGTTCGACACCCGCGCGCTCGGCCCCGACGAGCAGTTCCAGCGCCCCAACAGCATGAAGGGGCCGCTGGGCCTGTGGGTCACCAGCAAGGACTACCACGACCTGGCCATGGTCAAGCGGACCTGGCGGGGCCGCTGGGCGTCGGTGGTCGCCGCCTGGCGGGTGTCCTCCAACGTGGTGCGGCGGCGGCACATGTCCACCGGGGGCCGGGCGCTGGTCGCGCGGTTGCGGATGGCGCTGAAGGACGCCGGGGTCCCGCTGTGGTTGCAGACCCCGATGACCGACCTCGTCGTCGAGGACGGCCGCGTGGTCGGTGTGACGGCGCAGCGGGGTGGTTCGCGGCTGCGGATCCGCGCCCGCCGCGGCGTGCTGCTGGCGACCGGCGGGTTCGAGCACAACAGCGAGATGCGGGCCGCGCACCTGCCCGAGGGCGGCCAGGACAACCACAGCCTCGGTGCGGTGGAGAACGTCGGTGACGGCATCGCGGTCGGCCGGGAGCTCGGCGCGGCGGTGGACTTCATGGACGACGCCTGGTGGATGCCGTCGGTCGAACACCCCTCGGGGGCCACCATCCCGCTGGTCTCCGAACGCGCCATCCCGGGGCAGGTCATCGTCTCCACCGACGGCGAGCGCTTCACCAACGAAGCCGCCCCGTACACGAACTTCGTGCACGACCAGCTGGCCGGGAAGCACCACCCGAGCTGGTTCATCATGGACGCGCGGGCGCGGGCGCGGTACCCGTTCGCGCAGGTCCTGCCGGGCATGCCGTTCCCGCGGAGCTTCTACGAAGCCGGGATCGCGCACAAGGCGGACACCATCGCCGAGCTCGCCGAGCGGGTCGGGATCCCCGCCGACGCGCTGCAGCGGACCGTCGACCGGTTCAACGGCTTCGCCCGCTCGGGCAAGGACGAGGACTTCGGCCGCGGTGAGAGCGCCCACGACCGGTACTACGGCGACCCCACGCTGAAGAACCCCAACCTGGACCGGATCGACGTGCCGCCGTTCCACGCGGTGCGGATCGAGATCGGTGACCTCGGCACGAAGGGTGGCCTGGTCACCGACGAGCACGCCCGGGTCCTGCGCGCCGACGACTCGACCATCGAGGGGCTCTACGCCACCGGCAACACGACGGCCTCGATCATGGCCAACGAGTACGCCGGACCCGGCGCCACCATCGGACCGTCCATCGTCTTCGGCTACATCGCGGCGAAGCACGCTGCCAACGCCCTGTGATCCGACCGGAGGAAGCATGTCCACCACGTGGGAGCTCCGCGTCGTCGAGGTGATCCGGGAGACCGCTGCGGCGCACACCCTGGTCCTGGAACCCGCCGAGGAGGGCGAGCCCGTCCGCTACCGGCCGGGCCAGTTCCTGACCATCCGCCTCCCCGGCGGCGTGGCCCGCTGCTACTCGCTGTGCAGTTCCCCGGCCTGCGACGACAAGCTCAAGGTCACCGTCAAGCGCACCGAGGGCGGCTACGGCTCGAACTGGATCTGCGACAACGTCGCCGCGGGCGACGTGCTCGACGCGCTTCGCCCGTCGGGCACCTTCACCCCGGCGTCGCTGGACACCGACCTGCTGCTGGTCGCAGCGGGCAGCGGGATCACCCCGGTGTTGTCGATCCTGAAGTCCGCGCTGCACACCGGGCGGGGGCGGGTCGCGCTGCTGTACGCCAACCGCGACGAGCAGTCGGTGATCTTCCGGGACGAGCTGCAGGCCTTGGCGCGCGGTGAGCACGGTGATCGGCTCACCACCGTGCACTGGCTGGAATCGGTGCAGGGGACGCCCAGCGCTGCGGGCCTGCGCTCGCTGCTGCGCCCCTTCGCCGACCGCGAGGCGTTCGTCTGCGGCCCCGGGGTGTTCATGGACCTGGTCCTGGAGTCGTTGAGCGCGCTCGGCGCGGCACCGAAGCGCGTGCACGTCGAACGCTTCACGTCGCTGACCGGTGATCCCTTCGCCGCTGGTGCGGACCCCGCGTCGGCGGTGTCGGACGACGGTCCGGCCAGTGAGGTGGAGGTGACCCTGGACGGCCAGACGCGCGCGGTGCGCTGGCCGAAGGGCAGCAAGCTGCTCGACGCCTTGCTGGCCGCCGGTGTGGACGCGCCGTACTCCTGCCGGGAGGGCGCCTGCAGCGCGTGCGCCTGCGTGCTGCTGGAAGGGGAAGTGGACCTGGAGCGCAACGAGGTGCTCGACGGCGCTGACCTGGCTGACGGGATCATCCTCGGTTGCCAGGCGGTGCCGCTCACCGACCGGCTGAAGGTCACTTACGACTCCTGACCAGGGGGAGCGGGAACCCGCGGTACCGGCGTGCGGAACGCCAGTGCCGCGGGTTTTGCCGCTGTTTGGGGGCCTTTCGCCCGAAGTCCCGGTGAGCGGGAGGAACGGAGCCGTCGTGCGGACGCGGCTGGCACCGTTCAGGCATGCTCGATGCGACAACCAGGCAGGCCGCCGCCGACGCGCTCTGGGCCGCGCAGCGCGACCGCGCGCCGATCGATCCGCTCGTGCAGCGGTTCCCCGGCATCGACGTGGTCGACGCCTACGCGATCCAACTGCTCAACGTCGGCCGCCAGCTGTCCGCGGGAGCGGTGGTGCGCGGTCACAAGGTCGGGCTGTCCTCCCCCGTGATGCAGCAGATGATGGGCGTCGACGAACCCGACTACGGCCACCTCCTGGACACGATGGTCCTGGCGCAGGACCGGCCGGTCGAGACCGCGCGCTACTGCTACCCGCGCATCGAGGTCGAGATCGGTTTCGTGCTGGGGGATTCGCTGCCGGGGGAGGGGTGCACCGAGGCGGACGTGCTGGCCGCCACGGACCACGTCGTCCCGAGCCTGGAGCTGATCGACAGCCGGATCCGGGACTGGCGGATCGGGTTGGCCGACACCATCGCCGACAACGCCTCCTCCGGGGGCGTCGTTTTGGGCGAGGCGCGGGCCAAGCCGGACGAGCTGGACCTCGCCGACATCGACGCCGTGCTGTTCTCCGGCGGAACGGAGATCGCCCGCGGCAACACCGCCGCGGTGCTCGGCAACCCCACCACCGCGGTGGCGTGGCTGGCGCGCAAGGTGGCCGCCTTCGGCGTCCGGCTCGAAGCAGGGCACCTGGTGCTGCCCGGCTCCTGCACCCGAGCCGTCGACGTCGCACCGGGCGGGGAGTACCGCGCCGAGTTCACCGGCCTCGGATCGGTCACGGCCCGCTTCACGTGATCGCATCGGGGCGACCTGAAAGGACGAATGGGACAGTGACCAAGGCGACCGCAGCCGTCGTGGGCTCCGGCAACATCGGCACCGACCTGATGTACAAGCTGCTGCGCTCGGACGTCATCGAGCCGCGCTGGATGATCGGGGTCGACCCGGCCAGCCCCGGCCTCGAACGAGCCCGGGGACAGGGACTGGTCAGCTCCGCCGAGGGCGTCGACTGGCTGTTGGGGCAGGACGAGCAGCCGGACCTGGTGTTCGAGGCGACCTCGGCCCACGTGCACCGCGACAACGCACCGAAGTACGCCGAGCGCGGCATCCCGGCGGTCGACCTGACCCCGGCCGCGCTGGGACCGGCGGTGGTGCCCGCGGTGAACCTCGGCGAGCACCTCGACGCGCCCAACGTCAACCTGATCACCTGCGGCGGGCAGGCCACCATCCCGATCGTGCACGCCGTCTCGCGCGTGGTCGAGGTCGCCTACGCCGAGATCGTGGCCAGCGTGGCCTCCCCGTCGGCCGGACCCGGCACCCGGGCCAACATCGACGAGTTCACCCTGACCACCTCCCGGGGCATCGAGGAGATCGGCGGCGCCGGGCGCGGCAAGGCGATCATCATCCTGAACCCGGCGGAACCGCCGGTGCTGATGCGCGACACCGTGTTCTGCTCGATCCCCGACGACGCCGACCGGGACGCGGTCGCCGCGTCCGTCCACGAGGTGGTCGCGGAGGTGGCGACCTACGTGCCGGGGTACCGGCTGCGCGCCGACCCGCAGTTCGACGACCCGTCCACTGTGGGCGGTGGGATGGCGCGGGTGGCGGTGTTCCTGGAAGTCGAGGGCGCCGGGGACTTCCTCCCGCCGTACTCCGGGAACCTCGACATCATGACCGCCGCGGCGACCCGCGTCGGCGAAGGCCTCGCCCGGCAGGCCCTCGCGCGGAGAGGGAAGTGAGGAACCCGTGCCCTACAGCAACGACCTGGACATCAGGATCACCGACTCGTCGCTGCGCGACGGGTCGCACGCCAAGCAGCACCAGTTCACCCCCGAGCACGTGCGCGACATCGTCGCCGCCCTCGACGGTGCCGGGGTTCCGGTCATCGAGGTCACCCACGGCGACGGTCTCGGCGGCTCGTCGTTCAACTACGGCTTCAGCCGCACCCCCGAGCAGGAGCTGATCGCCACCGCGGTCGCCACCGCGCGGCAGGCCGAGATCGCCTTTCTGATGCTGCCCGGGGTGGGCGTGAAGGACGACATCCGCGCGGCTGCCGACAACGGTGCCGCCATCTGCCGGATCGCCACGCACTGCACGGAGGCGGACGTCTCCGTCCAGCACTTCGGCCTGGCCCGCGACCGAGGGCTGGAGACGGTCGGCTTCCTGATGATGGCCCACAGCCAGCCACCGGAGGTGCTGGCCAAGCAGGCCCGAATCATGGCCGACGCGGGCTGCCAGTGCGTCTACGTCGTGGACTCCGCCGGGGCCCTCGTGCTCGAGGACACCAGCGACCGGGTCGCCGCGCTGGTCACCGAGCTCGGTGACGACGCGCAGGTCGGCTTCCACGGCCACGAGAACCTCGGTCTCGGGGTGGCGAACTCGGTGCTCGCGGTGCGCGCCGGGGCCACCCAGGTGGACGGTTCCACCCGGCGCTTCGGGGCGGGGGCCGGGAACACGCCCGTCGAGGCGTTCGTCGCGGTCGCCGAGAAGCTCGGCATCCGGACCGGCGTGGACACCCTGAAGATCATCGACGCCGCCGAGGACGTGGTCCGGCCGGTGATGGACGGCGAGTGCCTGCTCGACCGGCTCTCGCTGACCATGGGGTACGCGGGGGTCTACTCCAGCTTCCTCAAGCACGCGGACCGGGCCGCGGCGAAGTACGGGGTCTCGGGCGCCGAGATCCTCGTCGAGGCGGGCAAGCGCAAGCTGATCGGCGGCCAGGAGGACCAGCTGATCGAACTAGCCGTGGCCCTCGCCGGTCGCGGCGACGACACCGAAGCGAGGACCAGCTGATGCCCAACCCCGTTCTGCAGGCCGTCGAATCGCGCGCGGAGGAGATCGCCGCCACCGCGGAGTCCAGCGAACGGCTCGGCAGGCTCGACGACCGCGCGGCCGCGGTGCTCCGCGAAACCGGTGTGATCAAGATGCTGCAACCGGCCGCGCACGGCGGTGCGGAGGCGCATCCCGCCGAGTTCGCCGAGGCGGTGATGGGGGTCGCCAGCTGCGACGGCTCCACCGGGTGGGTGGCCGGGATCGTCGGTGTCCACCCGTGGGAGATGGCGATGGCCGACCCGCGGGTGCAGGAGGAGGTCTGGGGCGGGAGCACCGACACCTGGATCGCCTCGCCCTACGCCCCGATGGGGGTGCTCACGCCGACCGACGGCGGCTACCTGTTCACCGGGCGCTGGCAGTTCTCCTCGGGGACCGACCACTGCGACTGGATCTTCCTCGGCGGGTTCATGGGTGACGCGGAGGGCAACGTGGCCCAACCGCCGGAGTCCTACCACGTGATCCTGCCCAGGTCGGACTACCAGATCGTCGAGGACACCTGGGACGTGGTGGGCCTGCGCGGCACCGGCAGCAAGGATGTCGTGGTGGACGGTGCGTTCGTCCCGTCCTACCGGGTCATCCCGTTCAGCACCCTGCTCGACGGATCGGCCCCGAAGGAAGCAGGGCTGGGCAACCCGACCTACCACGTCCCGTTCACCACGGCCTTCCCGCTGGGCATCACCTCCGCGGTGATCGGCATCTGCGAGGGGGCGCTGGCCCAGCACCTGGCCTACCAGCGCAAGCGCGTGCAGATCACCGGCACCAAGATCAAGGACGACCCGTACGTGCTCTACGCGATCAGCGAGGCGGCGGCCGAGATCCACGCCTCCCGGGTCGCGCTGCTGGACAACGTGTCCCGGATCTACGACGCGGTGGCGGCGGGACGAGAGATCAGCTTCGGCGAGCGCGCGGTCAGCAGGCGAACCCAGGTCGCCGCGGCCTGGCGCGCGGTTCGGGCCATGGACGAGATCGTGGCCCGCTCCGGCGGGAACGGCCTGCGGATGGACAACCCGATCCAGCGCTTCTGGCGCGACGGCCACATGGGCATGGTGCACGCCATCCACGTCCCGGGGGCCGTCTTCCACGTGTCCGCGTTGACCGAGCTCGACATCGAGCCGCCCGCTGGCCCGCTGCGCTCGATGATCTGAGTCCCGGGCCCGCACCGCGGCCACCACACCCGCAAGCACGAAGATTGGAAGGACGACGATGCCCCAGATCCGTGGTCTCGGCTACCTCACCGTGCAGACCCAGGACCTCCCGCGCTGGCGCGAGCTCACCGTCGACGCGCTGGGGTTCCAGGAAGCCACCGGACCGAACCCCGACGGACTCCACCTGCGCATGGACGAGCGGGCGGCCCGCCTCGTCGTGCTCCCCGGGGACGCCGACAAGGTGCTCGCCGTGGGGTGGGAGGTGCGCGACCAGTTCGCGCTGGCGGAAGTCAGCCGCGCGGTGGAAGCGGCTGGAACGGCGGTCCGGACGCTGTCGCAGGCCGAGTGCGATGAGCGCCGCGTCGAAGCGGCGATCACCTTCGAGGACCCGAGCGGCACTCCTCTCGAGGTGTTCTTCGGGCCGGTGCTGGACCACAGCCCGCTGCTCACCAAGCACGCCCACGAGTTCGTCACCGGCGAGCAGGGGATGGGCCACGTGGTGCTGCCCACCACCTGTCCCGATGAGACGGTCGAGTTCTACACCGAGGTGCTCGGCTTCCTGCCGCGCGGTGCGATCCGCCTGGGCGGGCCGGCCACCGACGCCCCGCCGCGCCGGGTGCGGTTCATGGGCGTGAACCAGCGCCACCACAGCCTCGCGGTCTGCCCGGCCCCGCACGGGGAGCCGCCGGGCCTGGTGCACCTGATGGTCGAGGCGGACGGGATCGACGCCGTGGGGCGGGCCCTGGACGAGGTCAACCGCCGGGGCTTCTCGCTGTCCTCGACGCTGGGGCGGCACACCAACGACAAGATGATCTCCTTCTACGTGCGCGCGCCCGGTGGGTGGGACATCGAGTACGGGTGCGACGGCATGCTCGTCGACGAGACGAGCTACACGGCCGAGGAGATCACCGCGGACAGCTACTGGGGCCACGACTGGTCCGGCTCCGAGCCGCTGGCCGCGTTCAGCCCGCAGCAGTGATGCGGATGCGCGAGTGACCGGTGCTGCGCGCAGCACCGGTCACTCGCGTGCACCGCTGGTGCAAGCAAGCCCCGAGCCACCGTTGGCGGCTCGGGGCTCTCGTCTGGTCAGGACTAGTTCTCCGGCGGCAGCAGGCGCTTCGACGCTTCGTGCGCGCTGAGCGCGAGACCGGCGCGATCGGGTCCGCTGCGCTTGATCGCCGCTTCGGCGTTGCCGCCCGCCACCCACACCGGGCCGTGGGGCAGCCGTTCGAGGCCTTCCCGGGCCACGTCGTCGGGTTCGGCGACGTTGAGGCCGGGCACGTCGAAGTTCAGCCCGGCGCGTTGCATGGCGGGTGTCCGGGTCACGCCCAGCACCAGCTCCAGCACGTCGACCCCGTGCTCCCGCAGCTCCAGCCACAGGCCCTCCGCGAACACCCGGGAGAACGCCTTGGCCGCGGAGTAGGCGCTGATCTGCGCCTGCCCCAGGTAACCCGCCATCGAGCCGACCAGGATGATGCCGCCCCGGCCGCGCTGCGCCAGCAGCGCACCGAAGTGGTGGGTGAGCGCCAGCTGCGCGGTGATGTTCAGGTTGATCACGCCGCGCACCCGGTCGAGGTCACTGGTGACGAACTCGTGGCCGTAGGAGTTGGCGCCCGCGTTGAAGACCAGCAGCCCGACGTCGAGGTCGTCGGTGGTCTCCCGGATGGTCGACAACGCGTCCGGCGCGAGCAGGTCCAGCTCCAGGACGCGCACCTGGACGCCCTTGGCCCGCACCTGCTCGGCGGTCGCCGCCAGCGGCCCGGGTTTCCGCGCGATCAGGACCAGGTTGACACCCGCGTCGGCGAGCAGGTGGGCGAACGAGGCTCCCACGCCTTCGGACCCGCCGGCGATCACCGCCCACGGGCCGTACTTCGGGATATCCACCACGTCACTCCTCCTGGATCGGGATCTCACCGCGGGCCGCCGCTGCGCGCACCGAGTCGCGCAACGCCGTGCAACCGGTGAAGAACTGGCCGTTCGGGCCGGGGCCCGGTTGTGCGGCGCGCCGCTCCGCGCAGGACCGCACCGCCTCGTCGTGCCACTGGATGCTCGTCTGGTCCCAGCTGCTCTTGCGGACTTCGACGCTGCTGCCGCAGCTGCGGCACCGCACCGGTCGCATGGGCGCGTCGAGCAGCCGGCCGTCGGTGCGCACCACCATCAGACCGCCCCGTCCCGGTTGGCGGCGGCCAGGTTCGCCTCGACCTCGCGCCGCCACGCCTCGTTGGGACGCGTGGTGTCGACCTCGAACTCGAAGCGCTCCACCATCTCCGGCGTCACGTCGGCCACGTCGACGTAGAACTGCTCGTACCACCGGCGCAGCTGGTAGACCGGGCCGTCCTCCTCGCACAGCAGCGGGTTGTCGATGCGGGTCTTGTTCTTCCAGATCCGCACGTCCTGCTCGAACCCGATCTTGATGAACTCGCCCATCGTGCGGGCCATCTCCTCGGGATCGGCCAGGTGCTCGGCGCGCTTGACGATGATGCCGTACTGCAGCACGAAGGAGTTCGCCGTGACCGGGTAGTGGCAGTTGATCAGCACCGATTCGACGTCGCCGTCGCTGTAGTGGTAGGTCAGGTCGTCGATCATGAACGACGGACCGTGGTAGGCGGCCACCGAGGTGTTGCCGAGCATCCTGGGCGCGCCGCTGCCGGTCTCTCGCGGGCGCGCGTCCTCCCGGCCGACGCCGCGCTGGACCTGGGTGGCGGTGTGGCCCTCGAAGATGTTCTTGAAGTAGGTCGGAAACGAGTAGTGGACGTAGAAGAAGTGCGCCATGTCCACCACGTTGTCCACGATCTCGCGGCAGTGCGCGTTGTCGATCTCCACCGAGTACCACTGCCAGTCGGTCCACCCGTCGTCGGTGGCACCCGGGATGCGCGGGATGGTCACCTCGGGCGGCGGCGGGTTGCCCTCGGGGTCGTTCCAGACGAAGAACATGCCGTCCTGCTCCATCGTCGGCCACGCCGCCGTGCGCGCCCGCAGCGGAACCCGGCGCGCGTAGGGAATGTTCTTGCACCGGCCATCACCGCCCCAGCGCCAGTCGTGGAACGGGCAGGCGATCTCGTCGCCCTTGACCTGGCCCTGCGACAGGTCGCCGCCCATGTGGCGGCAGTAGGCGTCGAGCACGTTCAGCTCGCCCCGGGAATCCGCCCAGATGACGAGCTTCTGCCCGAACGCGCGCACCGTGTGCGGCTTGCCGTCCTTGAAACCCTCGGCGAGGCCGAGGCAGTGCCAGCCCCGGGCGAAGCGGGTGGGTGCCTCGTCCACCTCGATCCGCCGGACCTCCTCCACAGCCGTCATGCTCGTCATCCCTTCCCACAGCAGCACGTCTGGCGGTGAAGGTAGGTCGCCGCGGACGGGCGGCCCCTGGACGATCCCACTCACCGGTACCTCCCGGCGGTCGGCGGCGACCACCGGTCGCACGATGGCGGGCATGACCAACGAGGTGCTCGAGCGGGTCCGCGACCTCCTCCCGGCCATCGCGGAACGCACCGAGCAGGCGGAGCGGGACCGGCGGCTGCCCGAGCAGACGGTGGCCGACCTGGTCTCGGCCGGTGCGCTCCGGATGCTGCAGCCAAGGCGGTACGGCGGCCTGGAGGGCAACCCGGTGCACTTCTACGAGGTGGTCCGGGAGGTCTCCGCGGTGTGCGGGTCCAGCGGCTGGGTGCTCTCGGTGCTCGGGGTGCACCCCTGGCACGTCAGCCTGTTCCCCGGCCCGGCGCAGGAGGAGGTGTGGGCGGGCGGCCCGGACATGGTGATCTGCTCCTCCTACGCGCCGATCGGGCGGCTCCGCGCGGTGGCAGGCGGGTACCTGCTCAGCGGCCGGTGGAGCTTCGCCTCCGGGTGCGACCACGCGAGCTGGGCGCTGCTCGGCGCGCTGGTCGTCGGCGAGGCGGGCCGACCGGTGGACTTCCTCAGCGTCCTGGTGCCGCGGGGCGAGTTCCAGGTGCTCGACGTGTGGGACTCGGTGGGCCTGCGCGGTACCGGCAGCAACGACATCGTCGTGGACGGGGCGTTCGTGCCCGAGCACCGCATCGTCCGCAACTACGACGTCGCGCAGCTGCGGGCTCCTGGCCGGGCGGTCAGCCACGGCCCGTTGTACGCGCTGCCCTTCGGGGCCGTGTTCACCACCGCTGTCGCCGCGCCCGTCGTGGGGATCGTGGCGGGCAGCTACCGGGCCTACGTGGCGGCCATGCGGGACCGGGTGCGGTTGAGCCTCGGTGGCGGCCGGTTCGCCGAGGACCAGGGCGCCCAGGTCGCGGTGGCCCGGGCGGCCTCCGAGGTGGATGCGGCGGTGCTGCAGCTGGACCGCAACATCGCCGACCTCCACGACCACGCCGTGTGCGGCGCGGAGATCCCGATGGAGCTGCGGTTGCGCTGCCGCCGGGACCAGGTGCGCGCCACCGAGCGCGCCGTGGAGGCGGTCGACCTGCTGTTCAACTCCGCTGGCGGGAACACGCTGCGGCGGGGGAACCCCGTCGAACGGGCGTGGCGCGATGCGCACGCGGGCAGCATGCACGTGGCCAACGACGCCCAGCGCGCCCTCGCGCTGTACGGCAGGGCGGCGTTCGATCTGCCGGTCGAGGACACGTTGATCTGAGCGGCTTGCCGACGCGATGGCGCCGGTCAGGACATCATGGCCAGCACCGCGAGGTAGCCGAAGACCATGGCCGTGCCGATGGGGATGCCGGGCCCGGGGTAGACGTCGCGCGCCAGCGATGCCGCCGTGTTGCCGGTGGCGTGGAGCCCGGGCAGCGGTGCGCCGTCGACGCCCAGCACCCGGCCCGCCGGGTCGGTGCGCAGCCCGCCTTTCGTGCCGAGGTCGGAGAGGACCAGCCGAGCGGCGTGGAACGGCGGGCGGTCGAGCGGCACCAGAGCCGGGTTCGGGTGCTCGTGCGGTCTGGTGAAGAACCGGTCGTAGGCGTCCTCCCCGCGGTGGAAGTCCGTGTCGGTGCCGGTCTCGGCGAACTCGTTGAACCGCTTCGCGGTGGCCACCAGGGCATCGGCGGGCACGTCGATCAACGCGGCGAGCTCCGGCAGGGTGTCGGCCCGCACCCACGTCCCGGCGGCGAGGTTCTCCGCCGGTTCCGCGCTGGGCAGCGAGATCGCCGGGAGCCGACCGCCCTCCCGGGAGTCGAAGACGAAGTAGGACGGAACCCGGTTGCCGGCCTTGGCCATCTCTCGGCCCATCCGGTCGTAGGGCAACGACTCGTTGGCGTAGCGCTGACCCGCTCCGTCGACCACGAAGCCGCCGCGCAGGCCCAGCACGAACGCGCTGCGGTCATCGGGCAGCACGAGGCCGGGGCAGAACCACGCCTGGTCCATCAGGTCCACGGCGGCACCCGCCTCCACGGCGGCCAGCATCACCTCGCCGGTGTTCGTGCCCTCCGGTGCCATGGACGCCTCGGCGGCCCCGGGAACACCGTGCTCGCGCCGGAGCTCGGGGGACCGTTCGAAGCCACCTGCGGCCAGCAGCACCCCGCGGCGCGCGGCGATGCGCACCCGACCCGCCCCGGTCCGGGCCTCGACGCCGACCACCCGGCCGCCCTCGACGACCAACCGGTCCACCGCGGTGCCGGTGCGCACCGCACCACCCGCCGCGCGGTAGGCCAGCAGCAGCCGCCCGATCAGCGCACGCCCCCCGTCGAGCGGTGCATCCGGGTGGTCCGCGCCCCGCCGGTCGAGGTGGACGGCGGGGCGCACCAGCGCGGCGAGGTCGCCGAGCTGCTCGCGCGGCAGGTCCTTCGGCACGAAGGAGCGCCCCCGCTCCATCCGCCCAGGTGCGGCGAAGTAGTCGGGGAAGGGCCGCCACTCGAACTCGATCGCCGGATCGGCCTCCAGCAGGGACACCAGCGCGGGCGCGTGCTCCAGGAACGCGTCCTGCCGCTCAGCGGTCGCCTCGCCCACCAGGGTGCGCAGGTAGGTGCGCGCGGCCGCGCGGGAGTCCCCGAGCCCGGCCCGGTCCTGCACCGCGGTGTCCGGCAGCCAGCTGGCGGCCCCGGAGTAGGCGCTCGTGCCGCCGAGGCGGTCGGTCTTCTCCAGCACGGCTGTGCGCAGGCCGTTCTTGGCGGCCACCAGCGCTCCAGCCATGGCACCCGCGCCGGAGCCGACCACCACCACGTCGTGCTCCTCGTCCCATCCCGCCGCCATGTGACTCCTCGCGATCGCTCGGGGGCATCCGCGTGCCCGGTGCCGATCTCCGAACCCAGCGGTTCCGGGGCGGGCGCTGCCTCCAGGGCTGCCCGTTGCCGCGGCAGAACCGGTTCGGCGGACAGCTGCCAGCCAAGCGCACCGCGGCAGCTCGCGGGAACTGGTCGTCCCGGTGAGCGGTATCTTGGCGGGACGGTGAGGAGGCGAGCTCGCACAATCAGCTGTCGATCCGGACCAACCGAGGGGGGAGACGTGCCCAGAATCGCCGAGGCCCGGCCGTCCGCGGAGCCCAGCTCGCAGGAGCAGAAGGCGCGCCAGCGCCGGATCCTGCGCGCTGCTGCGGAGCTGGCTGCGGAGCGGGGCCTCGACCGCGTCCAGATGCACGACGTGGCCAAGGTGGCCGGTGTCGCGATCGCCACGCTGTACCGGTACTTCCCCTCCAAGACGCACCTGTTCACCGCTGTCATGGCCGACCAGGTGGAGCGGCTGGACGAACTGGCGCGCCCGCCGCGGGCCGGTCAGGACCCGGTGGACGCGGTGTGCGAGCTGCTGCTGCGGTCCTCCCGGACGCTGCTGAGCCGACCACTGCTGGCCAGCGCGATGATGCAGTCCAACGTCCAGGCCAACGCGGCGACGGTGACCGAAGCCATCCGCATCGACGCCATGATGCAGGGCGCGGTGATGCGGATGCTGGGGCTGGCGGACCCGACCGCGCGGGACGTCCGGCTGGTGAGCCTGCTCATCGAGTGCTGGTACGGCATGCTGAGCTCCGCGCTCAACGGACGGCTGTCCATGGCCGACGTCGAGGAGGAGATCCGGCTGGCGAGCCGACTGCTCCTCGCGGCCCGCTCGAACGCCTCGCCCCGCACCGCGCTGGACGGCTGACCGCGCCGGGCGGCCGGGGTGGGTGAGC
>NZ_JBEPDU010000054.1:0-47656 GCF_040300525.1 Saccharopolyspora sp. NPDC000359 | reverse complement strand
GGGCCGGGAGCGGCTGCGCGCCGCGGCGCCCGGCCACGTCGAGGCGGTGCGCGCGAACCTGCTCGACGCGCTCGACCGCGACCAGCTGCGCGCCGTCGCCGCAGGTCTCAGCGCGGTCACCCGGCACCTGCACCGCTCCTGACCACTCCCCGGACGGGTCTTGCTTCGCCGCGTCTTCCAGTGGATGGTCTTAGGGCTGCCGAGCCGCACCGGCCGCACCCGGCCTCGCCGGTGCCGACGCGGCAGCACCCCGAGATGCGAAGGAGTGAGATGAGGTTCCTGAGGTTGGGCCCCGCCGGGGCGGAACGACCGCACGTGGCAGACGACCAGGGCCGGCTGTTCGATCTGCGTCCGATCACCGCGGACATCGACGGGCAGTTCCTGGCCGACGGCGGCATCCAGCGGGCTCGGGTCGCGCTGGTCGCCGGTGAGCTGCCCGCCGTCGACGACGCCGGGGACGGCAGCGGCCTGCGGGTCGGTGCCCCGATCGCGCGGCCGATGGCCGTGCTGTGCATCGGGCAGAACTACGCCGCGCACGCCGCGGAATCCGGGTCGGCGCCGCCCGAAGTGCCGATCCTGTTCCTCAAGCACCCGAACACCGTCGTCGGACCGCACGACGAGGTGCTGATCCCGCGCGGTGCCGAGCAGGTCGACTGGGAGGTCGAGCTCGGCGTGGTGATCGGTCGCCGGGCCCGCTACCTGGACAGCGCCGAGCAGGCGCTGGAGTGCGTCGCCGGGTACGTGGTGGCCAACGACGTCTCCGAGCGGGCCTTCCAGAAGGAGCACTCCGGTGGGCAGTGGTCCAAGGGCAAGTGCGCCGAGACGTTCAACCCGGTCGGCCCGTGGCTGGTGCCCGCGGACGAGGTCGCCGATCCGCAGGCGCTGCGGCTGCGGACGTGGGTCAACGGCGAGGTCAGGCAGGATTCCAGCACCGCGGACATGGTCTTCGGGGTGGGCGAGGTCGTCCGACACCTGTCGCAGTACGTGACGCTGGAGCCAGGTGACCTGATCAACACCGGCACCCCGGAGGGGGTCGCCATGTCCGGGCGGTTCCCGTACCTGGCCGCCGGTGACGTGCTGGAGCTGGAGATCGAGGGCCTGGGCAGGCAGCGCCAGCAGCTGGCGCGGGCCTGACGCGGGAACGGCCCGGCACGCGAGGTGCCGGGCCGTTCCTGTTCCGGGCGCGGAGGCCCGCAGCGCCGACCCCCAGTGCGACGCTGTCCGCTGGCTCAGGCAGCGAGCTTGCGGGCCTTCGCGAACCGGTTGTTCGCCGGCAGCCAGGCCAGGACCACCGCGAGCACCGAGGTGGCCAGGCCGGTGAAGCCGAGGCCCTGCTCGACCGGCAGGCCGACGGAGATCGCCAGGATCAGGTGCGGCAGCAGCGCCAGCACGGCGAAGATGGTGACCAGGACGCGTGCCCAGGTCGCCGCCTTCATCGCCAGCAGGGTGAACAGCAGCAGCGGCACGACGAAGACGAGCGCGAGGATCGACTTCAGCGACAGCTCAGCGCTGGCCGTGGCGACGATGTCCTCCCAGAAACCCATGTCCTTGAGGGTCTGGATGGCGTCACCGGTCGACTCGCCGCCGGTCAGGGCGAGCAGCTCGTCCACCCCGATCGACTCGGGGGCCGCGTTGATCAGGTCGGTCGCGTACTGCTCGGCGAGACCCGGCCCACCGGAGAGCATGTGGATGGCGGCCACGATGCCGGCGAGCGCCGACACGGCACCGGCGATGACGAACGCCAGCAGCGTGCCAGGGCGCTTTAATCCAGCCGGGGAGGCCGCCTGCGGGGGAGCGGTCTGTTGGTACGTCACGACTTGGTTTCTCCTTGCCAGGACATCAAAATAGGGGGGATTTCCGCGGGGGTCCGCGGCACCGTCACCGGTCAGCCAGGGAGCGCCCGGCGGCCGGGGACCACGTGTGGATCGCCGTGCGGCGATCCCCGGCTCCGGGTTGCGCAGTGCGGGCCCGCGCACTGCGTGGGAAGGCGTCCTCTGTCGTCGCGCCACGGGGCGGCGCGACGGTGGTGCTGCGCATGGTGCTCGCGAATCCTCTCCAGGGCAGGCGGCGGCTCACGCATCCGCGCACCTGCGTCCGTGCGAACTGCCCCGAATCCGCCGGCCGGCGACACGCCGTGCCGGGGCGATCGCCAAGGGGACCGCCGTTTGGGGCGAGGCAGATCATTGCACCACCCCGCGCGGAGTTTCCAGCGATTCGGCGAAGAATTCCGCAGATCATTTGTTCTGGAGTGGAGATCAGTTCGGCGCACTACACTCCGGCTGCGAACAGCAGACGGAAAGGGTGCAGACCGTGCCGTTAGTCGGGGCCGCCAGTTTGTCCACGATCGACCTGCGCAGCAGGTTGCTCGAGTCACCAGGCGCGCTGCTGGACACCACTATGGACCAACTCCGGACCTTGGTGCTGGTGCACGAGGTCGGAACCGCGCTGGCCGCCGCGCGTGCGCTGGGGCGCGAGCAGTCGAGCGTGCAGAAGCAGCTGGACACGCTGAACCGGAACTTCAGGCAACTGTGCGGTGAACCGCTGGTGGTCAAGCAGGGGCGGGGGAAGAACGTCCTGTTCACCGAATCCGGCGAGGCCTTCGTGGAGATCGCACGGAACACGCTGCGGGACTGGCTCGACGGGGTGCACGAATCACGTCGGCTGCGCGGCGAGACGATCACTGTCGGCACCACCCGGTTCACCCTGGGTTTCCTCGCCAATGCCGGTGAGCACGTGGCGGCGGAATTCGCCGAGCGGGGCGTGGACTTGCGCGTGACGCACCTGCGAACTCGGGAACTGATCAGTGCATTGCGGACGAAGCAGGCGGACCTGGTCTGCGGGAGCGTGCTGGTCGGTGAGCCGGGGGAGAACGCACTGGCCGATGTGGACGTGCTGGAGTGGCGGCGCAGCGGGCTGAGCCTGGTGACGAACTTGTCCACCGGCCAGTTGCCGAACCGGCCGATGCTGGCCAGCCAGCTGCACTCGCTGCCACTGGTGATCCCGGCCAGCGGGCTGATCTCCGGGTTCCTGCGCGGGTGGTTCGGCGCCGACTGCCGGGGGCGGCTGGACATCGCCGCGGAGATCGACGACGTGCGCTACGGCTTCGACCTGCTGCGCTCGGAGCTGCTGCACGGCTGCATGATCGTCACCCGCGGGGTGGGGGAGGCCGCCGACGACGGGCGGCTGCCCGAGGGGCGCGGGCTACGCACCGTCGACCTGGTCAACGACGTGGGCCCGAGGATGCACGTGCTGGTCGGCGCTTTCACGCGGCGCGGCGAGCGGCAGTCCTACAGCGCCGACCACCCGCTGAACCTGCTGTGGGGTGCCTTGGAGCTGGAGAACGCGAAGTGGAAGAGCGGGGAGCACCAGCCCGCCGTGGCGATGTGATGCGCCGTTCGGGGCAAGTAGAACGTGAAAGTCTTTCAATTCCGTTGCCGGGTGGTTAGCGTCCTGGTCGCGAAGATCGACCGGGAGGACCTGGCATGCTGCGACGTTCGCGTCCCACCGCCGCCCTGGCCGCCGCGGCCGCGATCGCATCCGTGCTGGTCGCACCGCCCGCCGTCGCCACACCGGAGCCCGAACCAGCGCCGGACTACTGCCGCGAGCAGTGCCACCACATCCTCCCGCCCGGGCAGAACGGCAACGCCACCTTCGCCGAGCTCGTCGCGCACATGCTGCTGGGCTCCCGCCCCGCGCACTCCGACGACCAGCTGGCCGAGTACGACGCGCTCGTCGGCGGCTACTCGGAGCTGACCACCACCACGATCGCCGAGTTCTTCAACGACAACTCCTTCGGCGTGCGGCCCGACGACGTCGAGCGCAGCTACCAGCCGCGCGAGGACGTCACCATCGTCCGGGACAGGACCGCGGGCATCCCGCACATCTACGGGACCACCCGCTCCGGCACCACGTTCGGCGCGGGCTACGCCACCGCCGAGGACAAGCTGTTCCTGATGGACGCCATGCGCCGGGCCGGGCGCGGCGAGGTGACCCCGTTCGCCGGTGGCGCACCGGCCAACCGCGAGCTGGAGCAGCGGTTCTTCGCCACCTCGCCCTACACCGAGCAGGAGCTGCAGCAGCAGATCGACTCCGTGGCCACCCGGGGAGAACGAGGTCGGCAGGCGCTGGCCGACGCGCAGTCCTACGTGGACGGCATCAACGCCTACATCGAGCAGTCGCACCGGGGCCGCTACTTCCCGGGCGAGTACGTGGCCACCGGGCACGTCGACCCGATCACCAACGCGGGCCGCATCGAACCCTTCGAGTTGACCGACCTGGTCGTGCTCGCCTCGCTGGTCGGTGCCCAGTTCGGCGGCGGTGGCGGCAACGAGGTGCAGAACGCCGTCGCCCGGATGGCGCTGCACGAGCGGTTCGGGCCGGAGCGCGGTGAGGAGGTCTGGAAGGCCTTCCGCGCCGAGAACGACCCAGAGGCCACCAGCACCATCCATGATGGACGGTCGTTCCCGTACGGCGTGGCGCCGCAGGACCCGGAGGGCGTGGTGCTGCCCGATCCCGGTTCGGTAGTCGCGCAGCAGCTCGTCTTCGACCCCACCGGATCAGCGGCGCAGCCCGCGGCCGGGACGGCCCGCCCGGAGAGCCGCAACCCGGCGCCGACCACCGACGACCCGGTGGAGAGCCTGCGCGGCATCTTCTCCGACGGCCTGTTCCCGGCCGGGATGGGCGAGCCGCGCGGCATGTCCAACGCGCTCGTGGTCTCCGGTGCGCACACCGAGAGCGGGCACCCGGTCGCTGTGTTCGGGCCGCAGACCGGCTACTTCGCGCCTCAGCTGCTCACCCTGCAGGAGCTGCAGGGGCCCGGCATCTCGTCGAAGGGCGCCTCGTTCGCCGGGTTGAGCTTCTACACCCTGCTCGGCCGCGGCCAGGACTACGCCTGGAGCGCCACCACCGCGTCCCAGGACATCATCGACACCTACGCCGTCGAGCTGTGCGAGCCCGGCGGTGGTCCAGCCACTGTGGACTCCAACGGGTACCTGTTCCGCGGCGAGTGCCTGCCGATGCAGCTGGTCGAGCGGGAGAACGCCTGGCAGCCGAACCTGGGCGACGGAACGCCCGAAGGCTCCTACCGGCTCGTGTCGTTCCGGACCGCGTACGGCCCGGTGACCCACCGCGCCACCGCCGACGGCAAACCGGTCGCGTTCGCCCTGGCGCGCTCCACATTCCTGCACGAGGTGGACTCGATCATCGGGTTCCAGGAGTTCAACGACCCCGGTGCGATCACCTCCGCGGCAGACTTCCAGCGCGCCGCGCACGACATCAACTTCACCTTCAACTGGTTCTACGCCGACGCCGACGACACCGCCTACTTCAACTCCGGCGCCAACGTGGTGCGCCGACCCGCGGTGGACCCGAGCATGCCGATCGCCGCCGACCCGGCCTACGAGTGGCAGGGCTGGAACCCGGCCGACAACACCGTGGACCTCGCCCCCTTCGAGCAGCACCCGAACTCGATCAACCAGGACTACTACACCAGCTGGAACAACAAGCAGGCACCGGGAACCGCGGGCGACCGGGCGGAGAAGAACGCGGTGCAGCGCGGCGACCTGCTCGACGCCCGCGTCCGCGAGCGCATCGAGGCGGGCGGGAAGTTCAACCGCGCCACCCTGACGCAGGCGATGGCCGAAGCGGGCGTCACCGACCTCCGCGTCGAACGGGTCCTGCCGGACCTGCTGCGCCTGATCGACCGCGAACCGGTCACCGACCCGCGCACCGCGGAGCTGGTCAACCGGCTGCGGACCTGGCTGGCCGACGGCGGGCGGCGCGTCGAGGCGAAACCGGGCAGCCGGCGCTACGAGCACGCCGAGGCCATCGAACTGCTGGACGCGTGGTGGCCGCGGCTGGTGCGAGGCCAGTTCGAGCCGTCGCTGGGCGCACCGGCCTACCGGGCGCTGACCGGCATGATGCAGATCAACGAATCGCCCTCGGGCTGGCAGAACGGCGACCCGGACCTGCACGTCGGGCAGGGCCACCAGGGCTCGGCGTTCCAGTTCGGCTGGTTCGGCCAGGTGTCCAAGGACATCCGCGCGGTGCTCGGCGAGCAGGTGCCGGGCGGCTTCGGTGAACCGCTGTGCGGTGGTGGCGACGCGACGGCGTGCCGCCAGGTGCTCCTGGACACCCTGCGCCAAGCGGCGGAGACCCCGGTCGAGCAGACCTACCCGGGCGACGCGGACTGTGAGCCAGGGGACCAGTGGTGCGCCGACGCCCTGGTGCACAGCAAGATCGGCGGCATCGCGCAGGAGAAGATCAGCTGGCAGAACCGCCCCACCTACCAGCAGGTGGTCGAGTTCCCCGCCCACCGCCCCCGCTGACCCCAACCCCACCGCCACCCCGGCAGTTCCTCCGCCCTACCGCACGGATGGGGCTCCGCGAGCCCGGTCTCGAAGGGGTTCGGTCGTCCGCGGAGGTGTTCCGATGCGTTTTCCGGTCCCGGTGTCCCGCAACTTCGATGGAAACCAGACGTGTGATTTCCATTAGAATCGCGGTAGTTCCGACTCGCGGCGGTGTGTCGGGCGCGACACGCCGTGGGAGCCGCAGTTTCAATTGAAACTGTGAAACAGGTCGGGGCCGGGGATCGCTCACGCAGGGGGTGGGGTTTCCGCTGGGTGGTGGTTGGGGGCGGTGCACCTGGTCGGGTGGAGTGAGAACATGCCGGTAGTCGCGAACGGGAGGTTGTTGTGGGTGATCTGGGTGCTGTGCTGGGCCGGGTCGACGTCATCCGGGACGACCTCACCGCGCTCTACGAGGACCTGCACGCGCACCCCGAGCTGTCCTTCGCGGAGCACCGCACCGCCGCCGAGGTCGCGCGGCGCCTCGAAGCGCTCGGCCTGGAGGTCACCACCGGGGTCGGGCGCACCGGGGTGGTGGGGGTGCTCCGCAACGGCGACGGTCCGACGGTGTTGCTGCGCGCGGACTTCGATGCCCTGCCGGTGCAGGAGCAGACCGGGCTCCCCTACGCCAGTACCCAGCGCGGCACCGACCCGGACGGGCACGACGTGCCGGTGATGCACGCCTGCGGCCACGACATGCACGTCACCTGCCAGCTCGGCGCGCTCGACCTGCTGGTCAACGCCCGCGAGCAGTGGTCCGGCACGGTGGTGGCGGTGTTCCAGCCCGCGGAGGAGATCGGGGCCGGGGCGCAGGCGATGCTCGACGACGGCTTCCTGGAGCGCTTCCCACGACCGGACGTGTGCCTGGGGCAGCACGTCTTCCCGTTCCCGTCCGGAATGGTCGGCGTGGTCAGCGGGCCCAGCATGTCGGCGGCCGACAGCCTGAAGATCACCATGTTCGGGCGTGGCGCGCACGGCTCGCAGCCGGAGAGCGCGATCGACCCGGTGGTGATGGCCTCGGCGACCGTGCTGCGGCTGCAGACCGTGGTGTCCCGCGAGGTCTCGGGCCGCGACACCGCGGTGGTCACGGTCGGCTCGATCCGCGCGGGCACCAAGGACAACATCATCCCGGACCAGGCCGAGCTCCGGGTCAACATCCGCACCTTCGACGAGGCCGTCCGGGCGCGGGTGGTCGAGGCGGTGAAGCGCATCGTGCGGGCCGAGGCGGCGGCGTCCGGCGCCGAGCGGGAACCCGAGTTCGAGCGGCTCACCGAGTTCCCGGTGCTGGTCAACGACCCGCAGGCGACCGACCGGACGGCGAAGGCGCTGCGCGAGCAGCTCGGCGCGGAGCGGGTGGTGGCGCTCGACCCGGTGACCGGCAGCGAGGACGTCGGGCTGTTCGGCACGGCGGCCGGGGCGCCCACCTGCTACTGGTTCTTCGGCGGTGTCGAGCGCGGCAGGTACCTGGCGGCCCGCGAGGCGGGCACCCTGAGCCGGGACGTCCCGTCCAACCACTCGCCGTTCTTCGCCCCGGTCGTCGAACCCACCCTCACCACCGGGGTGACCGCGATGACCACCGCGGCCCTCACCTGGCTCGACCCCCGCTGAGGCCGGCTCAGGCCGTCAAGGGGGCGAGGAGGGTCTGGACCAGGGATTCCGGGGTGGGGTTGGGGTCGCCGGTGAAGTGGGCGAGGAAGGCGTTCTGGAAGCAGGCCCCGAGGAGGAGGGCAGCCGCTGCCCCCGGGTCGACGTCCGGCTTGAGCGCGCCCGCTCGGCGTTCCGCCGCCAGGTAGGCCGCGAGGCCTTCGCGGACCGCTCGCGGACCGGTTCCCCTCTCCTGCAGCGCCTCCCGGTGGGCGGCGTGCAGCGCCGGTTCGGAGAACACCGAGGCCGCCATCGGGAAGGCCTCGGTGTAGAAGTCGACCGCTTCGGCCGCGACCTCGGTCAGGACCGCGCGCAGCTCGCCCTTCCCGGCTCGTTCGGGCAGGCCGGTGAGCAGCGCGCGGAGGTTGCCGGGCACGCGTTCCTGGAGGACGGCGAGGAACAGGTCCGTCTT
Source organism: Saccharopolyspora sp. NPDC000359 (assembly GCF_040300525.1). NCBI lineage: Bacteria > Bacillati > Actinomycetota > Actinomycetes > Pseudonocardiales > Pseudonocardiaceae > Saccharopolyspora > Saccharopolyspora sp. NPDC000359. The sequence continues at coordinate 39,256 of NZ_JBEPDU010000054.1, read as the reverse complement.
GTCGTGGAAGTGCTTGTACAGCGCGGCTTCTGAGTACCCGGACGCCTTGGCGATCTCCTTGGTGGTGGCGCGGGCCAAGCCGCGGGTGCGCATCACGTGCGCGGCGGCGTCGAGCATCCGGTCGCGCGTTCCCACGGCGGCTCCCTCCGTTGACAAGGTGGTGCGTGCTCGCGACCATGGTAGTTAGTGAGCACTCACCAACCAAGGGTGGCAGCATGCGGATCACCATCTTCGGCGCGACCGGCCGCACCGGGAAGCACCTGCTCGACCAGGCGCTGGCGGCCGGGCACGAGGTCACCGCGGTGGTGCGGGACCCCGCGAAGGTGACCGCCGAGCACCCGGCCCTGTCGGTGGTGCGCGCCGACGTCATGGACCCGGCGGCCGTCGAGCCGCAGGTGACCGGGCGGGACGCCGTCCTCTCGGCACTGGGTTCGACCAGCACGAAGCACCCGACGACCGTGCAGACCGGCAGCACCACCAGCATCCTCGCCGCGATGGGCTGGGCCGGGGTCCGCCGGTTCCTGGTGGTCAGCAACAGCGGCATGGTCACCGCGGGCGACGACGTGCTGACCAGGTTCCTGGTCAAGCCGGTCCTCCGGCGTATCTTCCGGCACCCTTGGACCGACATGGCGCACATGGAGGACGTGGTGCGGGCCAGCGGCTCGGACTGGACGATCATCCGCCCGCCGATGCTCACCGAAGGCCCGCGCACCGGCCGCTACCGCACGGCGGTCGACCGCAACGTCCGCGGCGGCAGGCGGCTCTCGCGGGCCGACCTGGCCGACTGCCTTCTCCGGAACCTGGACGACTCCTCGATCCGCGCCACCATCTCGGTCGCCGACTGAACCCTGGGGGCACGTCATCGAAACGGCCGCTTGACCAGCGAGAACATCGGGAATCGCGAGGAATGCCGCGGGGAGCTGGTCGCGAGCAGTGCCGGGTGCCGCCCCCGGTGCCGTTCGTTGATCGGAGTTGGTCGGGGCCCGGCGGCGTGGCACGATTCCGCAGGTGACCAGCACCTCCGCCGAAGCGCAGCGGCTCCGCGACCTCGCGTTGCTGCGCCGTGTCCGGGACCGCGTCGACCGGGAGTACGCGCTCCCGCTGGACGTCGAAGCGCTCGCCCGCGGGGTCGGCATGTCCGCCGGACACCTCAGCCGCCAGTTCCGCCGCGCCTTCGGGGAATCGCCGTACAGCTACCTCATGACAAGGCGCATCGAACGCGCGATGGCGCTGCTGCGCCGCGGTGACCGCAGCGTCACCGAGGTCTGCTTCGAGGTCGGCTGCTCCTCGCTGGGCACCTTCAGCACCCGCTTCACCGAGCTGGTCGGCATGTCGCCCAGCCGCTACCGCCGCGAGGCGGCGGGCGCCACCGAGGGGATGCCGTCGTGCGTGGCCAAGCAGGTCACCAGACCGATCAGGAATCGAGAAGCGCGGTCACCCGGACGGACCTAGCTTTGCTGGCATGGACATCACGATCGCCGAGACCTTCCTCCCGCACGAGGACCACGAGGCCTCGCTCACCTTCTACCGCGACGTCCTCGGCTTCGAGGTGCGCAACGACGTCGGGTACGGCGGCATGCACTGGATCACCGTCGGCCCGCCCGGCCAGCCCGGCACGTCGATCGTGCTCTACCCGCCCGCCGCGACCCCCGGCCTCACCGACGAGGAGCGCCGCACGATCGCCGAGATGATGGCCAAGGGCAGCTACGCCATGATCAACCTGTCCACCCCGGACCTGGACAGCACCTTCGAGAAGCTGCAGGCCCAGGACGTCGAGGTCGTGCAGGAACCGACCGAGCAGCCCTACGGCCGCCGCGACTGCGCTGTCCGCGACCCCGCGGGCAACATGATCCGCATCAACGAGGTGCGCTGATCGGGAACGTCCGCCGCCTGGAGGGACGACCCCCAGCAGCAGGGCCCGCGCGCAGGGGCGCGCGGGCCCCCAACTGCGACCCGCATGATCTGCGCTGGTCCGAGAGGGACCACCGCGTGATGGATGGAGACAACCGGATGAGCACGGCCAGCAGGGCGACCGCGCCGCACGTCGCGGACAGCCACGACATGATCCGCGTGCACGGCGCGCGGGTGAACAACCTCCGCGACGTCAGCGTGGAGATCCCGAAGCGCCGGTTGACGGTGTTCACCGGGGTCTCCGGGTCGGGCAAGAGCTCGCTGGTGTTCGGCACCATCGCCGCGGAGTCCCAGCGGATGATCAACGAGACCTACAGCGCCTTCCTGCAGGGCTTCATGCCGACGCTGTCGCGGCCCGACGTCGACGTGCTCGACGGCCTGACCACCGCGATCATCGTCGACCAGGAGAGGATGGGCAGCGACCCGCGCTCCACGGTCGGCACCGCCACCGACGCCAACGCGATGCTGCGCATCCTGTTCAGCCGCCTCGGCGAGCCGCACATCGGCTCGGCGCAGGCGTTCTCGTTCAACGTCGCCTCCGTCAGCGGGGCCGGTGCGGTCAAGTTCGAGCGCGGCGGCAAGGCGGTGAAGGAGCGGCGCGAGTTCAGCGTCCTCGGCGGCATGTGCCCGAACTGCGACGGCCGGGGCTCGGTGAGCGACTTCGACCTCGCCGAGCTCTACGACGACAGCAAGTCGATCAACGAGGGCCCGTTCAAGGTCCCCGGCTACAGCGCGGACGGCTGGTACGGCCGGATCTACGGCGGGTGCGGATTCTTCGACCCGGACAAGCCGATCCGCGACTTCACCGAGCGGGAGCTGCACGACCTGCTGCACAAGGAACCGACCAAGATCAAGGTCGACGGCGTCAACCTGACCTACGAGGGCCTGATCCCGAAGCTGCGGAAGTCGATGCTGGCCAAGGACCGGGAGGCGATGCAGCCGCACATCCGGGCCTTCGTGGACCGGGCGATCACCTTCACCGGGTGCCCCGGGTGCGGTGGCACCCGGCTCAACGAGACCGCGCGGTCGTCGAAGATCGCCGGGATCAACATCGCCGAGGCCTGCGCGATGCAGATCAGCGACCTGGCCGAGTGGACCCGCGGGTTGGCCGCCCCGTCGGTCGGGCCGCTGCTGGAGAACCTGCAGCAGACCCTCGACTCGTTCGTCGAGATCGGCCTCGGCTACCTCTCGCTGGACCGACCCGCCGGCACGCTGTCCGGCGGCGAGGCCCAGCGCACCAAGATGATCCGCCACCTCGGCTCCTCGCTCACCGACGTCACCTACGTCTTCGACGAGCCCACGATCGGCCTGCACCCGCACGACATCCAGCGGATGAACGACCTGCTGCTGCGGCTGCGCGACAAGGGCAACACGGTGCTGGTCGTCGAGCACAAGCCGCAGACCATCGCCATCGCCGACCACGTCGTCGACCTGGGGCCCGGCGCGGGGACCGCGGGCGGCACCGTGTGTTTCGAGGGCGACGTCGCGGGCCTGCGGACCAGCGACACCGTCACCGGGCGCCACCTCGAGGACCGGGCCAAGCTCAAGGCCGAGGTGCGCACCCGCACCGGGCAGCTGGAGATCCGCGGCGCGAACGCCCACAACCTGCAGGACGTCGACGTCGACATCCCGCTCGGCGTGCTCTGCGTGGTCACCGGGGTGGCCGGGTCCGGCAAGAGCTCGCTGGTGCACGGCTCGATCCCCGCCGACGCCGGGGCAGTCCAGATCGACCAGGGCGCGATCCGCGGCTCGCGGCGCAGCAACCCGGCGACCTACACCGGCCTGCTCGACCCGATCCGCAAGGCCTTCGCCAAGGCCAACGGCGTGAAACCGGCGCTGTTCAGCGCGAACTCGGAGGGCGCCTGCCCCGGCTGCAACGGCGCGGGGGTGGTCTACACCGACCTGGGGATGATGGCCGGGGTCGCCACCACCTGCGAGGAGTGCGAGGGCAAGCGGTTCCAGTCGGCGGTGCTGGAGTACCGGTTCGGCGGCCGGAACATCAGCGAGGTGCTCGCGATGTCGGTGGCCCAGGCCGAGGAGTTCCTGGGCTCCGGGGAGGCCCGGGTCCCGGCCGCGCACAAGGTCCTGCAGCGCCTGGTCGACGTCGGGCTCGGCTACCTCCGGCTCGGCCAGCCGCTGACCACGCTGTCCGGCGGCGAGCGGCAGCGCCTCAAGCTGGCCACCCACATGTCCGAGGAGGGCGGTGTCTACGTCCTCGACGAGCCGACCACCGGCCTGCACCTCGCCGACGTCGAGCAGCTGCTCGGCCTGCTCGACCGGCTGGTGGAGGCGGGCAAGTCGGTGATCGTGATCGAGCACCACCAGGCGGTGATGGCGCACGCGGACTGGATCATCGACCTCGGCCCTGGGGCGGGCCACGACGGTGGCCGCGTCGTGTTCGAAGGCACCCCCGCCGACCTGGTCGCCAGCCGCGCCACCCGCACCGGCGAGCACCTCGCCGACTACGTCGAGGGCTGACCGGGCGCAGCGCGCCGGGCGTTGCCGGCGCGCTGCCCAGCTCAGCTGGCCGTGGCCAGGGCCTTGTCGAGGATCTCCAGGCCCCGGTCGACCTCCGCGTCGGTGGCGGTCAGGGGCGGGGCGATGCGGAAGGTCCCACCCATGCCCGGGAGCTGCACGATGTTCATGTGCAGGCCGAGATCGGCGCAGCGGCGGGTGACCGCCGCACCGAGCTGGTCGGCCCCGTCCGGGCCGCCGACCAGCTCCAGGCCCACCAGCAGGCCGCGCCCGCGGACGTCGCCGACCACCGGGTGCGCGGCGGCGAGCTCGTCCAGGCCACCGCGCAGCCGGTCGCCGAGCTCGCGGGCGCGCAGGTCGAGGCGGTCGCGGGTCAGCACGTCCAGCACGGTGTTGCCGACCGCGGCCGGGAGCGGGTCGTTGACGTGCGTGGTGAAGAACAGGTAGCCGCGCTCGTGCGCCGCCTGCTCAACCTCCGCGCTGGTCACCACGGCTGCCAGCGGCAGACCGGCGCCGAGGGTCTTGGACAGGGTGAGGATGTCCGGCACCACGCCGTCGCGCTCGAAGGCGTACCAGTCGCCGGTGCGGCACAACCCGGTCTGGGCCTCGTCCAGGATCAGCAGCATGCCCCGCTCGTGGCACTTGTCCCGCAGCGCCGCCAGATACCCCGGCGGGAGGTCGACGACACCGCCGCTGCTCAGGACCGGCTCCACCAGGCAGGCCGCCAGGCTGCCCGCGGACTGGGCGTCGATCAGGTCGAAGCCGAGGTCGAGCTGGCGGCGCCAGTCCAGGTCGCCGTCGGCGTCGACGAGGTCCGGCCGGAAGCGGTCGGGGACCGGCAGCGCGAAGTTCCCGGGCGCGGGCGGCCCGTAGCCCGAGCGCCCGGCGCTGTAGGTGGCGTTCGCGGCGGCCTGCGTCATGCCGTGCCAGGACCGGGCGAAGGACACGACCTCGTACTTGCCGGTCACCAGCTTGGCCATCCGCAGCGCGGCCTCGTTCGCCTCGGCCCCGGTGGTGAGGAACACCGCCTTGTCCAGGGGCTCCGGCAGCGTGCCGGTCAGCCGCTCGGCGAGGTAGAGGACCGGGCGGCTCAGCATCCCGCTGTAGAGGTGGTCGAGCCGCTCGGCCTGCTCCCGGATGGTCGCGACGATCTCCGGGTGCGAGTGCCCGAGGATCGCGCTCATCTGCCCGGAGGTGAAGTCGAGGAGCTCGCGCCCGTCCTCGGTGACCACCGTGCTGCCCGAAGCGCGGGCGATGACCTCCGGGCTGAAGGAGCCGCGCCCCGAGTAGCGGATCAGGTGCCGTTCACGTGCGATGTCGTCCTGCATGCGCTGACGCTACGAAGCCGGGCCGGGCCAAGTCCACACCTCGTCCGGCGCGGTGGGGGCCACCACCAGCGATCCCCACCGGATCCGCGCACCCACCGCCGGGTTCAACGCGACCCCCGCCGCCTCGAACCCGGCACCTCTCCTCAAGCTGCCACGACCTCGGGGCCGACAGCGCGGCGCAGGGTCCGGAGGGCGTTGTGCAGGCGGCTCTTCACCGTGCCCGGCGGAACTCCCAGGGCCTTCGCCGCCGACACCGCCGTCCGGTCGGCGTAGTACACCTCCAGGACCGTCGCGCGGTGCGCCGGGGACAGGGTCTCCAGCATCGCTCGAACGACGATCTTCGCCTCCACCTGGTCGTGGGTGCTGGGGGCCACCGCCGCGTGCTCCAGGCCCTGGTCCGGCAGGCCGACTTCGGTGGGGCGGGCGCGGCGGCTGCGGTGCTGGTCCACGGCGATGTTGTGCGCGACGCGCAGCAGCCAGCCCCGCACCGAGCCCTGGTTCTCGGTGAGCCGGTCGAGGTTGCGCCAGGCCCGCACCCACGTTTCCTGCACGACGTCCTCCGCGGCGAACCGATCGCCGTTGGTCAGACGTGTTGCGTATGCGTGCAGGGCTTCGCCGTGGGCGCGCACCACGTCTTCGAGCTGAACACCGGGCATCGCTGCTCCCGCCGTCTCGCTTGCTGCCATCGACGGCAAGCGTCCCGGTCCGGGGCGGCGCGGTCGCTGGGCCTGTCCCCCGAGCGCACGGGGTTATCCCGCGTTCCCGGGTAGGGATAACCCCCGTCGGTTCACGGCAGTGCGGCGCAGGGCGCCGCGTCCGGGCTGGTCGCGGCGCCGGGGACCCACGCCACGTTGCGGAACGTCGCGTCGAACGGACCCTGCGCGAACACCAGGAACGGGGTGTTGACCCGCTTCGGGTCGAGGCCCGTCGCGGTGAAGCAGCTCAGCGGGATGGTGACCTTGGTGGGCTCGCCGACGGGCAACTCGCGGAGCAGCTCGGTGGCGTCCAGCTGGCCGCCGCACGGGTAGCCGCAGTGCGCGGCGATCGAGGCTGGGCCGCCGAGCGGCTCGTTCACCACCACGTCGAACACCAGCGCCGCCTGGCTGTCCACGTAGGACGACAGGTCGCGGGTGTCGTTGCCGGTCTGCAGGTAGACCTGGGCCGGGGCGGTGTTCTTCCAGCTCACGTGTAACCCGTCGCCGGTGCGCGCGGAGATCGCCTCGTGGTCCGCGGTGTGCCCGACGACCTCGGTGCCGTCCCACTTCTGCGAGGAGGCGATGTAGGCGCGGTAGGGCGCGTTGACGTCGTCGCCGAGGACCTGGAGGGGGCCGGGCGCCTTCACGGCAGGTGCTGGTCCGTCCGGTGCGGACGTGCTGCGCGCCGCGGTGTCGAGGCCCGGTCCGACGAGCAGCAACCCGGCGACCAGCGCGGCGACCGCGGTGGCCGCGACCGCGGCGGTGGGCACCAACCAGCGCCGACGTCGCGGCTTCGGGCGCGCCGGTTCGGCCCGCACCGGGGTGGGAGCGGTGAGCGCGCGGGTCGCGATCGTGGCCGCGCCGAGGGCGACGGTGAACTTCGGGTGGTGCGCCGTCCGCACCGGCTTGTCGAACTGCGCCTGCACCAGCTGCGCGACGAGTGGGACCCGCGACGAGCCGCCCGCGAGCAGCACGGCGGAGAGGTCGTCCTCGCGCAGCCCGGCCGAGGCCACCGTGCGCCGCAGCGCGTCGACGGCCACCTCCACCGACGGCCGGATCGCCGCCTCGAACTCGCTGCGCGTCACCACCAGCTCGCGCGGCCCCGACGGCAGCGGGACGGTCATCGCCACCTCGGGCTCGGTGGACAGCTCGATCTTCGCGCGCACGCAGGCCGCGCGGATCTGGGCGAGCGCCTCGGCCGCGGTGGGGTCGAGGTGGGTGATCGCACCACCGAGCCGGTCGTCGACGAGGGCCAGCAGCGCGTCGTCGAAGTCCATGCCGCCGAGGTGCTCGACGCCCTCCGGGGTGCCCAGGATCTCCATGCCGTCGGAGCGCATCCGCAGCACGGTGGTGTCCAGCGTGCCGCCGCCGAGGTCGAAGACCGCGACGACCTCGCCCTCACCGAGCGCCCGCTCCCGGCTGTAGTGCGTGGCAGCGGCTTCAGGCTCGGTGATCACCTGCACGTCCTCGACGTCGGCGAGCCGCGGCACCTCGGCGAACTGCTCCCGCCGGTAGGGGCCCCAGATCGCCGGGCAGGTCAGCACGACCGACGTGGGCGGGCCACCCATGTCGGCGCGGACCTGGTCCAGGACGGCGCGCAGCTGCGCAGCCATCAGCGCGCCCGGTGAGTAGGTGGCGCCACCGAGCACCAGTGGCGTCGGGTCGCCGAGGCGGCGCTTGAACCCGCGGCCGAGCCGTGCCGGGTCGCCGTCGGACTCCGCGGCCGCGGTGCCGGTCAGCAGCGTGCCGTCCGCTGCGTGGTAGGCCAGGGACGGGACGACGATCTCCGGAGACAACGGCACCATCCGCGTTCCCGCCGCGTCGCCGATGGCGGCGGATGTGAACGTGGTGCCGAGGTCGATCCCCATCGCGTAGGACACGCCACCTCCTGTGAACCCTGCTACCCAACAATCATCCACACGCGGGTCGAGACGATCGCACCCCAATGTAGGGGGCGCGCCGCGACCGCAGGTCGAATCCCACGAGGAGGCTGCACCGCGACCGGCGCGCAGTGGTAGGGATATCCCCCTCCGCAGGAGGGGCCGCACCCTTGTCAAAGCGCCGCGCGACGACAACGCTGGCAACGGTGCACCGCCTGGTTCGTTGGTTCCGCTGGTCGGGGGCTGCGCTGCCGACCTCGCTCCGGCCGCCCGACCGCGACACCGTCCGGTTGCGCTACCAGCTGGAGCGGATGCTGCACGACGGCGCGGTCGCGGAGATCTCCGCGCTGGCGCTGGAACTCGGGATGATCTCCGGCACGACCTGTGACTCCGGGGTGGCCGCGCAGGTCGCGGCCGCCCAGGACCGGGTCACCAGCATCCTGGACGACCTGCGCGGAGTCGGGTCCTGGATCTACCCGCCGGTGCTGGCCAGCGCGGGGTTGGGCCCCGGGCTGCGGGCCGTCGCCGAGCGCCTCGACCTGCGGCTGCTGCTCGACCTGCCGCGCACCGAGCTCGGCGGTTCGGCGCGGTCGCGGACCGGGCTGCTCATCACCGACCACTTCCACACCCTGCGGCCCGGTAGCGTGGTCCGCGTGCGGGTTCGAGGACGTCGGATCGTTCGGGTGAGCATCACAGACCAGCAGCCGGGTGGGGTCGCCCGCCGCGCGCACCGGGCGGTGCTGCGGTGCGAGTAGCGATCGCGGAAGATGGTGCGCTGTTCCGGGAAGGCCTGGTGCTCCTGCTGCAGGCTGCCGGGCACGAGGTGGTGGGCTGCTTCGAGGACGGCGACGCGCTGGTCGCCGCGGTGGCCACCGACCCGGTCGACGTGGCGGTTCTGGACATCCGGATGCCGCCGGGGCCCAGTGGCGGGCTCGTCGCGGCCGAGCGCCTGCGCGCGCTGCGCCCGGAGGTCGGGTTGCTGCTGCTGTCGCACTACGCGGAGACGCACTACCTGATGCAGGTGCTGGAGATCGGTGCGGAGGGGATCGGCTACCGGCTCAAGGAGCGCGTGGCCGGGGTGCAGGTCCTCAGCGACACGCTGAACCGGATCGCCGCGGGCGAGATCGTCATCGAACCGGTGCTGGCCCGCCGGTTGGTGCAGAGCGGCGCGGGCCAGGCCGACAGCGCGCTGGGCAAGCTCAGCGAGCGCGAGACCGACGTGCTGCGGCTGATGGCCGAAGGTCGCGCGAACAACGCGATCGCCAAGGAGCTCTACATCTCGGCCAAGGCGGTGGAGAAGAACATCGCGTCGATCTTCACCAAGCTCGGCCTGCCCGCGGACGCCACCGTGCACCACCGCCGCGTGCTCGCCGTGCTGGCGTACCTGCAGGCGCAGCGGATCGACGGGTCGGTGCGGTGAGCGGTGGGCTGGTCCGGCGCTGGCTGTCCGCCGCGGGCCGCCCGCCGCACGAGATCGCCGCTGCCGAACCGCCCGAGCGGCTGGCCGCGGCGCTGGTCCGCAACCTCGCGGAAGGCACCGGCGGCAAGGCGGCCTACGCGATGCCGACGGAGCGCAGCCACGTGGTCGTCGAGTCCTGGCCGCCGGGCCTGTCCGGGGTCGCCGACGCGGTCGGCGCGGAGCAGGTCGGCGCCACCGGCGGTGCCCTGTTCGTCATCGCGCCGAGCCGGTGGGACGACACCGCGCGCGCCCTGCTGCGCGACACGGCGGCCTGGCTCGACGTCGCGGTCCAGCTGGCTCGCCTGCACGTCGACCACGCCGCGGCCGACCAGCGGGCCCGCCGGTTGAGCTCGGAGCTGAGCGCCGCCCGCGCGCACCTCGCGCGGGTCCGGGACCTGGAGCGGCACCGATTGGTCCGGGCGATCACCGCCACCACGCTGCGCGACCTGGACGAGGTGCGGTCGTCGCTGCGCGCGGTCGCCGAGGAGGGCACCGGGCTCGACGTGGCCGAAGGCGTGCTGGAGGAGCTGATCGACGACTTCCGGTCGGTGGTGCGCGGGGTGTTCCCGGCGATGCTGCCCGACCACGGCCCGCGCGCGGCACTGGAGGAGCTGGCGGCGACCCTGCCACGCCCGGTGGCGTTCACGGGCGACCTCGGCCGCCGTGCTGGGTGGCAGCTGGAGTCCGGCTTCTACCACGCGGTCGCAGCGGCGCTGAACCTGTTGGCGGACGAGGAATCCGCGTCTCCCGTCACGGTGACGTTCGGTCGCGATGTCGCGCTGCGCGCCAAGATCCACGCGCCGGACTTCCCCGCCGAGGCGGACCTGAGCCGTGCGCTCGTCCAGGACGTCGAGCGGCTCGCGGTGCTCGGCGGCGAGGTGGAGTGCGCGGTGGTGGGCGGTGCGGCGGTCGTCACCGTCCGGCTCCCCGAGCGGGTCGAGCTGGTCCCGCCCGCCGTCGACCCGGCGGAGCTGGAGCGCAGCGCCGTCTACCGCAAGGTGCGCGACCTGGTGCGCCAGGGGCAAGCGGCGGCCGGTGACGGGCCGCAGCGCGCGGCGTGGGACGCGGTCGCGGAGCGGCTGACCACGCCACCCCGCCTCGCCGTGGTGGGACCCGGTCCGGACGCCCTGGACGCCGCGCCCGCCACGGTCGTCGTCTTCGACGCCCCGGCGGACCGCGCGCTCGCGGCGGAGCTCCGCGCGGACGACGACCCGCGCGGCGGGGTGGACGCCGTGCTGTGCCGGGTCGAGCCCGCGCCGGGGTTCCGCGACGTGCTGCTGTCCGGGCGGAACCGGGTTGTCCTGGCGGAGTCCGGTTCGGTCGGCGCGCTGGCGGCGCGGCTCGCCGCGCACGGGCCGGTGATCGCGGCCCGCCGCGCCGTGGTGGCGATGCGCGACCTGGTCCGCGGCCTGCCCGCGGAGCACCAGCTGAGCTGGGCGGTCGAGCAGGTGGGCGCCGACGCGCACGAGTTCGCCGAACTCGACGTGCTCGACAACCTCGACAGGGGAGCGGTGCTGCGCGGTGCGACCACCGACGCGGCCCGCCTGCTCGGTGCCGACGGCATCGACCCCCGCAGCCGCTTGGGCCTGCCCGCCGACGCCGCCGACGAGGAAGTCCTGGCCGCGGCTCAAGCCGCAGTGGCGCGCTGGCGCGCGCACGCCGAGCACCCGGCGAACAGCAGCCGCGACCGAGCAGCCTGCGAAGTGCTCGTGCGCACCGCCGAAGGCCTGCTCGTGCCGGAGAACCCGGTCAGATCGGGACGACCCCGCTGACGGTGGTGCCCGCACCGGGCGCGGAGCGGACCTCGACAACGCCGCCGACCGACGCGGCACGCGCGGTGAGGTTGGGCAGACCCGCGTGCGGCGCGGCCACCGAGAAGCCCGGCCCGTCGTCGGAGACGGCGAACGCCAAGCCCTCGTAGCTGTCCCACGCGGTGACGGTGACCTGCGCCCCGGCCGCGTGCTTGCGCGCGTTATTCACGGCCTCGAGCAGGATGTAGTAGACGGCCGACTCGACCGGCGTCGGGTAGCGCCGCCGCAACTCGCCGAGGTCGAGCACGACAACGCCGTGCCGGTCCAGCTCGCTGCGCAGCGCGGCGGCGAGGCCCTCGGTGGCGAGCACCTCGGGCAGGATCCCGGCAGCGGTGTCGACCAGCACCCGCTCGGCCTCGTCCAGCTGGACCAGCAGCTTGTCGACGTGCTCGCCGCCCCCGCCGGTGCCGAGCGCGTGCCCGGCCAGCGCCAACGACATGCGTAGCGCCACCAGCTGGTGCTGCGCACCGTCGTGCAGATCGCGCTCCAGCCCGCGCCGCTCGCTCTCCATCTCGGCCGCGGCCCGCCACCGGTCGTCGATCAGCGCGCGGGCGGACGCATCACCTGCGCGTCGGAGCTGATCGGTTTCCCTGGCGAGCTGGATGACGGCCACCGGAGCCGCGAGGACGGCGGTCAGGTGCGGGAGTTGCCCGAGCGACTCCGGGGCGAGCGCGAGCGTCCCGCAGGCGGTGCCGCCGTGCCGGACCTCCTGCTCGGACCACGAGTCGCCGCGGCCCCACTGGAAGCGGTGACCCCCGACGACCAGGGCGCAGCCGGAGGCCCCGACGGCGGTGCCCACGACCTCGGCGAGCGCCTGCGGATCAGGGGTTCGCCCGCCTTGAGCGAGGTAGGAGGTGACGGCCTCAGCCGCCCGCCGCTCACGGATGCGCACGCACCGCACGTTACCGAAGGGGACAAGGGCGGAGAGACGGTCGGAGGAGGGGCGGGCTGGGGTTCGGTGCGAAGGGGCGGTGGTGGGGTGCGGACTTGGGCGATTCGTGGTGGTGCTGGGCGGAGTTGGTGGGGATCGGTTCCGTTGGGTGCGTGGTTGGTTTGGGTTCGAAGCGGTAGGTGGTTGCGTTCCGCGCGCGCAATTTCAATCGAAATTGCTGTCGTTCTCGACGGGGGTTTGCGGAGGTGCTGTGTGCAATTTCAATCGAAATTGCGACCTCACCACCGGGGGTTCAGCCGGGGCGGGGTTCCGTCCCGTCCTGCCGCTGGGCGTTGGTGGAGATTTGCCTCGTCATAGGCGGTTTGGTCGGGGGGAGGTGGAGGTTCGACCTCGCCGCTGGGGGGTTCGGTTGGGTGAGGTTCTGTCGTGCTGGGGGTGGTGCGATCGGGGTTGTTTGTTGCGCGGGCCGGGGACGGCGCCTGTCGCTTGGAGCAGGGGGTGCGGCACCACCGCTCCGTGGAGGTTCGCGGGGGCTCGGCACCCGCGGTGGGGTGGCGGAGAGCGGAAGGCCTGCGCTTCCCGCAGGCACACTGCTCCCACGCTCGCAGTGGGGCCGGAGGGATTCGAACCCTCACTGGCTAGGACCTAAACCTAGTGCCTCTGCCGGTTGGGCTACGGCCCCTGGTGGGGTCCAGCGTAGCGGGTGGTTCGATCTTGGGAGGTGGGGCGGGCTGGGGTGGTGGTGGGCGCGACACGCCAACCGCTGGTGCGTGGGTGGTCCGGCGGTGCTCTACGGTGGTCAGCAGCCAGGTGAAGGGTGAGGAGGACACGTGGCTCGTGATCCGGACGCCATTGAGCGCGACATCGAGCAGGCGCGTGAAGCGCTGGCCACCACATTGGACCAGTTGAGCGAGAAGGCGCACCCGCAGCGGTTCGTCGACGCTGGCAAGGCCAGCGTGCAGGAGAAGCTCAACGATCCGCGAGTCCGCTACGCGCTGATCGGGGTTGGTGCCCTGGTCGCCATCGTGGTGGTGCGCAAGCTGTTCCGGTGATGCCCGTGGGCCTCCTCGAGGCCCGCGGGTTCACCGCACCCCCACCGCGTCTCCTCGGCTGATCTCGCCGGGCGTCGTGACGCGCATGATGACGCCGAACTTGTTCTCGTGGCGGCCGATCAGGTGGGTCTGCAGGTCCCGCCAGCGTTCCCGGCCCTCGGCGTCCCAGCTCGGCACCGCGCAGCGGATGCACGGCCCGGCGTGGTCGCCGGTGACCGCCAGCTCCACCGCGCCCGCGGTGATCGTCGTCCCGGGTTCCCACTGCTCTTCGGCGAAGGCGGGCAGGTCGGCGGTGATGTGCACGTTCGTCCGGAACCGGCGCAGGTCGACCTCCGCGCCGAGCTCCTCGCCCAGTGCCGCGCGCGACGCTTCGAAGGTGACCAGCACCGTGGGGCCGCGGTCCTGCTGGCCGTCGGCCGCGCGCAGGTCGAGCGGGATGTCCAGCGAGTCGGCGAGCACGTCGGGGAGCTTCGGGTCCTGCCAGTCCCAGGTCGTGCCGTCCGGGGCGCGCAGCTGCGGCGGCTCCGCCGGGTCGGCGGTGTCGCCGTAGGCGGCACCCCAGGCGAGCATGCCGGGGTTCTGCCGGACGGTCAGGAGCTTGCCCGCGCGGTTCGGGCGCTGGTCCAGCAGCGCGTACGCGCGGTCGCCCGCCATCCCGCGGTGGTCGAACCGGGCGGTCCGCACCGGTTCGCCGCGCAGCGACTTCACCGGCCAGCGGGTGAGTTCCAACACCGTTCCACGTGTCACGTGAACCTCCGCACCTCGAGATCGGGTTTTCACCCTATCCCGCGACAGCGGTGGTGATCAGCCGTGCAGCAGCGGCAGCAGCGCTTCGTGGACGAGCCGGTCCACGAAGCCGGTGTCGAGCGGCTCGTCGGTGAGCATCAGCCGGTAGATGAGGCAGGCGCCGGTGATCTCGACGACGGTGTCGATGGGGGCGTCCGCGCGGATCTCGCCGCGACGCACCCCGCGCTCGACGAGGCGGCGCAGGACGTCGCGCTGCGGCAGCAGGAAGGACTCGCGGAACGCCGCGGCCAGCTCGGGCTCGTGCGGCAGCTCGCCGACCAGCGCCTGGGCGGCCTTGCCGACCGGGCCGGTGAGGAACGAGGCGAAGCTGCGCAGGAAGTCGCCGAGGTCGGCTTCGATGGACCCCCGGTCGGGTTCCGGGATGTTGCGCTGGACCAGCTGGGTGCAGGTGTCGATGACCAGGTCCAGCTTGGAGTCCCAGCGCCGGTAGATGGTGGCCTTGCCGGCCCGCGCGTGGGCCGCGACCGCGTCCATGGTCAGCGCCCGGTAGCCGACCTGGGACAGCACCTCCATCGCGGCTTGGCGCAGCGCGGCGTCGCGGGAGGCGTCCCGCGGCCGTCCCCGACCGGCCGGTCGGGTCTGCTCGGCGCTGGCCACGTTCTCCTCCTCGCGGGCACTGCTCGTCGGCGCGTTCACGACCGTCATCCTAAGCTCCGGGCCAGTTCGAAGTTCGCTTCACGAGCAGCTGTCGGGGCGCGTGGCGTTCGTCCGGTGAGGACGCCCGAGCTGCTCGGCGGCGCTCATCGGTCCACTGTGCACGCGATCGCGGTGGTGCGCGCGGTCACCGGCCGGTCTGCGCGGTCCCGCCGGCCGGTGCGGCGGACACCCCGTGCCGGGCCTGCAGGTAGGCGGTGGTGAAGGCGAAGCCGTCACCGTCGAGGAGGTGGATCACGATCCGGCCGACCGAGCTGGGCGCGAGCTGCTCGATGAGCTGGTCCGCCTGGTCGCGCGCGGCGATCAGGCCCGGGGCGCGGGCGCTGCGCTGCTCGGTGTCGGTGGTGACGGTGACCAGCCAGTCGTCACCCTCGGGCAGGTAGTTGGCGGTGATGTGTGCCATGGACGCCTCCGGTTCTGGCTCGACTCGGGCGCTGGTGCGACGCCGGCGGCCCGGCAGCGGTGGCGGACCGGTCCCGCGTGGCCGTCGACTCTACGTGCCCGGCGGGGGCAGGTCCTCGGGACGGTCGACGTCGAACCCAGCGGAGATGTCGTCGCAGGGCACCAGCACCACCTCGCGGTCCCGCAGGTAACCGCGGGCCCCGGCGTCCCCGGTCGCGGCGGCCCGCGCCCCGGCCCAGTGCTCGCGCCCCAGCAGCACCGGGTGGCTGCGCCTGCCGCCGTGCGCGGCGGCGGCCAGCGCCGACGGGGCGGCCAGCTCGGCGACCCGGCGCACGGCCGCGGCCCCGATCCCCGGCATGTCGACCGGCAGCACCACGGCGGAATCGGCGTCCGTGCTGGTCAGGGCATCGAGGGCGACCCGCAGCGAGGACCCCATCCCGGTGTCCCAGTCGGGGTTCACCACCACCGCCGCCCCGGTCAGCTCGGCCCGGTCGCGCACCTCCTCGGCGGCGGCGCCGAGCACCACGACGACCGGTGCGCACCCGCCGTCGGCGAGGGCCCGGGCAGCCCGGTCGACCAGCAGCACCCCCTGGTGCTCGACCAGCGCCTTGGGCTTGCCGAACCGCCGCCCGGCCCCGGCCGCCAGCACCACACCCGCAACTCCCACCCCACCCACGCTACCCACCGACGCGAAGGGCACCCGCGCCTGAGCAGGACGCGGGTGCCCAGCACCGTTCATCCGAACGTGCGGCTCGTCAGCCGACGAGGGCTTCGACGCCCTCGATGCCGAAGTAGGCGGCGAAGACCAGGGCGAGCACCCCGACCAGCCAGCCGATCTCGCGGACCTTGCCGCGGGCCACCTTGATCACCGCGTAGGCCACCAACCCGGCACCGATGCCGTTGGTGATCATGTAGGTGAACGGGATCACCGCGATGGTCAGGAACGCCGGGACCACGTACTCCGGGTCGTCCCAGGGCACGTGCCGCACCTGCGCCATCATCAGCGCGCCGACGATCACCAGCGCCGGGGCGGCGGCCTGCGCGGGCACCACCGCGGCCAGCGGGGTGAACAGCAGCGTCGCGCAGAACAGCAGCCCGGTGACCACGCTCGCCAGCCCGGTGCGCGCCCCCTCGGCGACGCCGGTCGCCGACTCCAGGAACACCGTGTTCGGCGAGGACCCGGACAGCCCACCGGCCGCGGCCGCGACGCCGTCCACCGCCAGGATCCGGCCCATGCCCTCGACCTTGCCGCCGCGCACCAGCCCGGCCTCCGAGGAAACGCTGGTGATGGTGCCCATCGCGTCGAAGAACCCGGACAGCACCAGGGTGAACAGGAAGACGGTGGCCGCGATGCCGCCCGCCGCGGCGAACCCGCCGAACAGGTCCACCTGCCCGAACAGGCTGAAGTCCGGGCTGCCGACCACGTGGTCGGGCAGCTCCGGCACGATCGTGCCCCACTGCTCGGGGTCGATGCCGAAGGCCGCGTTGACCGCGATCGCGACGACGGTGCTCACCGCGATCCCGATCAGCATGGCGCCCGGCACCTTCCGCGCCAGCAGCACCAGCATCAGCAGCAGGCTCAGGCAGAAGATGGCGATCGGCACGCCGACCAGGTGACCCTCGGTGCCCTGGCCCATCTGGACCGGCACTGTGGTGCCGGCCGCGTCCGGCTTCCGGGTCACGAACCCGGCGCTGACCAGGCCGATCAGCGCGATGTAGAGGCCGATGCCGACGGTCAGCGCGGTCTTGAGCGGCGCCGGGATGGCGTTGATGATCTTCTCCCGCACGCCGCTGACGGCCAGCACGATGATGACGACGCCCTCCAGCACCACCAGTCCGAACGCCTGCGCCCAGGTCATCGCGGGGGCGATGGTGAAGGCCACCACGGCGTTCACGCCGAGGCCCGCGGCCAGGGCCAGCGGCGCGTTGCCGACCAGGCCCATCACGATGGTCATCACCCCGGCGGTCGCCGCGGTGGCGGTGGTCAGCTGCTCGGGGGTGAGCTGCGCGCCGGTGGCGTCCGCGGACGAGCCGAGGATGAGCGGGTTGAGCATCACGATGTAGGCCATCGCGACGAACGTCGTCAGGCCGCCGCGCACTTCGCGGGAGAGCGTGGAGCCGCGGCTGGTGATGCGGAAGAAGCGATCCATCCCGGACGGTTCCGCGTCGGCTCTGTCCGGTCGCAGCTGCTGGGTCATGAGTCCTCCCATGCCGGTGGGCGCCCCCGGGGCGGTGCTGCGCGCACCGCCCGGACTACTTCTCCGGCAGGTCTCCCGGGCAGGGGAGGTCGACCGCCGAATTCGCGGTGGGGCGTTTTGTTCGGGTGATTTCCGCTGTCCCGGTGTGGTTCCCGGGATGGCGGGCGGGGCCTGGGTTCCGCCGTGGCGGAAGCGGTGGGGAGGCCCACCCGCGGGGTTCCGGGGCGACCCGGTCGTCGCTGGCGGAACCGCTGTGCAGGGCTGGGGTTGGGGCGGGGCTGCTCGGGAATTGGTGGTGGTACTGGGGGGAGTGGGTGGAAATCGGTTCCGTTGGGTGCGTTGTTGCTTTGTGCTCGAAGCGGTGGGTGGCTGCTTCCGCACGCGCAGTTTCAATCGAAACTGCCGTCGTTCTCGACGGATCCTGCGGTGGTGCTGTGTGCGGTTCCAATCGAAACTGCGACCTCACCGCCAGGGGTTCCGGTGGTGGTTGACTGCTTCGGGGGTCAGTAGTCGACCCGGTCTGGTTTGTTCTGCCAGGCTTCGAAGGCTTCGTTCCTGTTGGGCACCTCGATCCGGGTCACCGGGGTTGGGGTGGGGGTGTTGGGGTCTTCGAAGACCCGGTAGAAGGCTCGGTCGTCGAAGCCTGCTTGGGCTGCGTCGTTGCGGTCTGCCGCGTAGAGGACCCGGTCCAGGCGGGCCCAGAGGGCTGAGGCCAGGCACATCGGGCAGGGTTCGCAGGAGGTTGCCAGGATGCAACCGTCCAGCTTGAAGGTGCCCAGGGCTTGGCAGGCGTTCCGGATGGCCGTGACCTCCGCGTGGGCCGTGGGGTCCAGGTCGGCGGTGACCCGGTTGGTGCCCGTCGCGACCACTTCGCCGTCCTTGATGACCAGGGCTCCGAAGGGGCCGCCTCCGGTGGCGACGTTGGCCGTGGCCAGCTCGATTGCTCGGGTCATCCAGTCCTGCTCGGTGTTGGTCGCTGCGTCGACCGGCATGTCCTGCTCCTCGCTCTCGTTGGGAAGGGGGTGCTGCGGCGGCGGCCCGGCTCCGCCGCCGCAGCGGTCTGTCACACGATGTGCTCGGGCGCCACGGGGGTGTGCGGGAGCTCCTTGCCGGTGGCCGCGCGGATCGCGGCGACCACCGCCGGGGTGGTGGAGATGGTCGGCGGCTCGCCCACGCCGCGGACCCCGTAGGCCGCGTTCGGGTCGCCGCGCTCGATGACGTCGATCTCCATCGGCGGGGTGTCGAGGATCGTCGGGATCAGGTAGTCGGTGAAGGACGGGTTGCGGATGCGGCCGTCGACGACCTTGATCTCCTCCATCACCGCCAACCCCATGCCCTGGGTGGAGCCGCCCTGGATCTGGCCGATCACCGCGTCCGGGTTGATCGCCTTGCCGACGTCCTGGGAGCAGGCGAGCTGCACCACCTTGACCAGTCCGAGGTCCAGGTCGACGTCGACCACCGCGCGGTGCGCGGAGAACGCGTGCTGGACGTGCACCCGGTCGCTGCGGCCACGCTCGTCCAGCGGGTAGGTCTCGCGGTGGTGGTACTCGCGGGTCTGCTCCACGACGTCGTCGCCCAGCACCTCCACCAGGTCGGTCAGCACCCCGCGGGTCTCGGAGGCGATCTTGCCGCCCTGCAGCGTCAGCTGCGCCGGGTCGACGTCGTAGCGCTCCGCGACCCTCGCGAACAGCTCGTCGCGCACCGCCTCGCAGGCGGCCTTGACCGCGCTGCCGGTCACCAGCGTCTGCCGCGAGGCGGAGCTGGAACCGGCCGGTCCGACGCTGGTGTCGTTCGGGTGGATGGTCACCCGCTCCACGCCGAGCTCGGTCCGCGCGATCTGCTGCTGCACGGTCACCAGGCCCTGGCCGACCTCGGCCGCCGCGGTGTGCACCATCGCGGCCGGTTCACCGCCGATGACCTGCAACCGGACCCGCGCGGTGGAGAAGTCGTCGGCGCCCTCGGCGTAGCAGATGTTCTTGATCGTCACGCCGTAGCCGACGCCGCGCACCACACCTTCGCCGTGCGTGGTGTTCGACGCCCCGCCGGGCAGGTCCCGGATGTCCACCGGACCGCTGTGCTCGGCGGGCATCGGCAGCGCCCGGACCCGCTCCAGGAGCTCGGCGACCGGCGCCGGGTAGTCCAGCACCTGCCCGGTCGGGATCGAGTCGCCCTGCTCGATGGCGTTGCGGATGCGCAGGTCCACCGGGTCCACGCCCAGCGCGGCGGCGAGCTTGTCCATCTGGGACTCGTAGGCGAAAGTCGGTTGCACCGCGCCCAATCCGCGCATCGCACCGCACGGCGGGTTGTTGGTGTAGACGCCCCAGCCCTCGATTTCGACGTTGGGCACCTTGTACGGCCCGGCGCCGAGGGTGGTGCCGTTGCCGACCACGACTGGCGTCTTCGAGGCGTAGGCGCCGCCGTCGAAGTACTGCCGGGCTTTGACGTAGACGAGCTGGCCGTCGCGGGTGGCGCCGTGCTCGTAGTACATCTTGGCCGGGTGCCGGTGCACGTGGCCGTAGAACGACTCCTCGCGGTTGTAGACCATCTTCACCGGCTTGCCCACGTGCAGAGCCAGCATGCAGACGTGCACCTGGATGGACAGGTCCTCCCGGCCGCCGAACGCGCCGCCGACGCCGGACATGGTCATCCGCACCTTCTCCGGCGGCAGCCCGAGCGCCCGCGCCGTCTGCCGCAGGTCGGAGTGCAGGTCCTGGGTGGCCAGGTACAGGTCGACGCCGCCGTCCTCGGCGGGGATCGCCAGGCCCGACTCCGGACCCAGGAACGCCTGGTCCTGCATGCCGACGGTGTAGACGCCGGAGACGACCACGTCGGCTTCGGCCCGCGGATCGCCCTTGACGATCTTCTGGTGCCGCACCACGTTGCCGCCTTCGTGCAGCTTCGGCAGCGACTCGTCGTGGGCGACCCGCTCGGCGTCGAGCACCGGTTCGAGCACCTCGTAGTCGACGACGATCCGCTGCAGTGCCCGCCGCGCGGTCTCCGGGTGGTCAGCGGCCACCAGGGCGACCGCTTCGCCCTCGTAGCGCACCACGTCGGCGGCCAGCACCGGCTGGTCGGCGTGCTTGAGCCCGAAGCAGTTGTCGCCGGGCACGTCCTCGGCGGTCAGGACCGCCTGCACCCCGGCCACCGCCATCGCCGGACCGATGTCGATCGTCTTGATCCGGGCGTGCGGGTGCGGGCTGCGCAGCGTGGCGCCCCACAGCATGTCCTCGGCCCACAGGTCCGAGGAGTAGGCGAACTCCCCGCGCACCTTGATGGCCCCGTCGGGCCGCAGCGGGGATTCCCCGATCCCGCCGCCGATGGCGTCGTTGAGCTCCTGCGGACTGCGAGCAGGCGCGTGGCTGCTGCTCATGCGAACACCTCCGGTGTTGCTCGGCCCCCACCCGCGCGTCCGGCGGCGGGGGACCACAGTTCCAGTTGGACCTGTGCTCTCGCGGCGTGTCGGGCGGCCGACGCGCCGGTGGATGTGGACAACTCGTCCGACCTGCGGAGGACTTCCGCGATCTCGATGGGGATCAGACGTCCGGGTTCCGTGGAACTCGCGGAACCAGGCGGAACATCCCGGGTCCCGGACACCCGGACCTCGGACCAAGCCCCGAGGACCGAGCGGTCCCCGAGGGCGCGGGGAGGCCTGACCCCGTTCCGGGTTCCGAGGTCGGGGTGGGGTGCGATCCGGGCGGGGGTGGTCATGACGCCTCCCGGAGGCGGGTGGCGGCGTGGGCGAGTTCGGCCGTGAGGTCGGGGACCGACATCAACCGGCCGTCGTCGACGACCACCGCGCCACCGCGCAGCAGGCGCTCCAACCTCGGCAGCTGGCCGAGCACCAGGGCGGCCACCGGATCGGTGATTCCCACGTGGTCCAGGTCGTCCAGCCGCCAGATCGCGATGTCGGCGAGCTTGCCGGGCTCCAGTGAACCCAGCTCGCCGTCCCGGCCGAGGCAGCGCGCGCCGCCGCGGGTGGCCAGCCACAGCGCGTCGCGCACCGACAGCGCCTGCGGCCCGTAGCGGGCACGCGCCGTCAGCAGCGCCTGCCGCATCTCCTCGCCGAGCCCGCCCGCCTCGTTGGACGCCACGCCGTCGACCCCCAGACCGACGGGGACACCGGCGTCCAGCAGCGGCCGGACCGGGGCGACCCCGGCGCCGATGCGGCTGTTGGAGCTCGGGCAGTGCGCCGCACCGGTCCCGGTCCCACCGAGCCGCGCGACACCCTTCTCGGACAGGTGGATGGTGTGCGCCAGCCAGACGTCCGGGCCGAGCCAGCCCAGCTCGTCGGCGTACTCGACCGGCGTCCGCCCGAACTCGGCCTGGCACTGCTCCTCCTCGTCGACGGTCTCGGCGAGGTGCGTGTGCAGCCGGACGTCGTTGCGCCGCGCCAGTTCTGCGGCCTCCCGCATCAGCTCGGTGCTGACCGAGAACGGCGAGCACGGCCCGACCGCGACCCGCACGCGGGCGCCCGGCGACGGGTCGTGGAACCGGTCGATGGCGTCCTGGGTGCCCGCCAGCGCCGCGTCGCGGTCCTCGACCACGGAGTCCGGCGGCAGCCCGCCGTGCGAGCGGCCGCGGTCCATCGAGCCGCGCACCGCGTGCAGCCGCACCCCGACCCGCTGCGCGGCGGACACCACGGCGCCGAACACGTCCCCGCCGCCGCGCGGGAAGACGTAGTGGTGGTCGGCGGCGGTGGTGCAGCCGGACAGCGCCATCCGGGCCAGGCCCGCCGACGCCGCGGCGTGGGTGATCTCCTCGTCGATCCCGGCCCACACCGGGTACAGCTCGGTCAACCAGCCGAACAACGTCGCGTCGGCCGCGTAACCGCGGGTCGCCCACTGGTAGAGGTGGTGGTGGGTGTTGACCAACCCGGGCGTGACCAGGCAGCCGGAGGCGTCGACGCGCCGCACCGCGCCTTCCTGCGGCGGTGCGGATCCGGGCCCGACCGAGACGATCCGGTCGGCTTCCACCACCACGTGGCCCTCGACGAACTCGGTACCCGAGTCGTCCACGGTGACCACGGCACCACCCTCGATGACAACCCTGCCTCCCCGCGCTTCGCCGTGGTGGTTGCGGTGGGGGGTCGTCTCCCGCTCAGCGGTTCTCCGCGGCTGGCTCGCGGCACGGTCCCCTGAGGTGCGGTCGCGCTGGTCGCTCATCAGCGGGCCTCGGCCTTGCGCCTGGCGGCGAGGCGGACCGCGTCCATGATCTTCTCGTAGCCGGTGCAGCGGCACAGGTTCCCGGCCAGGGACTCGCGGATCTCCGCGTCGGAGGGTTCGGGCGCGCGCTCGAGCAGGTCGTGGGTCTGCACCAGCAGGCCCGGCGTGCAGAACCCGCACTGGACGGCCCCGGCCTCGACGAACGCCTCCTGGACCGGGTCCAGTCGCTCGCCCTCGGCCAGGCCCTCCACGGTGCGCACCTGGCGCCCCTCGGCCTGCCCCGCGGCCACCAGGCACGCGCAGGCCGGGACGCCGTCGAGGTAGACCGTGCAGGAGCCGCACTCGCCCTGCTCGCAGGCGTTCTTCGAGCCGGGCAGGCCGAGCCGCTCGCGCAGCACGTACAGCAGGCTCTCGCCCTCCCACACGTCGTCGGCCTCGTGCGGTTGTCCGTTGACGGTGAACTTCAGGCGCATTCCTGCCTCCCGGAACAGTGCTCGTGCCAGACCCAGGACAGGGTTCGGCGGGCCATCACGGCCAGCGCGTGGCGGCGGTAGTCGGCGGTGCCGCGCACGTCGTCGATGGGGGAGGAGGCCTGCGCGACCAGCTCGCCGAAGCGGTGCGCCACCGAGTCCGCCAGCGGTCGCCGCCCGGCCCAGTCCAGCTCGGCGGCCAGGAAGTCCTCCGCCTCCAGCGCCCGCCGCGGGGTCGGGGCTGCCGAGCCGATGCCGGTGCCCACCCGCTGCTGCTCGGGGTGCAGGGCGATGGCGAACGTGCACACCGCGATGACCATCGCGTTGCGGGTGCCCACCTTGGCGAACTGCTGCGGGCCGGTGGCCGGGGCGATGCGCACCGCGGCGATCAGCTCGTCGGCGGCCAGCGCGTTGCGCTTGACCCCGGTGAAGAACTCCGCCGCCGGGATCAGCCGCGTGCCGCGCACCGACTCGACCTCGACCTGCGCGTCGGAGGCCAGCAGCGGCGGGTGGCCGTCCCCGGCGGGGGAGGCGGAGCCGAGGTTGCCGCCGAGCGTGCCGCGGTTGCGGATCTGCGGGGAGCCGACCGTGCGGCTGGCGATCGCCAGCCCGGGCACCCGGTCGCCGAGCTCGTCGATGAGGCGGGTGTAGGGCAGCCCGGCGCCGATGCGCAGCGCGCCGTCGGCCTCCGACCAGGTGGTCAGCTCGGGGATGCGGGTCAGGTCCAGCAGCAGGTCGGGACGCCGGTGGTCGAAGTTGATCTCGACCATCACGTCGGTGCCGCCGGCGATGGGCGTCGCGTCGGGGTGCGCGGCCTTGGCCTCGAGCGCCTCCCGCCACGACGCGGGGCGGAGGAATTCCACGGTGTACTCCTCGTCACGGCCGGTGAAGGTGTGAGTCAGTACACAGCCGGGGTGCTCCCGCTGACTAGCGGCGGAAACCCCGAAAAAGCCTTCCGGGTGCGGAACCGGAGTTGTACATTCCTCCAAACGCGTGGAGGGAGGGTCGGGTGCTGCTGGGCGATCTCCTCGCCGACCGGGAGCTCGGGCTGGTGCCGCTGCACGGCGGCGACCGGGCGGACCGGCCGGTGCGCGGCGTCTACATCACTGACCTGATCGACCCGCGCCGCTACCTCACCGGCGGTGAGCTGGTGCTCAGCGGCCTGATGTGGCACAACGGCCCGGCCGACTCGGAGCGGTTCGTCAGCGCGCTGGTCGACGCCGGGGTGGCCGCGCTGGCCGCCGGGACGGCGCGGCTCGGGCACGCCCCGCCGGACCTGGTCGCGGCCTGCCGCCGCCACGACCTGCCGGTGTTCGAGGTGCCGCTGACAGTCAGCTTCAACACGCTCGCCGAGCGCGTCCAGCGCCGCTCCGCCCCGCGCCGGGAACTGGTGGCGGCGGTGGCCGCGGGCGCGGACCTGGACCAGGCGCTGCGGATGGCGGCCGACGAGCTGGGCGCGGACTGCTGGGTGCTGTCCGCGGCGGGCTGGGTGGTCGGCGGCACCGCGGAGCTGCCGGAGGCCGCCCGCCGCGCCGCGCTGCGCGAGTTCGCCGCGGGGCGGCTGCCCAGCACGGCCCGCTCCGAGGGCACCGCGCACGTGCTGTGGCCGGTGGAGTCCGACGCCGAGCCGCGGGCGGCCCGCTGGTTCGTCCTGGCCGCTGGCGCCTTCGACGACTGGGGCTCCGAGCAGGTGGCCATCGCCACTGACCTGGGCACGGTGGTGGCGTTGCTGCGCGCGCGGGTGGACGAGGCCCGCCGCATCGCGGGGCGCTCGGTGGAGGCGGCGTTGCGCCGCCTGCTGGACGGCACCTCCACCCCGGCCGAGGTCGCCGCCCGGTTGGAGGCCGCCGGGCTGCCCACCGGCGAGCCGCTGCGCGCGGTGTCGCTGGACGTCGGTGATCCGGCCGAGTCCACGACGCTGCTGCGCGAGATCGCGGCCGCCACCGGCATGGCCTCGGTGACGGCGCCGCTGGGTGACGGCGCGACGGCGCTGTTCGTCGACGACGAAGCGCACCTGGCGGAGCTGGACGCCGAGCTCGCGCGGATCGCCGCCGACGTCGAACCGTGCTTGGTGGGGCGCAGCCTCGCGGTCGGCACCAGCGACATCACGCGGGCCACCGCGCTGCGCGGCGCGCTGGAGGAGGCGGGCTACGCCCTACGCCTCGCGCAGCGCAGGCGCGGCCGGGCGAAGGTGGCCGCGGCGGCGGAGCTGGCCTCCCACGAGGTGCTGCTCGCCTCGGCTCCGGACGAGCTGCGTCGCTCCTACCGCGAGCGGCTCCTCGCCGACTTGACCGCCTACGACGCGGCGCACCACTCCGAGCTGGTGCGCACGTTGCGGACCTTCCTGGACTGCTCGGGTTCGTGGTCGCGCTGCGCCAAGCAGCTCCACGTCCACGTCAACACGCTGCGTTACCGGATCCAGCGGGTGGAGGAGATCACCGGGCGTGACCTCTCGGACTTCCCGTCCCGAGTGGACTTCTACCTCGCCCTCGAACTCGACCACACGACACCACCGGACTGATCGGACACCGATTAGCGCGGAACTGCCGTCCCGGTGGAAATCGAGTTCCGCCAAGGGAAACCACGCTAGGTGTGGTCGAGCAACGGCACGCGGGATCGATGTGGCCCAGGCATGAACGCCGAACATTTCCGCGGGAATGCGCGGCGAGGGGGCGGGGCAGCGGAAACGGTGCACAGCACGTCCGTGTCCGAATACGCAACGCGACGTCGGTGCGGCGAATTCGTGGGTGTGCTCACACCGCATTCGACTCACCGGGCGAACAAGTGGGCGCGGTTCGAAATCTCTCCGTGAGGGGGGTACCGTGTTCGGTCGCAGTTGAGCACTTCGGGCACCCGCCCCGGCGGGGGTTCTGCCCGGCGAAAACCCCACCCCACCACCCGAGACGGAGGTACCGGGATTGACCGATCTGTCCGCCACCACCGGTGTGACGGACCGCCCCAGCGGCACCGCGCAGCAGACCGGCGCAACTCCGGATGCGATCCAGCAGTTCCTGGACCGGCGACGGCCCGAAACTCCTTGCCTGGTCGTGGATCTGGCGCAGGTGCGCAACCGCTACCGGCAGTTGCGGACCGCCCTGCCGGACGCCCGCATCTGCTACGCGGTCAAGGCCAATCCCACCCCCGAAGTGGTCGGTGAGCTGGTCGCGCTCGGCTCGTCGTTCGACGTCGCCAGCCCCGGCGAGATCGACCTGTGCCTGGCCAAGGGCGCTGCCCCGGAGTCGATCTCCTACGGCAACACGATCAAGAAGCGCCGCGACATCGCCCGCGCCCACCAACAGGGCGTCCGGCTGTTCGCCACGGACAGCGCCGCGGACCTGGCCAACATCGCCGAGGTCGCGCCGGGCGCGCAGGTGTTCTGCCGGGTGCTGGTGGACAACGAGGGCTCCCGGACCCCGTTCGGCCGCAAGTTCGGCTGCCTGCCGGAGACCGCCGTCGAACTGCTGGTGCGTGCGCGGGAACTCGGCCTGGACCCGTGCGGCGTGTCGTTCCACATTGGATCGCAGCAGCTGGATCCCGCGGCCTGGGAGCACGGGATCAGCGCCGCCCGCGAGGTCTTCGCCGGTTGCGCCGAGCGCGGGCTGCGGCTGCGGTTGGTGAACCTGGGTGGCGGACTTCCCGCCGCCTACACCGAATCCGCGCCGCCGCTGGCCGATTACGTGCGCCGCATCGAGGAATCGCTGGACCAGCACTTCGGCGCCGAGCGCCCGGAACTGCTCGTCGAACCCGGCCGGTTCGTCGTCGGCGACGCGGGCGTGCTGCGCAGCGAGGTGGTGCTGGTCACCGATTCCTGCGACGGCGAGTCCCGCTGGGTCTACCTGGACATCGGCCGGTACAACGGGCTGGCCGAGACCGAGGGCGAGGCCATCACCTACCGGCTGCGCACCTCCCGCGACGGCGACGAGGTCGGCCCGGTGGTGCTGGCCGGTCCGACCTGCGACGGAGACGACGTGCTCTACCAGCGGACCCGCTACGAGCTGCCGCGCACGCTGCGCGGCGGTGACTGGGTGGACCTGCTCAGCGCGGGCGCCTACACCGCGAGCTATTCCTCGGTGGGCTTCAACGGGTTCACCCCGCTGCCCACGTACTGCGTCGACGGCGATCAGCAGTCGTGATCGCCCGGCCCCGGGCAGTGCTGCCCGGAACGCCGCGAACACCAGGAATTCTGCGAAATGATGGGAGGTCGATAGATGTCCGTTGACACCGGGACACCGCCGGTCGGGTTGTTCACCGGCCAGCACGTCCTAGCCGAGCTGGAGGGCGTGGATCCGGAACTGCTGGACGACGAGCAGTTCCTGCGCGAGACCCTGCACGACGCGTTGAGCCGGTCGCACGCCACGGTGTGCCAGATGATCGCCAAGCGGTTCGAGCCGCAGGGGGTCACCGTGTTGGCGCTGCTGTCGGAGTCCCACGCTTCGCTGCACACGTACCCGGAGGACGGCTCGATCTTCATCGACGTCTTCACCTGCGGGCACACCGCGAAGCCGGAGCTGGCGGTCAGCCTGCTGGCCGAGGCTCTGCGCCCCGAGACGCAGAACGTGCAGACCATCCAACGCGGCCGGGACTACGACAACCCGAGCTGAACACCACACCCCACAAGCGGAGCAGCAGCAACACAACCGCCCCGCAGGACCGGCGACACCCAGCCGCCAACCTCGCAACCGACAACCGGGGTGAAGGGCGCCTTCCGCCGACTGAACCGGCGAAAGGCGCCTTTCGCCCCGACCAGGGGAAGAGCGTGAGGCGAGTCGCCGGACCAACCACTGTCAGGCAGGCGGCGAAGCCGCTTCCAGCGGTGAACAGGGACTGCGACGGGCGCCGGCACCGATCTCAGGGGGCGCATGCGCCGAAGGCGCACAACCCACCCTCGCAACTTGCACCGCCGCGGGTTCTCGGCGTTCGCCTGGCGAGAACGACCCTGACGCTGTGTATTGGTCATGCACGAGTCAGGGCACCCGCAGTCCAGGCGGGCGCTGAGGTTCCGCTACCCGCACCGCTACGCAGATGGACCACGCGAACCAGGAAAGAGGAGAAGCCGTTGATCGAGCTGGACGGGCACCGTTGGATCAAGGAACCCATGGGTGCGGACCTGCAGCGCCTGTGGCGGGTTGACGAGGTGCTGTGGGAGGGCGACACGCCCTACCAGCACGTCGTGATCGGCCGCACCGGCCAGGGCGTGTCGCTGTTCTGCGACGACGACCGGCAGAGCACCGAGTTCTCCCAGCTCGTCTACCACGAGGCCATGATGGTGCCCGCGTTCCTGCTGGCCGCCCAGGTCGAGCGCGTGCTGATCATCGGTTCCAGCGAGGGCGTGGCCAGCCAGATGTCGGTGGCCGCCGGGGCGACGCGCGTGGACCACGTGGACATCGACGAGCTGTGCGTGAACAAGTGCGCCGAGCTCCTGCCCTACGGCTACACCCCGGAGGAGCTCAGGCGAGCCGAGCAGGGCGACGGGCCGGTCAAGCTGCACTACGCCGACGGCTGGGGCTTCCTCGACCAGGCGCCGCCGGAGGGCTACGACATCGTGGTGGTCGACCTGCCGGACGAGCGGGCCGACGACGCCGACGGGCAGCACAACCGGCTCTACGGCCTGGAGTTCGTCCAGCGCTGCCAGTCGGTGCTGGCCGCGGGCGGGGTGGTCGCGTTCCAGGCGGGCTGCCCGACGGTGTGGCGCAACGAGACGCTGATCCGCGCCTACAACCGGTTCCGCTCGGTGTTCGACACGGTGGCCTACTTCGGCTCCGACGAGCACGAGTGGGCGTTCATCTTCGGCCGGGTGGAGCAGATCGACGACCCGACGAACGTGATGCTCGAGGCGTTCCCGAAGTCGTCCTACCGCCCGGAGACGATCGACGAGGCGACCATCATCGGCGCCACCGTGCCCCCGTACTCGGTCCGCAACCAGGACTGACCGCCGCAGCACGCAGGCGCCCCGGCCACCGGTCGGGGCGCCGTTCCGCGCGCCCCGGGGCGAAGCGGCCCCGGGCTCAGGCCCGCTCGTCCTCGCGCCGGGTGAGCACTAGAGGCTCGTCCTCGGTGATGGCCACGGTGTGCTCGGAGTGGGCCGTCCGCGAGCCGTCGGCCGAGCGGATCGTCCAGCCGTCGGGGTCGAAGACGATCTGCTCGGTGGTGCGGGCGAACCAGGGTTCGAGCGCCAGCGTCATGCCCGGGTGCAGCTTGATGCCGCGCCCGGCCTTGCCCCGGTTGGCCACGTGCGGCTCCTCGTGCATGGTGCGCCCGATGCCGTGGCCGCCGAACTCGGTGTTGACCGGGTAGCCGTGCTCGCGGGCCACCGCCCAGATCGCCGCCGAGATGTCGCCCAGCTTGTTGCCCGCGCGGGCCGCCCCGATCGCCGCTTCCAGTGCCTCCTCGGTGGCGCGGATGATCCGTTGGTCCTCCTCGGCGGCGGTGCCGACGATGATCGTGCGGGCGGAGTCGGCCGCCCAGCCGTCGATGCTGACCGCGATGTCGGCGGTGAGCACGTCGCCGTCCTGGAGCACGTAGTCGTGCGGCAGACCGTGCAGGACGGCGTCGTTGACCGAGAGGCAGATGACGTTGCGGAACGGGCCCTTGCCGAAGGACGGGGAGTAGTCCCAGTAGCAGGACTCGGCGCCGCGCTGCTTGATCATGTCCCGCACGCGGTGCTCGATGTCCAGCAGGTTGACCCCCACGTCGGCGATCCGCCCGACCTCGGTGAGCACTTCGGCCACGAAGCGGCCGGTGGTGTGCATGCGCTGGACTTCGGTGGGCGTCTTCAACTCGATCACGGGTACCTCGCGTGCCTGAGTGCCGGTATAATAATACCGACGCTAGCACTGGCCGGTATAGGAATACCAGCCAGCTATGCGGAAGCGCCCTGACCTGCGAATGCGGCGTCGGCTCAGAGCGAGTCGAGGTACGGGTGCTGGGCCGGGTCGTCGTCCCGGGGCGCGAACCACTGGTCGAACGCCAGCCCCCGCGAGTGCAGCTCCGCCTCCAGCTTGGCGACCTGCGCCGCGGTCTCCGGCTCCACCTCACCGGCCAGCGGCAGGTCGACCTCGTACAGCTCGTGGTGGTCGATGTCGCCGAACGCCCGCGCGCCGAAGCTCTCGAACACCGGTTCGCTGTCGTCCCAGCTCATCAGCTCGGCGGCCTCCAGCGCCACCCGGGCCTCGTTGACGAACAACCGCAGCGCCAGCGCCTCGGCCACCGAGCGCGGCGGCGTCCACGACTCCCCGGTCAGCCGCTCCGCGACCGGCATGGAGGCCAGCACGAACGCGCGGGCGAAGAACGCGTCGTAGCGGTGGTCGTAGCAGGGCGGCAGCTCCTCCAGGACCAGCAGCCCGACCGCGTCGGCGACCGTCGCGTTGTTCACCGCCAGCGCCAGCTCGTCGTAGAACACCTCGTCGGTGACCACCCGCACCGCGTGGACCAGCGCCCCGGCCGCCAGCTCGGCGCGCTCGCCCGCCCCGCCGAACGCCTCCGGCCCGAAGGCCCGCAGCCGCGGCGCCAGCCCGCGGAACCGGGACCGCCACTGCGCGGCGTCCATCGCGGGCTCCGCCGAGGTCTCCAGCGCCTCCTCGACGGCGGCTTCCAGCTCGTCGACGACGTCCGACGCCTCGTCGCTGGCCGCCAACCGGTTGAACTCGTCCTCGGTGATGCGCACCTCCGAGTGCGCCACCGACCAGCCCGCCAGCACCTCGCTCTCGCCGATCAGCTCGTCGAGCACCGAGGCGGCGGCGTCCTCCGCGGCCAGCAGCGACGGCGCGTCGAGCGCCAGCACCACGCTGGCCCCGGCCGGGTGCACGGTGATGCGGTAGTCCAGGACGTCGATGTCGGCGTCCCCGGGCCCTGACACCCCCTCGACCAGCGCGAGGTGGCGGTCCAACACGGCCGCGATCCCCTCCTGCTGAAGCGGGTCGAGCTCCACCACACCATTCGGCGGTGTGAGCTCCGCTGTCACCGCATAGTCCACCGCGTCTCGCCCTCTCCTAGCCCGGTTGGTCGGCATGGTACGTGGTCGGCCCGCCCCGGACCCGTCAGCCGTCCCGGGGCCCTCATCAGCCATGATGAACCACGTGACGACGAGTGTGGCCGTATTCGGCAGCTGCAACATGGACCTGGTGGCGTACGCGGGCACCGCGCCCAAGCGGGGCGAGACGGTGCACGGGCGGGAGTTCCACACCGTGCCCGGGGGCAAGGGCGCCAACCAGGCGCTGGCCGCGGCCAAGGCGGGCGCCCAGGTGCGCATGATCGGCGCGGTCGGCCAGGACGACTT
This sequence comes from Saccharopolyspora sp. NPDC000359, assembly GCF_040300525.1. NCBI lineage: Bacteria > Bacillati > Actinomycetota > Actinomycetes > Pseudonocardiales > Pseudonocardiaceae > Saccharopolyspora > Saccharopolyspora sp. NPDC000359. The sequence goes on along the minus strand of NZ_JBEPDU010000054.1, from coordinate 7,785 downwards.
CGGCGCCGAGATCCGCCGCGTCCTGCAGGAGTCCGATGTGGACGTCGCGGGGCTGCGGACCGAGCCGGGGCGCAGCGGTACCGCGCACATCGTGGTCGACGACCAGGGCGGCAACTCGATCGTCGTGGTCCCGGGCGCCAACGGCACCGTCGACGACCTCGTCGAGGGCGACGAGGAGCTCATCGCCGGATCGCAGATCCTGCTGCTGCAGTTGGAGATCCCGCTCCCCGGCGTGGCCGCGGCCGCTGCCGCGGGCCGCCGTGGCGGGGTGCGCGTGGTGCTCACCCCGGCGCCCGCCGCGGAGCTGCCCGCGGACCTCCTGTCGGACGTGGACCTGCTGGTGCCCAACGAGCACGAGGCGGCGGTCCTGGCCGGCGGCGACGACGACCCGGAGCGGGCACTGGCGAAGCTGCTGGAGCTGGTCCCGGAGGTGGTGATCACGCTCGGTTCACGCGGCTCGCTGTACGGCAACCGGGACGGCGCGCGAGTGGAGGTGCCCAGCTTCCCGGTGGAGGCGGTGGACACCACGGCCGCCGGGGACACCTACGTCGGTGTGCTCAGCGCGGCGCTGGGCGAAGGCGCCGACATGCCCGAGGCGATGCGCACGGCTTCCGCCGGTTCGGCGCTGTCGGTGCAGCGCAACGGCGCCAGCAGTTCGATGCCGACCCGTCGGGAAATCGCCGACTTCCTGGCCGCCCGATAACGCGCGCAATTACCGGGGGTCCACCGTTCGACCACGGGGCGTCATTGCGGCTGGTTTCGCGGACGGCCGGTTTCCCCGACCGGCACCGGCCGTCCGCGCCGGCAGCTCACTGAGCGTTGTCGTAAGCCTCGACGATCTCCGCGGGAATGCGGCCCCGGTCGGAAACCTGCATGCCCTGTTTCCGAGCCCATTCCCGAATGGCCTGGTTGCGTTCCCGGTCCGCCGCGGTGGGTGTGCTCGACGCCTTGCCCGGCTTCGACGCGGTCCGCTTGCGGCCCCCGGTCTTCCGCGCGCTGGCCACGAAGGACGCCAGGGAGTCGCGCAGTTTCGCGGCATTGTCGGCGGACAGGTCAATTGCGTAGCTCACCCCGTCCAAGGCGAACTCGACGGTGGTGTCGGCTGGTGTGCCGTCGACATCGTCGACGAGCTGAACGGTGACTTTCTGCGCCACGGTAACCCTCGATTCCGGCTCGATTCCCCTCCTTCCCCGCACTGCGCGTGCGGAGAAGAGCGAGCGAACAATAAACTACCGCGTGAAGAATGTTCCACCCATCGCCGCAAATTTCTCCGGTGTGCCCTGGATTACTTTCCGCATAGCCGCCCAGTGGTGGTTACCGTGCGTTCTCACCGGCGCCCGGTCGGCCCGGCCGCGGCACTGACCCGCCTGGCGGTTATCAGCAGGTGGGTCCGCTGTTCTATGGTTGGGAGCGAGACAACTGAGATGCCACGTGCTACAACGTGGGCGGGACTCGCAGTAGTCTTACCTGCAAGTGTCGCGGATCGAGGCGGGGCACGTTCCCGAGACAGGTGATCATGGCCGAGCGGATTCAGGTCGAACTCGTCGACGACATCGACGGGTCCCCAGCCAACCACACCGTTACCTTCGCGCTGGATGGTGTGACGTACGAAATCGACCTGAACGAGGAACATGCGCAAGACCTGCGCGGCATCCTCACCCGCTACATCGAGGCAGCCCGCAGACCCAAGCCGGAACCGGCGCGCACCGCTCGTCAGCAGGAGCGCGAGGAGGAGCAGAACCGGCGGGTCAACAAGCAGCTGACCGAGCAGATCCGCGGCGCCGCGCAGCGCACCCGCGAGCACCTCAGCAAGAAGTCCGGCGAGCAGCCCGAGCCGGGCGGCGAGGCCGTCGAGACCGAGGTCGTCGAGGCCGCACCGCGCCTCGAACCGACGCCCGCGGAGCAGGAGGAACCGGCCAAGGCCTCTGCGGTCTCGCTGCCGCTGTTCTCCTCCGCCGTCGACTGACCCCGGGCCTACAACGGGGCGAAACCGGCTGCGGCACCGGACAACCCGGGCCCGACGCGATGCCGGATTGATCACGAGTGTGGACACGGCCACCGCTGGCGAAATACGGTTCTCGCGTTTTGCCCCTCTTGCTGGCGGGAGGCCCGGGTGACGGCGCGGTTCAGACGTGGTGCTCCGGCGGTCCTGCTGGCCTTGGCGGTGGGCGCGACCGGGTGCAGTCCGCTGGTCGACGTCGAGCAGACCGCCGGCCAGCTGCGCGCCTCGGTGCAGGCGCCCACCGTGCGCGGCGGCGAAGCCGTGATCGCGCTGGACCAGGAGCCGGACAAGCTGGACCCGACGCTGGCCACCACGCTGGCCGGGCGGCAGGTCTTCAACAGCATGTGCGAGAAGCTCTACGACGTCGACCCGGCCGGTCGCGCGGTCCCGCAGCTCGCCGCCGAGCTCCCGCGCACCTCCCCGGACGGCCGCGAGCTGACCATCCCGCTGCGCACCGGCGTGCTGTTCAACGACGGCACCGAGTTCGACGCGGCGGCGGTGAAGAAGAGCCTGGACCGGCACCGCGAGCTGCCGTCCTCCGGCCGCCGCTCCGAGCTCACCGCGATCGACTCCGTCGAGGTCGTCGACCCGGCCACCGTGCGGCTCAGGCTCAAGCAGCCGTCCGCCCCGCTGCCCACCGTGCTCGCCGACCGCGCCGGGATGGTCATGTCCCCGGCGAAGCTGGACGAGCTCGGCGAAAACTTCTCCGACGACCCGGTCTGCGTCGGCCCGTTCAAGTTCGTCGAACGCGTCGCCCAGGACCGGATCGTGCTGGAGCGCAGCGAGTTCTACTACGACCGCGACGCGGTGCGGCTGGACCGGCTGGTCTACAAGGCGGTCCCGGACGACAACATCCGCATCGCCAACCTGCGCTCCGGCGAGTTCGACGTGGTCTGGGAGGTAGGCCCGCCGGACGTGCCGGTGGTGGCCGGCGAGCAGGACCTGGTGCTGCTCAACCAGCCGTCGATCCAGTACATGGGCATCACCGTGAACATGGGCAACGTCGGCGGCGAGCCCGGCCACGTGGACGGGCCGCTGGCCAACGACCCGCGGGTGCGCGAGGCGCTGTCGCTGGCCATCGACCGCCGCACGCTCAACCGCATCGCCTTCAACGGCCTCTACCAACCGGCCTGCGGACCGATCCCGCCGACCAGCGAGTTCGCCACCCCTGCCACGCAGGCCTGCCCGCCGCACGACGTGGCCCGCGCCCGGCAGCTGCTCGCCGAAGCGGGCGTGCGCACCCCGCTGCGCGTCGAGCTGCTGCTGCAGAACGACTCCACGACCAGCCGCGTCGGCCAGGTCATCCAGGCGATGGCCGCCGAAGCCGGGTTCGACGTGGTGCTGCGGCCGAGCGAGTCGACCAGCGCCATCTCCGCGGGCAAGAAGGGCCGCTTCCAGACCTTCCTGATCGGCTGGTCCGGCCGCCCCGACCCGGACGGCAACATCACCGGCATGCACGCGGAGGGCGCGGCGCAGAACTACAGCGGCCACTCGACGCCCGAGACCGACGCGCTGCTCGAGCAGGCCGCCGCCGAGCAGGACACCGACCGCCGCCGCCAGCTCTACGAGCAGGTCGTCCAGCAGCTGCAGCAGCGCAACAACGTCATCTACCTCTACCGCCAGCAGTACTACACCGCGCACACCGTCGAACTGGCCGGTGTCGAGGTCTACCCCGACGGGATCATGCGGCTGAAGACCGCTGGTCGCGTCGAGTCCGGGAGTTGAGATGCTGCGCAGCTACGCGCTCAACCGGGTCCTGCAGGCCCTGGTGACGTTGGTGCTGGTCTCGCTCGTCGTGTTCGCCGGGCTGCGCGCGCTGCCCGGCGACCCGGCCGTCGCGCTGGCCGGTGCCGAGGCCGACGACGCCGCGATCGAGGAGATCCGCCGCGCCTACCTGCTCGACGAGCCGGTCTACGCGCAGTACTTCAGCTGGATCGGCCGCGCGCTGCAGGGCGACCTCGGCGAATCGGCGCAAACCGGCCTGCCGATCGGTGAGATCATCCTCAGCCGCATCCCGGTCACCCTCGAACTGGCCCTGCTCAGCCTGCTGTTCGCCGCGCTGATCGGCCTGACCACCGGTGTGCTCGCGGCGGTGCGCCGCGGCGGACCGCTGGACTGGCTGGGCAACGGCATCTCGCTGTTCGGCCTGTCGATCCCGAACTTCTGGCTCGGCCTGATGTGCGTGCTGGTCTTCGCGGTCGGCCTCGGCTGGTTGCCCGCCTCCGGTTTCGTGCCGTTCACCGAGTCCCCGCTGGGCAACCTGGAACGGTTGGTCATGCCCGCCTTCGTGCTGGGCAGCGGGTTGGCCGCAGTGCTGATGCGGCAGATGCGATCGTCCATGCTGGACGCGCTCAACGCCGACTACGTGCGCACCGCGCGCGCCAAGGGCGCGGGGGAGTGGCGCGTGGTGGCCGTGCACGGCCTGCGCAACAGCCTGATCACCGTGCTGACCATCCTCGGCCTGCAGCTGGGCACGCTGATCTCCGGCGCGGTGGTCACCGAGCAGATCTTCGTGCTGCCCGGCTTCGGCAAATTGATGGTCGATGCCGTGTTCACCCGCGACTACCCGGTCATCCAGGCCGCGGTACTGGTCAGCGCGGCCGGTTACATCCTGGTCAACCTGCTCGTCGACCTGCTCTATTCGGTGGTGGACCCGCGAATCCGAGTCCGTGGAGGTGCGGCATGACCCAGCCGGTGGCAGTTCCGCCCCGCGCGAGCGGCTCCCGCCGCGTGCTGCGCCGCCTGCTGCGGCACCGCACCGGCGTCGTCGGCCTCGTCCTGTCGGTGCTGTTCGTGCTGGTGGCGCTGGCCGCACCGCTGATCGCCCCGACCGATCCGGCCGCGGTGAACTTCGACGACGTCCTGCAGCAGCCGTCGTTGGCGGCACCGCTGGGCGGCGACGAGCTCGGCCGCGACCAGCTCTCCCGCGTCTTCCACGGCATCCGCGCCTCGATCGTGGTGGGTGTGCTGTCGGTGCTGCTCGCGGTCGTCGTCGCAGTGCCGCTGGGACTGGTCGCCGGGTACTACCGCGGCATCGTCGACTCGGTGGTCTCCCGCATCACCGACACCCTGCTGGCCTTCCCGTTCCTGGTGCTGGCCGTCGGCCTCGCGGCGGTGCTCGGCGCGTCGATGGTGAACGCGGCCATCGCGATCGGCCTGTCCCAGGTGCCGAACCTGATCCGGGTGGTGCGCGGCGAGACCCTGCGGTTGGCCGGGGAGGACTACGTGGCGGCCAGCGTCGCGGCAGGTGCGCGCGGCACCACCGCGATGTTCCGGCACATCCTGCCGAACTCGGTGAACGCGCTGCTGGTGCAGATCACGGTGGCCATCCCGCAGGCGATCATCGGCGAAGCGCTGCTGTCCTTCCTGGGGCTCGGCGTGCAACCACCCACCCCGTCGCTGGGCGTGATGCTGTCCTCCGCGCAGACCTACTTCGCGCAGGCCCCGTGGCTGGTGGTCTTCCCCGGCATCGCGGTGGTGCTCGCGACCCTCGGCTTCAACCTGCTCGGCGACGGCCTGCGGGACGCCCTGGACCCGAAGGGGAACCGATGAGCGACGTGCTTTCCTTCACCGACCTCCGGGTGCGGTTCCGCACCGAGGACGGCACCGCCGAAGCGGTCCGAGGCGTCACCTTCGGCGTCGCGCCCGGCGAGGTGCTGGCCGTGGTCGGCGAATCGGGGTCCGGCAAGAGCGTCACCGCGATGTCCGCGCTCGGCCTGCTCCCGCGCACCGCCGAGGTCACCGGGCGCATCGAGCTCGACGGCGCCGAGCTGGGCCCGCAGGACCTGCGCCGGGTCCGCGGCAAGGACATCGCGATGATCTTCCAGGAGCCGATGACCTCGCTGAACCCGGTGTTCACCATCGGCTGGCAGCTCGTCGAGGCCATCCGGCTGCACCGGGACACCTCCGCCACCGCGGCCCGCGAGCGCGCGGTGGAACTGCTCGACCTGGTCGGCATCCCGGAACCCCGCCAGCGCCTCAAGCACTACCCGCACCAGCTCTCCGGCGGGCAGCGGCAGCGCGTGATGATCGCCATGGCGCTGGCCTGCGAGCCGAAGGTGCTGATCGCCGACGAGCCGACCACCGCGCTGGACGTGACGGTGCAGGCCGAGATCCTGGCCCTGCTGCGCGACCTGCGGGACCGGTTGGGCACCACGATCCTGCTGATCACCCACGACATGGGCGTGGTCGCCGACCTCGCCGACCGGGTGGTGGTGATGTACCGCGGCGAGGTCGTCGAGCAGGCCGCGGTCGAGGACCTGTTCCGCGCGCCCCAGCACGAGTACACCGGAGCACTGCTCGCCGCGGTGCCCCGGCTCGAGATCGCGGAGGCCGAGCCCACCGAACCGGCCGAGCCGGTGCTCGCGGTGGAGGACCTGGTGCTCAGCTACGGCGACCAGCGCGCGGTGGACGGGGTTTCGCTGCGCATCGACCGAGGTGAGGTCCTGGCGCTGGTCGGCGAGTCCGGCTCCGGGAAGTCCACCGTCGGCAAGTGCGTGGCCCGCCTGCTGACCCCGACCGAGGGCCGCGTCGTGCTCAACGGCCAGGACATCAGCCGCCTCCCCGCCCGCCGCCTGCGCCCGCTGCGGCGCAACATCGGCATCGTCTTCCAGGACCCGGGCTCGTCCCTGGACCCGCGGATGAGCATCGCGGACAGCATCGCCGAACCACTCCGCCTGCACCGCGTCGCCCGCGGCCGGGAGCTGGACAAGAGGGTGGACGAACTCCTCGAAGCGGTCGAGCTGGGCGCGTCGCGCCGCCAGCGCTACCCGCACGAGCTCTCCGGTGGCCAGCGGCAGCGCGTCAGCATCGCCCGCGCGCTGGCGCTGGAACCCGAGCTGCTGATTGCCGACGAACCGACCAGCGCGCTCGACGTCTCGGTGCAGGACGCGGTGCTGGAGCTGTTCCAGTCGCTGCAGGCCAGGCTGAACTTCAGCTGCCTGTTCATCAGCCACGACTTGGCGGTGGTCAACCTGCTGGCGCGCCGGGTGGCCGTCATGCACCGCGGCAGGATCGTGGAGCAGGGCGACTGCGCGCAGGTCCTCGGCGCACCGCAGCACGAGTACACGCAGCGACTGCTGGCCGCGGCACCGGTGCCGGACCCGGCGCGGCAGCGCGAACGCCGGTTGGCCAGCTGAGCTGGTTCAGTCCTCCGCGCGGTGGCGGCGGGATCGGCTGCGCTGGCCGTGGCCGGAGCGCGCCGACTTCTTCGACTCCGCCTTGGGCCGTTCCACCCGCTCCGTCAGCGCCGCGGCGAACTCCGGCGGGGAGCTCGGGCCCCAGTTGCGGTCCTCCGGGTCCATCAGAGTCTTTCGCAGCTCGGTGTAGATCGGCGTCGTGTCCACTGCGTACCCCCGTTCTGACGGTCGCCTGGCAGGCTACCTGCGCGCCCGGGGTGAATCGCGGCGACGAACCAGGACCACACGAACGTGGACATCGACAACACGTCCAGCGGTACCGCTCGCGCCGTCCGTCGCTCAACCCCCGAGATCGGCTCTGAGCTGCGAAGATGACTTTGAGAGGGGGGTGGTGTTCGGCGGGTTCCCGGGGGTGTGTAGAGTTGTCCAGGTCAGCGCGACACGGGCCGGGAAAACCGGGCCGGGCGTGACGCGGGCACACGAACCAAGCTCCCGCGCTTGAGTGGTAGAGTGGGTGGGCCTTCAACGGCAAGACTTTGAAAATGCGATGTGCTTCGTGGTTGACAACTTTAGATGGGTTCGGGATCTCCGGGAGATAACGAATTGGGTGTGGGTCACCGAGTGACCCCCCTGAATCGCCGGGAA
>NZ_JBEPDU010000053.1:0-50174 GCF_040300525.1 Saccharopolyspora sp. NPDC000359 | reverse complement strand
ACCTTGACCCGCGCGCCGCTGGGCCCGTACCAGGTCCAGGCGGCGACCGCCGCCGCGCGGGTGGCGCTGCTGCCGCGGGCGCGGCGGGTGCCGCTGGGGTTGCGGGCATGGCCGCGGGAGCCGGTGCTGCCGGTGCGGCAGCCGGTGGCGCCGCTGGCGCTGCGGGTAGTGCAGCCGGTGGCGCGGCCGGAGCGGCCGGTGGCGCCGCTGCCGGTGGTGTGAACGGAGCTTCCGGTGCGGCGAACGGCGGTGGCGCGGGGGAGCCCCGCGAGCCGCAGCTGCTCACCCACCAGGAGCAGGGCAACTACAACTACTACGCCGACGACTTCCCGGACGACGACCCGTACGACAACTACGACGACGGGCGCGGCGATGCCCGCTACGGGGATGATCGAGATGGCGACGACGGCTTCGACGACTTCGCCCCGGCCGACGACGACCCGGACGACGAGATGAGCGCCCGGCGGCGCAAGCGCAGTCGGCTCTGGCGCCGGGTGCGCCGGACCTGCTACGTCGCCACCGCGCTGTTCGTCCTGGCACCGGTCGCGGTGTTCATCTACGGCTACAACGCGTGGGAAGCGCCGGACCAGGCCAAGGTGATGGACTCGGAGCGGCCGGTCGACCTGCTGTACGCCAACGGTGAACCGATGGCGCGGGTCACCACCGACAAGACCCGTGAGGTGGTGAACAGCATCTCCGACGTCTCCCCGGCGATGCGCAACGCCACCCTCGCAGCTGAGGACGCCTCCTTCTACGACAACCCCGGCTTCGACTTCATGGGCATCGCGCGGTCGGTCTACTTCATGCTGACCGGGTCCGGCGTCGGTGGTGGTTCGACGATCACCCAGCAGTTCCTCAAGCTCGACCAGGACCTGTTGAAGGACCCGACCTACGTCCGCAAGATCAAGGAAGTCGTGCTGGCGTACAAGCTCACCAACGACAAGCCCAAGGACGAGATCCTGCTGGCGTACATGAACACGGCCAGCTACGGCCGCGGTACGACCGGGATCAAGGCCGCGTCGCACGCGTACTTCGGCAAGGAACCGAGTGAGCTGAACAACGCCGAAGCCGCTGTCCTCGCTGGCGTGGTGCAGTCGCCCTACGGTGGCAACGACCCCGGCCACAACAAGCCGGAGAAAGCCAAGAAGCGCTGGGAGTACGTCGTCGGGCAGATGGAGAAGAACGGGTTCCTGCAGCCCGGCGAGCGGGAGACCATGCAGCTCCCCGAAACCCTGCCTCGCGAGAGCTACCGCAAGGACTCACGCCTCACCCCCGAGCATGACGCGATCTGGGACGCGGTCAAGGCCGAGCTGAACGAACAGGGGCTGAGCGAGGACCTGCTGTCCCGCGGCGGGTACCAGATCAAGACCACCATCGATCCGGACGCGCAGAAGAAGGCCGAGGAGGCCGTCCACTCGGTGATGGACCCGCAGCCGGAGACGCTGCGGACCTCGTTGGTCGCGGTCGATCCGGAGACCGGCGGCGTGCTCGCCTACTACGGGTCGAAGCAGAACCGCGGCGACCTGGACTGGGCCAGCACGCCGCAGAACCCGGGCTCCTCGTTCAAGCCGTTCGTGGTGGCAGCGGGCCTGGAGCAGGGCCTGGGCATCGGCGAGTACTACGACGGCAGCGACAACCAGGTCATCGCGGGCACCCCCTTCCGGAACTCCGAGGGCATCGACTGCGACACCCCGACGCACTGCGGGGTCCGCGAGGCGATGACCAAGTCGGTCAACACCGTGTTCGTCCACCTGGCGACCAAGGTGGGAACCCCGAAGGTCGCCGAGGCCGCCTACGAAGCGGGCATCTCGCGGTCGACCCCGCTGAACAGGAACGGCATCGTCGAGTCCGGCATCGCGCTGGGGCTGTACCCGGTGCTCCCCACGGACATGGCTGGGGCTTACGGGACGTTCGTCAACGGCGGCCAGCGGGTCAAGCCGCACTTCGTGTCCGAGGCGTTCAGCTCGGTGAGCGGGGAGTACGCGCTGGACATTCCGGATCCGGAGCCGGCGTTCGGCAGCGACGCCGAGGAGAGCAAGGACATCGCCTACAACGTCGCCGAGACGATGAAGGACGTGGCCTCGAGCAGCAAGGTCCCGCTCAAGGGCAACCGGCCGGTGTGGTCCAAGACCGGTACGCACCAGTGGGGTTCCACGGACCTGAACCAGAACGCCTGGATGGTCGGTGCGACGCCGCAGATCTCCACCGCGGTGGCGATCCTCAACAACGACGAGGACGGCCCGATCCCGCTGAAGGACGCCAACGGCAAGACCTTCTACGGCAGCAAGTACCCGTCGAAGGTCTGGCAGAAGTTCATGGACTCCTACCTGCAGGGCAAGAAGCAGGAGAAGATCCCGAAGGGTGACCCGATCGGGCAGTTCGAGGACATCCCGCTGCCGCCTCCGACGTCGGAGACGAGCGAGCCGCCCACCGAGCCGCTGAGCGAGACGCAGGACCCGAGCGGGTCGCGGGACCCGAGCGAGTCCAACGACCCGACCTCCACCACCAAGCCGAGCCGGGACTGCGGTGGCATCTTCGAGCCGCCGTGCCCGCCCGGCAACGGCAACGGCAACGGTGACGGCGACGAGGAGGACGGCGACAACGGCGGGGCGAACAACGTCGCTCCGACGGACAGGCCGAGGTACTACGGCTGACGATCCGGTTCACGCGCGAGGGGCATCCGCTGCGGCGGGTGCCCCTCGTGCGTCGTCAGCGCCAAGTAGCATCCGGACGTGTCCACCTCGACCGAGCCCGCGAGCACTGATCCGCCGACCCCCGAGCGGCGCCCGGATTCGGCGGTGGACAGCGAGTCGCTCGGTCCCGCCGACCGCGTCGCGCCGACCTGGTCGGAGCCGTTGGCGCAGCGGATCAGCCGCCCGTTCGGCGGCCGGTTGGGGCGGCACGCGCAGGTCGGCAGGCAGTGGTTCTGGACACCGCTGCGGGTGGTCCTGCTGCTCGCGGTGGTGGTGCTGGCCGCCGCGTGGCTGTTCAAGGCGCCCTGCCAGCTGACCTATGACGCCGGCAGCGGCCCGCAGCTGGACTGGCGGAACAACAAGCAGTACACCGCCATGTGCTACACCGACATCATCCCGCGCTACGGGATGGGTGACCTGGCGCGCGACGACGCGTTCCCGTACAAGACGGCGTGGCTGGAGAACCAGGGCACCCCGCAGGAGAAGGTCCGGTACATGGAGTACCCGGTGCTGACCGGGCTGTTCCAGTGGGTCAACGCGCGGGCCGCCGACGGGTGGGCGACGCTGGCCGGGCTCGGCCTGCTGCCGGGTGGCCTGACCAGCGTGCTGTACTTCAACCTCTCCGCGTTCTGGCTGGCCGCGGCCTGGCTGGTGACCATCTGGGCGCTGGTGGCGCTGTGCCGCAGGCGGATGTGGGACGTCGCGCTCGCCGCGCTCTCCCCGCTGGTCTTCGTGCACGTCTTCACCAACTTCGACGCGCTGGCCACCGCGCTGGGCACCGCGGGCCTGCTCGCCTGGTCGCGGCGCCGACCAGCGCTGGCCGGGGTGCTGATCGGCCTGGGCGGTGCGGCCAAGCTCTACCCGCTGTTCTTCCTCGGACCGCTGCTGGTGCTGGCCTGGCGGGCGGGCAAGGTGCCGGAGGCGGTGCGCGCGGTGCTGGCCGCGGCGCTGGCCTGGCTGGCGGTGAACGTGCCGGTCCTGCTGCTCTACCCGGACGGCTGGGGCGAGTTCTTTCGGTTGAACAACCAGCGCCCGGCCGACCCGGACTCGTTGTACAACGTGCTGATGCACTTCACCGGGTGGGCCGGTTTCGACGGTCCGCTGCCGAGCGGCGCGTCCCCGACGGTGCTCAACGCGGTGAGCCTGGTGCTGTTCCTGCTGGCCTGCGCGGGCATCGCGTGGCTGGCGCTGGCGGCCCCGACCCGGCCGCGGCTGGCCCAGCTGTGCTTCCTGGTGGTGGCGGCGTTCCTGCTGACCAACAAGGTCTGGAGCCCGCAGTACTCGCTGTGGTTGGTGCCGCTGGCGGTCCTGGCGATCCCCCGCTGGCGCCTGCTGCTGACCTGGATGCTGGTCGACGCGGCGGTCTGGGCCCCGCGCATGTACTACTACCTCGGCACGGCGAACAAGGGCCTGCCCGAGGGCTGGTTCCTGGGCGCGGTGGTCATCCGGGACGCGGTCGTGGTGGCGCTTTGCGTGCTGATCATCCGGGAGGCCCTCGACCCGGCCCGCGACAAGGTGCGCGCCACCCTCGCGGTCCGCCCGGAACGCGTCCCGGACGCCCTGGACGACCCGTGTGGCGGTGTCCTCGACGGGGCCCCGGACCGCTTCGTCCTGCCCGCGCCGCGGCGCCGCGCCAAGACACCAACCCCGGTCGGACCAACCAGTCGGGGAGAACTCCGGGTCCGCCCCTGACGCGCCACCGCCCCGCAGCGCGCACCCTGGAGGCATGACGACCTACCGAATGCCCCTGGCCCGCCCGCGGGACAACGCGATGATCGCCGGTGTGTGCGCCGGGCTGGCGCAGCGGTTCGACATGAAGCCGTCCACGGTCCGGATCCTGTTCCTGCTGTCCTGCCTGCTCCCCGGCCCGCAGTTCGTGGCCTACCTGGTGCTCTGGGTGCTCATGCCGAAGCGCTAACCGCGGCGGGCCACCCAGGCGCTGACCAGGGCCGTGCTGGCGACCAGCAGCCCGGCGGCGGTGAGCGTGGACTGGACGAGCAGCGCCGGTGGCGTCGACGCCGTGCTCAGCCCGAGCAGGAGCGGGTGCGCCAGTGGGAGCCACTCGGCCAGCAGCGCAATCGCCAGCAGCGCCGCCGCGGCGATCGCGGTGTAACCGACCCGGCGGATCACCAGGCCCGAGCACGGCAGCGCGACCGCGGTGCCGAACGCCGCGCACACCACGTGCCCGAGCAGGCCGATCGCGAGGTCCGCTGGCGGGTGGGCGAACCCGGACGTCACCTGGGACCAGGCGGTGGTCAGCACCGCCAGCACCCCCGCGCAGCACAGCACGGTCAGCACGGTGCCGACGAGCACCCGGTGCACCGAGCCGACGTGCGCGCGGGTGACCGTGCGCTGCACGACGTCCTCCACGTCGACCAGCGCGATCGTCAGCCACGCCGACACCACCGCCAGCGCGGCAGCGGTCACCGCGTAGCTGGGCAGCGCCGGACCGGTGTCATCGCTGTAGAAGACCGCCAGCAGTCCGATGTGGAGCAGCACCGGCGGCAGGTAGCGCTGCGAGTGGCCGAGCTCGGCGAGCCGGTAGCGGACCAGCGCGATCATCGCCGCCCCGCCCCGGAATCCACCGCGACCACCGCGCAGCCGCGCCGGATCGCCTCCAGCAGCACCGGTTCCCGCTCCGCCACCGCCACCTCCAGCTCGACCTCGCCGTCCCGGCGCTCCGACAGCACGCCGGGCCACCCGGCCCAGTCCTCGCCTCCCCCACCGCGCAACCGGATCCGGCAGGTCGGCACCTCGGCCTCCAGCAGCTGGAGGCGACCGTCGACGAGCCGGAGCGACCGGGTCGCGGTGCTCCGCACGAACTCCGGGCGGTGGTCGGTGAACACCACGGCGGTGCCCGCGGCGGCGCGTTCGCCGACAACCTCGGTCAGCACCGCGCGGGTCGCCGCGTCCAGCCCGGACCACGGTTCGTCCAGCACCAGCAGTTCCGGTTCCGGCAGCAGCGCCTGCGCCAACCCGACCTTCTGCGCGTTGCCCTTCGACAGTTCGCGCAGCGGCGCGTCCGGTCCACCGGCCAGCGCGAAGCGCTCCAACCACTCCCCGGCGCGCCGCCGGGCTTCGGCCGTGGGCAGCCCGCTGATCCGGCCGAGGTGGCACAGGTAGGTGCGGGCGCTCATCCGCTGCCGCGCGGGGAACCGGTCGGGCACGTAGCCGGTGCGCGGCCGCCCGGAGGTGGTTCCGCCGGACGGTCGGGAGACCCCGGCGAGGATGCGCAGCAGCGTGGACTTCCCGGAACCGTTGGTGCCCAGGACCCCGACCACCTCACCGGCCGCCACCGCGAGGTCCACACCCCGCAGCACCGGCCGCGACCGGTAGTCCTTGACCACCCCGACGAGCTCCCGCACCACCCCGAAACCCCCGGTCAGCGAGTGGCGTGGGCGTCCAGGACGTAGGCGATCGCCGAGGTGATCTTCGCGGCGAACGGCAGGTTCAGCGCCTCGTCCGGCACGTGCGCGTTGCTGTCCGGGCCGAGCGCGCCGGTCACCACGAACTGCGCCGCCGGGTAGGCGTCCTGCAGCAGGCCCATGAACGGGATCGAGCCGCCGAGGCCCATCGTCCGCCACTCCGCGCCGAACACCTCGTCCGAGGCCTGGTCGAGCGCGGTCTCCAGCCACGGCGCGAGGTCGGGCGCGTTCCAGCCCAGCCCGGCCTCGGTGTGCCCGAAGGTCACCTTCGCGCCGTAGGGCACGTCGTTGGTCAGCTCCTCCTGCACGGCGCGCAGCGCGGCTTCCGGGTCCGCGGTCGGCGGCAGCCGGAAGCTCAGCAGGGCGGTGGTGCTGGGCCGCAGCACGTTGCCCGCGTCCCCCGGCTTCGGCAGGCCCTCGGCGCCGATGATCGACAGCGTCGGCCGCCAGAAGTTGTTCAGCGCAAGCTCGACCTCGTCCTCGGCGACCGGCCGCAGGCCGTCCAGCCACGGCACCGAGTTGCGCACCAGGCCCGGCGCGGCGGCGATCGACGAGCGGATCTCGGCGATCCGGTTCGCCGGGATCTCCACGTTCAGCTCCGGCAGCCGGACCGCACCGGTGGCCGAGTCCTCCAGCCGGTCCAGCAGCTGCCGCAGCACGCGGAACGAGCTGGGCACGATGCCGCTGGCGATACCGGAGTGCAGACCGCTCTCCAGCACCTGCACGGTGACCTCCAGCTGCACCATGCCGCGCAGCGAGGTGGTCAGCCACATCCGGTCGTAGTCGCCCGCCCCGGAGTCCAGGCAGACCACCAGCGACACGTCACCGAGCCGCTCGGACAGGTGCTGCAGGTAGGCGGGCAGGTCCGGGCTGCCGGACTCCTCGCCGGTCTCGAGCAGCACCACGCAGCGCGCGTGCGCGCCGCCGTGCGCGCGGACCGCCTCGATCGCGGTGATCGCCGCGTACCCGGCGTAGCCGTCGTCGGCCGCGCCGCGCCCGTACAGCCGGTCGCCGCGGACCACCGGCGTCCACGGGCCCAGGCCCTCCGACCAGCCGCCCACCGGCGGCTGCTTGTCGAGGTGCCCGTAGAGCAGCACGGTCCCCTCGCCAGCGCCCTCGGTGGCCGGGACGTCCACCAGCAGCAGCGGCGTGCGCTCCGGCAGCCGCACCACCTCGACCTCGGCGCCCGCGATGCCGCGCGCGGTGATCCACCGGCGCACGTGCTCCACGGCGGCGTCGAGGTGCCCGGACGTGGCCCAGTCGGCGTCGAAGGCGGGGGAGACTGCTGGGATCTCCACCAGCTCCGAGAGGCTCGGCAGGACGGATTCGTCCCACACCTGGTCAACGGTCTTCGCAACGGCAACACGATCCACGCCGCGATCCTATGCCCGCGGAATCACGGCAGCTGGCACTGGCCGGAACTGCCCAGCAGCTCAGGAGGCGGCGACGACCACCGTGGTCACCGCCGCGGCCCTGGCCTGCGCGCGCACGTCCAGGACGACCCTGCCGAGCGGGTCCTGCTCGCCGAAGTGCGCGAGGACAGCGCGGTGGTCGGGGAACGGGATGAGCTCCGCACCCAGCCCGGAGTGGTGCACGATCCCGGCGAGCGCCACCGTGCGCGGATCCGGTGCCGCCGCCCCGGTCAGCATGTCCTGCAGCCGGAGCAGCACGGCGTTGCGGAGGTTCGGCTCCGGCACGTGGAGGTGCCTGGTGAACACGCCGCCCCGCGCCTCGTGCCGGACCAGACCGGCGCTGACCAGGTAGTTCATCTTCGCCGGGTAGCAGTGCGCCTGGTCCACCAGCAGGGTGGCCAGCCGCGTCGGGTCGCGGCGGTGCACCACCTGGCCGAGCACCTGGTCCAGCACCGGATGCCCGGTCGGCGTCGGGTCGTGCACCAGCAGGAACCGGTCGTGCAGCACCAACCGCTGCTGGAGCAGCAGCTCGCCGACCTCACCGGCGGCGATCGCGAGGTGCGGCGCCCCGCCGTAGCGCACCCCTTCCGGGGTGTGCGCGATCAGGGCCAGCTCGTCGGAGAGGATCACGCTCAGCTCCCGCCAGCGACCGCACCCGCGGTGGCGGCGGTGGTGGTGGCGGTGATCACCGCGACTGTTGCCGCGATCACCTGCTCGACGGCCTTGCCCAGCGCCTCGCCCTTGCTGATCTCCTTCAGCCGCTTGCGGTCGGCGCGCTCGAAGCCGAGGTGCCGGACCAGGCCGGTCGCGTGCGTCAGCGCCGCGAGCAGCGCCAACCGGTTGTCCAGCTCGAGCTCACCGCGGGCGGCGGAGCGGATCTCCTCGACCAGCGAGGTGCGCGCCGCCTGGTCCGGGTAGAACTTGTCGTGCGGGATGAACAGCGTGGTCCGCTGCTCGTGCCGCACCAGACCGCGCGGCACCAGGGCGGCGCAGTGCCGCTTGCGCGCCCCGCGCCGGCTCTGGATGAAGCTCGTCGCCGCCACCGGCTTGTTCCGCGGTCCGGCCTTCCGTCGCAGGTAGCTGATCGATTCGTCGACCCAGCCGACGCCGCTCGGGCTGGGGTCGTCCACCCGGATCTTCTTCCCGGTGAACGACACCCGCCCCTGAAGCACCAGTTCACCGAGCTCGGCGGCCCCGACGTGGTCGCAAGCCGAGTAGAACGACCCGTTCTCCCGCTGCAGCAGCAGCACGAACTCTTCCGGCAAGCTGAGCGAAGTCATCACCCCAGTCTGGCACCGCTGCCCACCCCGCACCTCGATCTCGCCGAATCCGCCCTCCGGCCCGGGGTGGAGCCGCGGTCAGCCGTTCGGGGTGACGGGCGCGGTGGGGATCGTCGTCAGGGCGTGGATCGCCGCTTGGACCTCGGGGGTGAGGTGGGCGTCCGGGGGCTCGGCGTCGGCGAGGGTGCGGAGGTGGGTGCGCTCGCGGCGGTCGAAGCCCAGTGGGTGGGCCAGGCCGGTGTGGTGCAGCAGCGCCGCGAGCAGCGCCAAGCGGTCGTCGACCGGGAGTTCGCCGCGGGCCAGCGAGTGGAGCTCGGCGAGCAGGGCCGTCCGGGTCGCGTGGTCGGGGTGGTAGCGGTCGTCGGGCAGGAACCCGAGGAGCTTCCGCCGCTCCACCCGCAGGACCCCGCGCTCGACCAGCACCGACCGGTGCGTCGCGAAGGCGGTGGAGCGCAGCGCCAGCCACCAGCCCAGCTCCACCGGGTGGTTCTCGCGCCCGGCCACCGCCGCGAAGTCCACCAGCAGCTGGTCCATCCACGGGTGCCCGCTGGAGGCCGTGTCCAGCAACTGGACCGCGGTGCCGTGCGCCGCCACCCGGCCGCGCAGCACCAGTTCGCCGATCTCGGCGGCCGCGGTGGCGGCGTTCGGGTTCGCGCTGGAGCAGCAGGTCCCGCCGGGCTTGTGCAGCAGCAGCGCGAACTCGTCCGGCAGCGTCAGCAGGTTCGCGTACTCGCCCACCCGTCCAGTTTGTCGCAGTCCGGCTGGGTCAGCGCCTCGCCGAGGGCGCGGATGATGCGGGCGAGCTCGGTCAGGTCGCCGGTGCTGGGCACTCGACCGACCGGGGGTACCTCGGGGCTGTCCACGGTGCTGGCCCTTCCTCGCTGGGAGCAGGCGCCGATGAAGGTAACAAAACGGGCAAAGAACCTGAAGGTGTATCCGATGCACGTCTCCAATATCGGCACTGCGATGGTCCAGAAAGCGTTAGTCGGACCTCCATTACTTCGATGACCTGCGGATTTGCCTTGATCTGCGGCGAACTACGGTGATCGAGCGGGAGCAGGCCCACCGCGCCGAGGTGGGACCTGACCCCTGTGGCAGGGCTCACGATGCAGGCCGGTTTCGTGCCAGGATGGCGGGGAGCGATCCAACTGCCCCGGTCGCGCAACCGGGTGACCCACCAGGTCACCGCAGGTCGCGGCCAGGGCTGTCGGTCACGGCGCCACAAGCGGCGTGGTCGGCGCGAGACGAGGAGATCACGCATGTCCCCCGAGCAATGGACGCGACCGGAAACCGAAGGCACCACCGGCCCCCCTGCCGCTACCGCAGCGAAACCCACACGGGAGCAGGTGATCGCCGGTTTGCGCGCGACGAGCGAAGGCGGAGCTGACCTCGTGCAGCTCCTCACCCCAGAAGGTCAGCGGGTCGAGCACCCCGACTTCGACCTGGACATCTCCACCGCGCAGCTGCGCGACCTCTACCGCGACATGGTGCTGGTGCGCCGTGCCGACCGGGAGGGCAACGCGCTGCAGCGGCAGGGGCAGCTGGGCATCTGGGTCCCGCTGCTCGGCCAGGAAGCCGCCCAGATCGGGGCGGGCCGGGCGCTGCAGCCGCAGGACATGGCCTTCCCGAGCTACCGCGAGCACGGCGTCGCCTGGTGCCGCGGGATCGACCCGACCGAGCTGCTGGGCATCTTCCGCGGCACCGACCACGGCAGCTGGGACCCGATCAGCGCGCGGTTCCACCTCTACACCATCGTCATCGGCAACCAGTGCCTGAACGCCACCGGCTACGCGATGGGCCAGCGCTTCGAAGGCAAGGTCGGTGACCGCGACGGCGAGGCCACCATGGTCTTCTTCGGCGACGGCGCCACCAGCCAGGGCGACGTGCACGAGGCGATGGTGTGGTCGGCGGTCTACGACGCCCCGGTGGTGTTCTTCTGCCAGAACAACCAGTGGGCGATCTCCGAGCCGCTGGAGCGGCAGACCCGCGTCCCGCTGCACCAGCGCGCCAGCGGCTACGGCTTCCCCGGCATCCGGGTGGACGGCAACGACGTGCTCGCCAGCCTCGCGGTCAGCCGCTGGGCGCTGGACGAGTGCCGCCAGGGCAACGGCCCGGTGCTGATCGAGGCGTTCACCTACCGCATGGACGCGCACACCACCTCCGACGACCCGACCCGCTACCGGCTCGCCGACGAGCACGAGGCGTGGAAGCTCAAGGACCCGATCGAGCGGCTGCGGGTGCACCTGGTCCGCGACCAGGGCGTCGAGCAGGACTTCTTCGACGGCGTGGACGCCGAGGCCGACGAGCTGGCCGCGCGGTTCCGCGACTTCTGCTTCAACATCCCCGAACCCCCACCGGAACGGATGTTCTCCGAGGTCTACGCGGAGGAGACCCCGCAGGTGGCCGCGCAGCGCGAGGCCTACCTGCAGTACCTGGCCGGTTTCGCCGACGAAGCGATGGCAGGAGGTGTGCGCTGATGGCCGCGCCCGCATTGGAACGCCCGACCGCCGCGGCGGGCACCCAGACCGTCACCATCGCGAAAGCGCTCAACATGGGCCTGCGCGCCGCGCTCGAGCGCGACCCGAAGGTGCTGGTCATGGGTGAGGACGTGGGCAAGCTCGGTGGCGTCTTCCGGATCACCGACGGCCTGCAGAAGGACTTCGGCGAGCACCGCGTGCTGGACACGCCGCTGGCCGAGTCCGGGATCATCGGCACCGCGGTCGGGCTGGCCATCCGCGGCTTCCGCCCGGTGTGCGAGATCCAGTTCGACGGGTTCATCTTCCCCGGCTTCGACCAGATCGTGTCCCAGCTGGCCAAGCTGCACTACCGCAGCCAGGGCAAGGTGAAGGTGCCGGTCGTGGTGCGGGTGCCCTTCGGCGGTGGCATCGGCGCCGTCGAGCACCACTCGGAGTCGCCGGAGTCGCTGTTCGCGCACGTCGGCGGGCTGAAGGTGGTGTCCTGCTCGAACCCGGTGGACGCCTACTGGATGCTGCAGCAGGCCATCGAGTGCGACGACCCGGTGCTGTTCTTCGAGCCGAAGCGCCGCTACTACGAGAAGGCCGAGCTCGACCCGGGCACCCCGCCCGCGCCGCTGTTCAGCTCGCAGGTGGTGCGCCCGGGGTCGGCGGCGACCGTGGTCGGCTACGGCCCGGTGGTGCGCACCTGCCTGGACGCGGCGGCCGCCGCCGCCGAGGACGGCACCGAGCTGGAGGTCGTCGACCTGCGCTCGCTGTCCCCGCTGGACCTGGGACCGGTGTTCGACTCGGTCCGCCGCACCGGCCGGTTGGTGCTGGTCAGCGAGGCGCCGGCGGAGTCGTCGATCACCTCGGAGATCGCCGCCCGGGTGCAGCAGGAGTGCTTCTACTCGCTGGAGGCCCCGGTGCTGCGGGTGACCGGGTTCGACACCCCGTACCCGCCGAGCAAGCTGGAGGAGGGCTACCTGCCCGACCTCGACCGGGTGTTGGACGCGGTAGACCGCTCGCTGGCGTACTGAGGGTTTCCAGAAGTGCCCGCCCTGCGTGCGTGGTCCCGCAGCGCAACCTCGGACGCCGCCTGGTCGCGCGTGCCCGGCGAACGGGCTGTCCGCGCCAGATGATGTCCGGGAACCCGCCGGTGGCTGCTCCGCGGAGGTGGGCCGAGCGGCTTCGCCGCACCAGAGACAAGGGGAGTCGTTTCGATGGCCATCAAGCAATTCCCGCTGCCCGACGTCGGTGAGGGGCTGACCGAGGCGGAGATCCTGGGCTGGCGGGTCCAGCCGGGGGACGCGGTCACCGTGAACCAGGTGATCGTGGAGATCGAGACCGCGAAGGCGTCGGTCGAGCTGCCGTGCCCGTGGGCGGGCACCGTCCGCGAGCTGCTCGCCGATCCGGGGCAGACCGTGGAGGTCGGCTCGCCGATCATCGCGATCGACATGGGCGGCGCCGAGCCCGCGGGCGAGGACGGCGGCAAGATCGGCGAGGAGTCCAACGGCCGGATCGCCACGCTCGTCGGCTACGGCCCGCGCACGACCAGCACCAAGCGCCGTCCCCGCAAGGGGCAGCAGCCCGCAGCGGCGACAGCGGTCGCCGAGGCCCCGCCGCAGCCGCAGCCCGAGCCGCAGCCCGCAGTTCCGGCGGCTCCGGCGGCTCCGGCGGGCGGTTACGTCCCGCTGGCCAAGCCGCCGGTGCGCAAGCTGGCCAAGGACCTGGGCGTGGACCTGCACGGCCTGACCGGGTCCGGTTCGGGCGGCGTGATCACCCGCGAGGACGTGCAGTCCGCCGCGGGCGCCGCGCCGGTCGCGCCGGTCGCCGAGCCGGGGGCGCGCGAGCGGCGGGTGCCGATCAAGGGCGTCCGCAAGGCGACCGCGCAGGCGATGGTGAACAGCGCGTTCACCGCCCCGCACGTCACCGAGTTCCTGACCGTCGACGTCACGCCGATGATGGAGCTGCGCGAGCAGCTCAAGTCGCACCCGGAGTTCCGCGACGTCAAGGTCACCCCGCTGGCCTTCGCGGCGAAGGCGGTCTGCCTGGCGGCCCGCCGGACCCCGGACGTCAACGCCACCTGGGACGAGGCGGCGGGCGAGATCGTCTACAAGGACTACGTGCACCTGGGCATCGCGGCGGCCACGCCGCGCGGCCTGGTGGTGCCGAAGGTCCGCGACGCCGACCAGAAGTCCCTGAAGGAGCTGGCGCAGGCGTTGGAGCAGCTGACCAGCACCGCGCGGGAGGGCAAGACGCCTCCGGCGGACATGCTGGGCGGCACGTTCACGATCACCAACGTGGGCGTCTTCGGCGTGGACACCGGCACGCCGATCCTCAACCCGGGCGAGTCGGCGATCCTGGCCCTCGGCGCGATCCGCGACATGCCGTGGGTGGTGGACGGCCAGGTGGTGCCGCGCAAGGTGTGCCAGCTGGCGCTGAGCTTCGACCACCGGGTGGTGGACGGCCAGCAGGGTTCCCAGTTCCTCGCCGACGTCGGCGCCCTGCTGGCGAACCCGGCCATGGCGATCACCTACTGATCGCGGGCAGCGCCGGTCCCACGGCGGACCGGCGCTGCTCCCGCGGCCTCAGGCGCGCTTGGTGGTCCTGACCCCGCCGCCCGGGGTCCAGGCGGTGATGACCAGGTGCGTCTGGTCCTCGCTGACGCCGGTCGTGGTGACCTCGGTGAGGTCCAGCCGGAACAGGTGCGAGTCCGCGGACGGCGGCTTGGCCTCCGCCACCCAGGCCCGGTGCTCGTCGCCGGTGACCTCCACCGCGCGCCCGGCCAGCTTCACGTCCACCCCGCCGATCATGTCCTCCGCGGCGCCGGGGTTGGCGTGCAGCGCGAACCGGGCGTCGCGCCGCAGGTCCACGGCCTTGCGCGCCCCCGGCATCGAACCGAGGGTCAGGTCGGGCCCCCGCCAACCGACTTCAGTGCCGCTGACCCGCGGCGAACCATCGCGCCGCAAGGTGGCCAGCACGTGGTGCTGGAAGGTCTCCAACCGCGCCCGGACCCGAGCGGCCAGCTCCGGGGCTTGCTCGGCGAACTCCTGCCATGTCGACATGCGCGACATGGTGGCAGCGGTCACCGACAGTGGCGCGGACGAGTGACGGCTGGTCGTCCCAACCAGGGCCGCCGATCCGCCCAACTTCCCCATCCGCTTCCACCGGTACGATCAGGATTTTCGGCCGTTGAGCAGCAAGTTCGAGCTGGAGCTCGGACCGGTCGAGCTGGTGTGCCTGGAGCTGGGCTCGAAGCCGTCGATGGCGGAGTCGGTGAACAACGGGATCACCCTCTCCGGGGCGGACGGCCAGCAGTCGCTCACCTTCCTCGACCCGGGCGGCGACGTGCCGGACTACATCCTGGACCTGGCGTCGGTGGTCTCGACGCCGTTCGGCGAGGAGGACGTCGAGGTCACCGACTACTCGGCGGGAGGTTGCTGATCACGTGGGCGGCTGGAAGCCGGGGTGCGCCGCGCTGGCGCTGGTCGCCGGGCTGCTCCCGGTCGCCTCGGGGTGCTCGGCGTGCCGGTCGACGGAGCTGAGCGCCTCGCCGGTGCAGGTCACCGACCCGGAAGCGCCGCTGGAGCTGGAGGCCCGGTTGACCCGCGACGGTGCGCCCTTCCCCGGTCGGCGGCTGGCGTTCCTCAGTTCCGCCCGCGATGCGCGCGGGGAGTCGACGGGCATGGTCCTGGGCTACGGCGAGACCGGCGCCGACGGCGTGGCCCGGGTGGTGTTCCGGCGCGGGCTGGCGGGGATGGCGCTGCCGAGCCAGCAGGTCGTCGGCTACCGGGTGCAGTTCGAGACGCTGGGCGAGGTCGACGGCGACCTGTACTGCGACAGCGAGACCGAGGCGGTGTTGCGGTGAGGGCCGCGTTCCTGCTGCCGCTGCTGCTGCTGGCGGGGTGCGCGCTGCCCGCAGCACCGGTGCAGGGGCGGTCGGTGGATAGAGCTGACTGCGCGCGAGCCCGGGAACTGCTCGCCGCGGGCGGCCAGCAGCGCGCAGCCCCCGACCTGCCGGGGACCGGCAGGCAGGCGAGCGTGGTGCTGGCACCGGCCGGACGCCCGGTGTCGGTGCCGTCCGGCGGGTCGGACCTGGGCGTGCCCGACGCCGAGGAGCCGAAGCTGGTGGTGGTGGGCGAGCTGAGCGGCCTGGGACTGGAGGCCGCTCGCGAGGAGCTGCGCCGGGCGTTGGTCGCCGACGGCTGGCAGGTCTCCGATTCCGGCGAGGGGGTCTCCGCGGGTCAGCTGACGTCGTTCGGGCTGCGCTTCCAGCGGGCCGGGGCCTCGGGTTCGGTCGGCACCGTCACCTGCCCGGACGGGCCGCCGCTGGTGCACTTCACCCAGCTACCCGCGCCGGGCGGGTAGCTGGGCGGTGGGGGCAGGTCAGTCGCCCTTGCGGCGGCGGCCACCACGGCGGGAGCTGGAACCCGAGCCCGACGCGGCCGCGACCGGTTCGGCCGACTCGTCGGTCGGCTCCTCCTCGGCCTGCGCGTCGTACTCGCGGAGGAAGTCGAACGCGTGCTCGTCGAAGTCGTGGACGTCGATCTCCGGCAGCGCGCCGAGTTCTTCGTTCAGTTCCCGGAAGATGGGTGTCTCCAGGTCAGGGGTGGTCTTCTTCACCGCTTCGCCCTCCCGTTCACTCTCGAAGCTGTGGCCGGGTGACCAGCAGCAACAGCTGCCCGCCACCCGAAGGCGAGCCCTCCCCGCGGAGCTCGTCGGCGCAACCCGGTGCCCGGTGGCTCCGCGCTGTGCCGATGTGACGCACACCGGCCTCGTTGGTGATGCGGTCCGCGCCCACATTCATCCACTTGGACTAGCGTCATGGTGCACTTGCCCAGTCCTACCCGGGCAAGGGCCCACGAAATGGTGCCTCGTCCCTGTTCAACCCGCGAACTCTTTGTGCAATTCCGCACCGTGGCGAGCGCCACTCCGCCGGGTGGTCGCAGGTCCGGACGCCCCCAGGTGGTCCGGTTGAGCCGCGTTCTCGCTGGAGCTGACCGGTCGCCGGAGACCACAGCTCCTCCCCGCCTGCGCCGCGTCAGCGCATCCGGGCCAGCAGTTGGCTGTGCGTCCCCCACACGACCTGGAGGTCCTGCTTCGCGAGGTTGTCCCACGAGTCCGCGCCACCGGCGAACAGCGGGACGGTGTTGGACACGCACTCGTCGAAGGCCAGCGGGACCTGCTCGGGGTTCCGGGCGGCCCACCCGCCGAAGTGCTCCTCGCCCAGGTCCTTGATGTCGACCTCTTGACGCCTGCGGGGCTCCACATTGGACATTTTGGGCCGACTGGCCGAACGGCAGCATATCGACACCAGGCGCAGATGACTGCGGAACCGGCTTCGTGAAGGGGGTCTCACTCAGATGGTCTAGTCAACGTCAAATCAGAAGGCAGAGAGACCACATCGAGTGCTCAAGACGTCCTCATCCGGCAAGCCGAACCCGGCTGAACCGCCGCCAGTTTGCAGACCTCACGGTTACCATGCGGCGGGAAGTGATCAAGCGGGAAGCTGCCGTTGGCCGAACCGTCGACGGGACTCGGGGATGACATGTCAAGGGACGGCAACGTGCCACCTCCGCGCGACGACAACCGCGGAGTTCCCGAGGATCCGGGCTCGGACGATGAGCTGATCCCATTCGACCAGCCAGAAAAAGCCAACCCCACAGGGCGTTATACCCAGCATCGGGACAAAACGTCTGCGCAACGGCGAAGGTTGCTGCCGGGCTTCCTGGGCCGTAGATACCTACGCAACACGCCAGGATGGCCCGTACTGATTGCTCTTGCGGCCTTCCTGTTCTTGGTGCTGGTCGTCTTTCTGCTGCGGCAGCTTGCGGACCTCTACATGAGCATCTTCTCGTGACCACAAGACAATGTACACCTGAATGCGATGGAGGCCAGTGGTGACGGGGTTTCACGCAGACCCGCCCAGCATCCAGTCCTTCTCGGACTTGTTGTATCAGTACGGCAATGACACCAACGAGATTCGGAAGTACCTTCGTCAGCACCGCGACGAGTTCGGCGACACATACGGCGGGATCGCATTGTCGGACATCGCCAAGTACCTGACACCGCCGATCGACGTGCTGAAATCCGAGCGTTGCCGATCCTCGGCGCGGCGTGCGGCCTGCGCCAGGGCGAGTTGTTCGGTCTCGGGCTGGAGGACTTCGACTTTGACGAACAGGTCATCAGGGTGCGGAGGCAGGTCAAGGAGCTCGGCAGGCACTTCGTGTTCGCGCTGCCGAAGAACGACCGCGAGCGCATCGTCCCGATGCCGGCGTGGGCAGCGCAAGCGGTCCGCGTCCACGTGACGATGTATCCGCCGCGGCCTTACTCGCTGCCTCGGAGAAGCCAGACGGCAAGCTCCGCACGGTCAACCTGTTGTTCCGCTGGACCGACGATCAGCACATCAAGGCACGTAGCTACGACGAGCTGGTGTGGAAGCCAGCCTTGGTCAAGGCCGAGGTCATCCCGCCGCCGGTGAAGGACAACCGAGGCCGGAAACGATACGTGACAGACCGGAAGTCCGGCATGCACGCGCTCCGGCACTACTACGCGAGTGTGACCCTCGCCGACGGCGTGAACATCAAGGACCTGGCAGAGATCCTCGGCCACCACGATCCGGGCTTCACTCTCCGCATCTACGCGCACATGCTTCCGTCCGCGCATGAGCGGGCACGCCAGGCGATCGCCGCCCGTATGTTCCGTCCGGCGGGTCGTGCCGGACGGAACATAGACGGAACAGAGGGGTACGGCTCAGGCGATGTGACGGCCTGAAATGGCCCTGGCCACCACCAATTGCTGGATCTGCTCGGTGCCTTCGAAGATGTCGTAGATCTTGGCGTCCCGGTGCATGCGCTCCACCGGGAACTCGCGGGTGTAGCCGTTGCCGCCGAGGATCTGGATCGCTCGTTCCGTCGCCCAGGTGGCCACCCGGCCCGCCTTGAGCTTGGACATCGAGCCTTCGCCCGCGGTGAAGCCGCCGTTGCGGCCCAGCCACGCCGCGCGCCACACCAGCAGGCGGGCCGCGTCGATCTCCATCCGCATGTCGGCCAGGGTGAAGGCGATCGACTGGTTCTCGATGATCGGCCGACCGAAGGTCTCGCGCTGCTGCGCGTACTCCAGCGCCGTCTCGTAGGCCGCCCGCGCGATGCCGACCGCCTGCGCGCCGACCGCCGGGCGGGAGAGCTCGAAGGTCTTCATCGCCGCCTGCGAGCTGGCCCTGCCGCCCTCGCGGGTCCGGGCCAGGCGCTCGTCCAGCTTCTCCTTGCCGCCCAGCAGGCAGCTGCCGGGCACGCGGACGTCGTCCAGGAACACGTCAGCGGTGTGCGAGGCGCGCAGCCCGTGCTTCTTGATCTTGCTCGGCGATTCCAGGCCCTTCGTGCCCGGCGGGACCACGAACGCCGCCTGGCCGCGGGAACCCAGTTCGGGGTCCACCACCGCCTGCACCACGTGCACGTTGGCGATGCCGCCGTTGGTCGCCCACGCCTTCTGGCCGTTGAGCACCCACTCGTCCTTGGCCTCGTCGTAGACCGCGCGGGTGCGCATCGCCGCGACGTCGGACCCGGCACCCGGTTCCGACGAGCAGAACGCCGCCACCTTCGGGTCGTCCGCGTCGCCGTAGCACTGCGGCACCCACTCTGCGAGCTGGTCGGGGGTGCCCGCGGCGAAGATCCCGGCCACCGCGAGGGTGGTGCCGAAGATCGCCATGCCGATGCCGCCGTCGCCCCAGAACAGCTCCTCGTTCGCGATCGGCAGCGACAGGCCGGTGTCGTCGGCCCAGAAGGTGGCCAGCGTCTCGAAGCCGTAGAGCCCGATCTTGGCCGCCTCCTGGATGATCGGCCAGGGCGTCTCCTCGCGCTCGTCCCACTCCCGCGCGGCCGGGCGGATGGTCTTCTCGGCGAAGCCGTGCACCCAGTCCCGCAGCTCCTGCTGCTCCTCGCTGAGCTCCAGGGAAAAAGTCATCGTCTTCCGTTCCTCCGCGACGTCGTCGTGGTCCACCCGCGCTGCGGTGCGGTCCTCGGGTTCTGGCCTTCCAGTGCTGAATCGGCGGAGCGGCTCGATCCGCTACCGGAGGCGGTCAGGCCTTGGGGATCTGGAAGAGCTTGGTGAGCCCGGCGGCGAAGCCGAGGTCCCCGGCGACCTTGAGCTTGCCCTTCATGAACAGCATCGGGGCGGATGCGTTGCCGGAGGCCAGCTTCAGGAACTCGACGGGGGCGACGGTGATGGTGACCCGCGGCTCGTGCTGCGGGTCCTTGCTGACCTCGCACCTGCCGTCGGCCAGCACGCACTCGTAGCGCAGCAGGTCCTCGTCGGTGCCGATCCGCCAGCGCACCACGGCCTCGGTCCCGCGCGCCTTGTCGGACTTGTAGTGCTCGCCCATCCGGCGGAACACTTCGTCGAGGATGCGCTCGCGCAGCTCCGGGCGGGCCATCACGGCTTCGATTTGGGAGTCCGAGGCGCGCGAGATCAGCCGCGCGAACTGCTCCGGGCGCAGCGCGCTGAGGTCGACCGCGGTGCCGCTGCCGGCGATCTCGGAGGCGGCTTCCAGCAGCATGACGAACTCGTCCTCGCCGATCTCCTTCGGGTCGACCTCGCCGAGCGCGGCGATCGGATCGGTCTCGGGCATCTCCGCCACCTCTCAGTGCCTGTCCGCACGGTGTCCGCAGCCTTACCTACTCGCGAGTAAGACTACGTTCGAGTAGGTTCGAAGGCAAGCGACCTGCGGGGACCGGTTTTGATCTAGCCTGACCCGGAGCAGACCAGCGTGCGAGGTGAGATGGTTCAGGACAACGGCCGCCCCCGGTCGCGGCGCCTGCCGCGGGCGGTGCGCGAGCGGCAGATCCTGGACGCTGCGGTGCAGGTGTTCGCCGCGCACGGCTTCCACGCCGCGTCGATGGACGAGATCTCTGAGGTCGCGGGCATCTCGAAACCCATGCTCTACGCCTACCTCGGGGCCAAGGACGAGCTGTTCGTCGCCTGCATCCGCCGCGAAGCGGTGCGGCTGATCGAGGCCATCGGCACCGCGGTGGAAGCCGGGCTGAGCCCGGCCGAGCAGCTGTGGCGCGGCCTGCGGGTGTTCTTCGAGTACGTGCAGGAGAACCAGGCGGGCTGGACGGTGCTGCACCGGCAGGCGAACGCGCAGGGCGAACCGTTCTCCAGCGAGCTCACCGAGTGGCGGGACCGGGCGACCGACCTGATCGCGGAGCTGCTGGCGCGGGCGACGGAGGGTTCGGCGCAGCCGATGCAGGCCGAGCAGACCGAACCGTTCGCGACGGCCCTGGTCGGTGCGGGCGAGGCGCTGGTGGAGTGGTGGTTCGAGCACCCCGAGCACGCGGCCGACGGCATGGCGATGCGCCTGATGAACATGGTCTGGATGGGCTTCAGCGACCTCGTCGAAGGCCGCTCCTGGACCCCGAAGTCCTGACTTCCCCGCGATCCCGACGAGGTGGTCTCACCGGCCCCGCACGGGCGAGTCGCCGGATGATTCACAGTTTCAACTGAAACTGTAACCCCAGGTGAGTGCCGAAACCGCTTCCACCGGCACCCGGCGCCGATCGTGGGCGTTGCGGAAGGGCGCCTTCGCCGACCGAGCCGGTGAGAGGTGCCCTTCACTTCGGGCGCGCGAGAGTGGTGACGCGTCGTCGGAGGGGTGGGGGGGTGGTTACAGTTTCAACTGAAACTGTGCACCACCGGTGTGTCGGGCACCCGACACGCCGGTGGTGCGTCGGGGCGCTTGCTGAGATCACCTCATTGGGAACCAGGCGTCTGGTCTCCATTGGAACCGCGCTGGGACCGGGTCAGCGGATCGAGCCGAGGAGGTGCGGTCTGCCGGAGCGGGAGCGCAGCGCGAAGGCCCAGCCGGAGTCCTCGCGCCGGGCCGCGAAGTCCACAGTGGAGGGGAGCAGTAGCGGTTTACGGAACTCCACGTCCACCTCGCACCGGCCGGGCAGCCGCTCGGCGAGGGCGGCCAGGCATCGGGCCTTGGACCACATGCCGTGCGCGATGGCGCGGCGGAAGCCGAACGCCTTGGCCGCCAGGGAGTTCAGGTGGATCGGGTTGCGGTCGCCGGACACCGCCGCGTACCGCCGCCCGGTGCCACCGGGCACCCGCCAGGTCGCCGTCGGCTCCCCCGCCCGGTCGGTGGCGCGCTGGTCGGCGGCGTCCTCGGACCTCCCGCCGCGGCGCAGGTAGGTGCTGGTCTCCCGCCACACCACCTCGCCCGCGACCTCGGTCTCGGTGACCACGTCGAACTGCTGCCCCTTCGGGTGCGGGCGCAGGTCCGCCACCCGCACCCGCTGGGTCAGCGCGTCGGTCACCAGCAGCGGCCGCTCCTGGCGGATGCTGTTGGCCACGTGCACCAGGCCGACCAGCGGGAACGGGAACCCGGGGTCGGTCATCAGCCGCACCGACAGGCCGAAGGACAGCACGTGCGGGTAGGTGATCGGCAGCTCGTCGCGCAGCCCGAAGCCGCACACCCGGTCGTACTCGGCGAGGTGGTCGCGGTCGACCGCGACGTCCCGCCGCACGTACTCGGTGTCCGGCAGCTGGTCGCCGCGCCGCGCGGGGCCGGTCGCGACGGCCTTCGCGTACAGCGCGACCAGCGACGGTGCGGTGCTCACTTCAGGCATCAGCAGCTCCGTTCTCAGGCGCCGAGCAGGCTCTGGCCGCAGACGCGGACGACGTTGCCGTTCACCCCGGCCGACGCGGGGTTGGCGTACCAGGCGATGGTCTCCGCCACGTCCACCGGCTGGCCGCCCTGGGACAGGCTGTTCATCCGGCGCCCCGCTTCGCGCACGAACAGCGGGATCGCCGCCGTCATCCGGGTTTCGATGAACCCGGGCGCGACCGCGTTGATGGTGGCGCCGCGCTCGGCGGCCAGCGGCGCGAGGGCCTGCACGTGCCCGATCACCCCGGCCTTGGACGCGGCGTAGTTGCCCTGACCGACGTTGCCCGCGATGCCGCTCATCGAGGACACGCCCACGATCCGCCCGCCCGGCCGCAGCGGGGAGCCGTCCGCGAGCAGGACCGCGTTGATCCGCTCCTGCGCGGTCAGGTTCACCGCGAGCACCGCGTCCCACTGCTGGCGGGTCATCCGGCCGATCGTCTTGTCGCGGGTGATGCCCGCGTTGTGCACCACGACGTCCAGGCCGCCGTGCCGCTGCGCGAAGTGCTCGGCGATCCGCTGGGGCGCCTCGTCGGCGGTGATGTCCAGCTGGAGGGTCGATCCGCCGATGCGGTTGGCGACCTCGGCCAGCTCTCCACCTTGCGCGGGCACGTCCAGGCAGACCACGTGCGCGCCGTCGCGGGCCAGGGTCTCCGCGATGGCCTCGCCGATGCCCCGCGAGGCACCGGTGACCAGCGCGACCTCGTCCCGCAGCGGCTTGTCCCAGTCCACGTCGGGGACCTCGGCGGGGCCGACCCGCACCACCTGCCCGGAAACGTAGGCGGACTTGGCCGACAGCAGGAAGCGCAGCGTGGACCCCACCGCGCCCTCAGCGCCATCGGCGACGTGGACCAGCTGCGCGGTGGCGCCGCGCTTGAGCTCCTTGCCCGCGGTGCGGACGAAGCCCTCGAGGGCGCGCTGCGCGGTCGATTCCCGCGGGTCGGTCGGGGATTCCGGCGGGGTGCCGAGCACGAGCAGCCGACCGCAGCGGTCGATCTGCCGGATCGTCGGGCCGAAGAAGTCGAACAGCTCGTGCAGCTGCTCGCTGCTGCGGATGCCGGTCGCGTCGAAGACCAGCGCCGCGTAGCGCTCACCCTCGGCGGGCGCGCGGTGGACCTGGGCCTGGACTTCTCCGGCGGTGGCCTCGACCGCGTCGACGAGGCGGGAGCCGGTGGCGGCGCCGAGCAACACGGGCCCGGCGACCACCGGGTCGCCCGGCCGGTAGCGGCGCAGCGGGGTCGGCGCGGGCAGCCCGAGCCGCTTGACGACCTGCCGCCCGAGCGCGGACGAGGTGAACTGCTGGTATCGGTCGGCCATTGCCACTCCTGCGGATGTCCGGTAGCTCGACGTCTAACCTACCCGCGGGTAGGTTAGATTGACCAGGGAACCTCGCAGCAACCAGGGAGTCAGGCATGGCCACCGCTCGACGAGTCGCGATCATCGGCGGCAACCGGATCCCGTTCGCCCGCTCCGGCGGCCCCTACGCCCGCGCCAGCAACCAGGACATGCTCACCGCGGCGCTGGACGGCCTGATCGCGCGCTTCGGGCTGCAGGGCGAGCGGATCGGTGAGTTCGTGGCCGGTGCGGTGCTCAAGCACAGCCGCGACTTCAACCTGGCCCGCGAGACCGTGCTCGGCTCCCAGCTCGACCCGCGCACCCCCGCGCACGACGTGCAGATGGCCTGCGCGACCGGGCTGGAAGCCGTGGTGTCGGTGGCCAACAAGATCGCCCTCGGCCAGCTGGAGGTCGGGATCGCCGGCGGCGTCGACTCGGCCAGCGACGCGCCGATCGCGGTCAACGACGACCTGCGCCGCGTCCTGCTGCGCGCCAACCACGCCAAGACCGCGGCCGGTCGGCTCAAGGCGCTTGCCGGGGTCCGCCCGCAGCACGTCGTGCCGGAAATCCCGCGCAACGCCGAACCCCGCACCGGCCTGTCCATGGGCGACCACGCCGCGAAGACCGCGCTGGCCTGGGAGATCAGCCGCGAGGCGCAGGACGAGCTGGCCGCCCGCAGCCACCAGCGGCTGGCCGCCGCCTACGAGCGCGGCTTCTTCGACGACCTGCTGACCTCCTACCAGGGCGTGGCCCGCGACCAGAACCTGCGCCCGGACAGCTCGGTCGACAAGCTCGCCAAGCTCAAGCCGGTGTTCGGCCGCGGCGAGGGCGCGACCATGACGGCGGGCAACTCCACGCCGCTGACCGACGGTGCCGCCACGGTGCTGCTGGCCAGCGAGGAGTGGGCCGCGCAGCGGAGGCTGCCGGTGCTGGCCTACCTGGGCGACGTGGTGTCGATGGCGGTGGACCACGTCAGCGGGGACGAGGGCCTGCTGATGGCCCCGGCGTACGCGGTGCCGCAGCTGCTCGACCGCGCGGGCCTGGGGCTCGGCGACTTCGACTTCTACGAGGTGCACGAGGCGTTCGCCTCGCAGGTCCTGGCCACCCTGAACGCCTGGCAGGACCCGGAGTTCTGCAAGGACCGCCTCGGCCGCTCCGAACCGCTGGGCGAGGTCGACCCGGCGAAGCTGAACGTGGTCGGCTCGTCCCTGGCAGCGGGGCACCCCTTCGCCGCGACGGGCGGTCGCATCGTGGCCACCCTGGCCAAGCTCCTCGCCGAGAAGGGCTCCGGCCGCGGCCTGATCTCCGTCTGCGCGGCGGGCGGCCAGGGCATGACAGCCATCCTCGAACGCCCCTGACCAACGACCGGTCGTGAGCGGCGATGGTCGTCCTGACCACCATCGCCACTCACGAGGTGGGTTTGCGGGCCTCGACGAGCGTGCGGGTGGAGTGCGCGACGAAGACGCCGTCGCGCTGGATCTGCTCGTGCAGGGCGTGCAGCCGGTCGAGGTGGGCGGCGACGGTGAAGCCGGGCACCGTCCAGATCACCTTGCGCAGGAAGTAGATCACCGCGCCGACGTCGAAGAACTCCGCGCGCAGCCGCTCGCAGCGCACATCCACCACGTCCAGCCCGGCGGCGCGGGCGTCCGCGGCTTCGAGCTCCGGGTCGCGCTTGCGCCGGGCCTCGGGCTGCGGGCCGAGGAAGTGCTCCACCAGCTCCCACATGGTTCCCGGCCCCACGTGCTGCGCGAAGTAGGTCCCGCCCGGGCGCAGCACCCGCGCGATCTCCGCCCACCACACGGTGGCCGGGTGGCGGCTCGTCACCAGGTCGAACGCCGCGTCGGCGAACGGCAGCGGCGGTTCGTCGGGATCCGCGACGACGACCGCGCCCAGCGGGTGCAGCAGCTGCGTCGCCTTGGCGGCGTTCGGTAACCAGGACTCGGTGGCCACCATGACTGGCGGGAACCCCGCCACCCCGGCCAGCACTTCCCCGCCCCCGGTCTGCACGTCCAGCGCCGCCGACGCCTGGGCCAGGCGCCGCCCCAGCAACCGCTGGTAACCCCACGAAGGCCGCTGCTCGGTCGCCCGACCACCCAACCAGGAGAAGTCCCAGCCCTCGACCGGCGCGGCCTCGCCCTCGGCCACCAACTCCTCGAACGAACCCATGGCCCCATCGTCCAACCCCGCACCACTGGTTTTCGCCCCGCCGCAGCTCCGTCACCCGGAACGTGCCCATCTCGGGCGAGATGCCGTTCACCCGGGTGGCGGTCACCATCTCGCGGGACCGGCACCGCCCCGCCCGGATGCGGGGTCACCAGGTGGGTTCGGCGGTGCCGTAGGGGTGGAGGAACGGCCAGGTGAGGGGGCGGGCGTCGAGGCGGCCCGGGGGCGCGACTGCGGTGATGCGGCCTTCCGGGGTGTCCAGGGAGGTCAGCCACGGGCCGGTGGTGGCGGGTGCCGTCGGTCGTTCGGCGCGGGGGTGGTCGAGGAGCCAGTGCGCGGTGCGGGCCAGGGAGAGCTCTCGCAGCCAGGTCCCGCCGAGCTCGGACTGGCGGCGGAGGCCGTCGAGAGCCGCTGCCGCGCAGAGGTATCCGGTGCCGTGGTCCAGAAGCTGGCAGGGCAGCGCGCCCGGCCCGTCCGCAGTGGACTCGATCGCGGCGATCCCGGAGGCCGCCTGCACGATGCTGTCGAACCCGCGCCGATCGCCCCACGGTCCCGAACTCCCCCAGGCGGAGAGGGAAACCACCACGAGGCCGGGATGCCGCTCGGCCAGCGTCTCGAACCCCAACCCGAACCGCTCGAGCGCGCCGGGGCGGTACCCGTGCACCAGCACGTCGGCGCCGTCGAGCAGTTCGTGCAGGCGCGCGAGACCTCCCGACGTGCGGGCGTCGAGGACCGCGCTGCGCTTGCCGAGCAGCGTGTCGTAGCTGCCTGGGCGTTCCGGGCGGTGTGGCGGATCGATGCGCAGGACGTCCGCGCCGAGCGCCGCGAGGAACCGCGTGCACACCGGCCCGGCGATCACCCTGGTCAGGTCCAACACCCGGAACCGGCCGCGCCGGGGCGCCGCGTCACCGGATCGCTGGGCGCTGACCAGGGGTTGCGCGTCCACCGCCTGTCCCGGCGCTTCGGCGCGCCACTGCTCCGGGCTCCGCACCGCGGCGGCGATGCCGCCTGCGCCGACCACGCGGGACTCCACCTCGCGCGCCGGTAGTTCCGCGATCGCCGACTCCACCGCGGCGACGTCGTCGGAGGTGCCGAGCGCGCGCAACAGGGCTTCGCGGTGCCACGGGTAGTTGCCGTGCGTCCGGACCCAGCCGTCGGACGCCCGCCAGAACCGGGACATCGAGGCGAAACCGTCCTGCGGCGACCGGCCGTCCAGGCGCAGGTGCGCCTCGCTGCGCACGGCGGCGGCGACGTGCTCGGAGGCGAGTTCCACCGGCCCGCGATCAGCGGCGATCAGCGCAGCTCCGATGCACGCGATCGCGGTGTCCTCGACCGGGAGCCGGGACGTCAGGTGCCCGAGTTCGCCGGTCACCACCAGCTCGTCCGGGCTGCGACCGATCCCCAGCGCGTCCAGTGCATATCCGAGAGCCTGCCGCCATCCCATGCTCGGATCTTCGACCCGCGCCAGCCGATCCGCAGCGATCAACGTCCGATGTCACAGCCCGCTGCGGCCCCGGGAAAGTCGTCCTGGTTCGAGCGGTGCACCCGTTCGGCCACGTCTGACCAGGTGTTCCGGGCGGGGTGCGGTGCCAGTTCCGGGGCGAACTCGTGCGGCGCGCCCGGGACGAGGTGGTCGGGTCGGTTCGCAAGGGGGGCGCAGGTGGAGGTGGCCCGGTGGTGACCGGCACGCCGGGTGCCTGCTTCGGGTGGAAGATCGCGGCACCTGCGGTCAGGCTCGGCACGTGCGGGAGGAGAGCAGCTGGGAGTCGGGCGGGCGGGTGCTCGCCCTGTCCGACGGCGTCTTCGCCATCGCGGCCACGCTGCTGGCCCTCGACATCCGCGTGCCCGCGGACCTGGGCCACGCGGAACTGCTGGGCGCGCTGCGGGCGCTGCTGCCGTCCCTGCTCGGCTACGCCATCTCGTTCCTGGTGATCGGGGTGCTGTGGTTGGGGCACCACGAGCTGTTCGGGTCGATCCGCCGCGGGTCGCAGCCGGTCGCGGCGGCGAACATCGTGCTGCTCGCACTGGTCGCGCTGCTGCCGTTCTCGTCGTCGGTGCTCGCCGACTACGGGGACGAGCCGGTCGTGGTGATCACCTACGCCGCGAACGTCGCGGCCATCGCCTGCTCGCAGCTGGTCATCGTCGCCATCGCGGCGCGCGGCGGCAGCCTCCGCGACCCGGTGCGCTGGGCGCTCGCCCCGTCCGCGGTCACCGCCGGGATCTTCCTGCTGTCCATGCCGGTGGCGCTCGCCGCCCCGCAGTGGGCGACGACGAGCTGGGTGCTGCTGGTTCCCGCGCACGCCGCCCTCGGGAGGCTGGAGCGCCGCTCCGCGTAGCCACTCGGCTGGCGGGGCGAAGACGCCGGTGGAGCGGGATGGGGCCAACCCGATCGGGCACTTTAGAGTGACGTGGAACACATGTGCGTAAGGGTGTAACGGGCGGCCCTTGGACGTCGATATGCAGGGTGACCCCGCGGTGCTGTCGGACCCCCGACCTGGCAGCATCGCGGGGCTTTCCAATTCCGGCACTCGCCACCACCAGTGATGAACCCGTCGAAACCGGGCATTGTTCCCGGGAATCCATGCGCGAAGGGAGTCGACAATGGAAATCATCATCATCCTGCTCGGCGCCCTGGTCCCGGCCCTGGCCGCCGCGCCCTTCTACATCAAGGACCGCAACGGGCGCTGATGTCGGGGGCGCCGGGCACAGTGCCGACGTGATCATCCAGAAGCTCGCGGACATCGAAGCCGCGGTCCGGTCGTCCTGGGGCGCGGACACCTGCGCCCCGGAAGACCTCCCGAAGTGGCACCCGGGCAACCCCGCCCGCGGCCAGTGCGGGGTCACCGCGCTGGTGCTCAACGACCTGCTCGGCGGTGACCTGGTCCGCGGCGAGGTCCACGTCGACGGCCGCCAGGTCGACTTCCACTGGTGGAACCGCCTCCCCGGCGGCCTCGAACTCGACCTGACCCGCGAGCAGTTCACCCCGGACGAACTGGTCACCTCAGGGGTCGTCGTCGAACGCCCCGCCGAGTTCACCCGCCTGCGCGAGGAGTACGAACTCCTCCGAACCCGCGTCCTCGAGAACCTGCAGCACGAACCCAGCGCGTGACAGGGGTGGCCGTTCCCGCGCCGTGTTCCGCTGTCGCGGCTCGTCCGCAGTGAGGTACGACTCGGGTGGGTGTGCCCCTCGGAACACCGGGTCGGG
Source organism: Saccharopolyspora sp. NPDC000359 (assembly GCF_040300525.1). NCBI lineage: Bacteria > Bacillati > Actinomycetota > Actinomycetes > Pseudonocardiales > Pseudonocardiaceae > Saccharopolyspora > Saccharopolyspora sp. NPDC000359. The sequence continues at coordinate 21,542 of NZ_JBEPDU010000053.1, read as the reverse complement.
CTGTGTTGTTGACTCCGGGCGTGAGTGTTGAGCAGCAGAAACCGCGTGCCCGTGTCCGTGCTCCTGAGCTCGTGGGACGTGGGTGGTTGAACACCGGTGGGGAGGAGCTGCGGCTCAAGGACTTCCGGGGCAAGGTCCTGGTGCTGGACTTCTGGACGTTCTGCTGCATCAACTGCCTGCACGTGCTGGACGAGCTGCGGCCGTTGGAGGCCGAGTTCGCCGCCGAGGTCGTCACGGTCGGGGTGCACTCGCCGAAGTTCGAGCACGAGGCCGACCCCGAGGCGCTGGCCGCGGCCGTCGAGCGCTACGCCGTGCACCACCCGGTGCTCGACGACCCCGAGCTGACCACCTGGCAGAACTACGCCGTCAAGGCCTGGCCGACGCTGGTCGTGGTGGACCCCGAGGGCTACGTCGTGCACGTCGCCGCGGGTGAGGGCCACGTCGAAGCGCTGCGCAGCGTCATCACCGAGGTGGTCGCCGAGCACGAGGCCAAGGGCACGCTGCACCGCGGCGACGGGCCCTACGTGCCGCCCGAAGCTCCCGAGACGACGCTGCGCTTCCCCGGCAAGGTCATCGCGCTGCCGAGCGGGAACCTGCTGGTGTCGGACTCGGCGAACCACTCGCTGGTGGAGTTCGCCGCCGACGGCGAGACCGTCGTCCGGCGCATCGGCACCGGCCAGCGCGGGCGGGCTGACGGCGCCGAACCCGAGTTCTGTGAACCGGGCGGTCTCGCGCTGCTGCCGCCCCGGGTCGCCGAGCAGGTCGGCTACGACGTGGTCGTCGCCGACACCGTCAACCACCTGCTGCGCGGCGTCCGGCTCGCGGACGGGCAGGTCACCACGCTGGCCGGGACCGGCGAGCAGTGGCGCGACGGCGGTGACTCCGGGCCCGGCACCGGGACACCGCTGACCAGCCCCTGGGACGTCGCCTGGTGGGAACCCGCCGGGGGCGTCGTGATCGCGATGGCGGGCAACCACACGCTCGGCCTGTTCGACCCGGTGTCCGGCGCGGTGCGGCGGTTCGCCGGGACGACCGTGGAGGGCCTGCGCGACGGTGCCGCCGAGGAGGCGTTCTTCGCCCAGACGTCCGGGTTGGCCGACGGCGGCGACCGGCTGTGGTTGGCCGACTCGGAGACCTCCGCGCTGCGCTGGGTCGAGGTCGACGGCGACGGGTTCGCGGTGCGCACCGCCGTTGGCACCGGGCTGTTCGACTTCGGGCACGCCGACGGCCCCGCCGACCAGGCGCTCCTGCAGCACCCGCTGGGCGTCGCGGTGCTGCCGGACGGCTCGGTCGCCATCTGCGACACCTACAACGGCGCTGTCCGGCGCTACGAACCGGCGACCGGCGAGGTCTCCACGCTGGCCACCGACGTCGCCGAGCCCTCGGGTGCGGCGGTGCTGGACGGCGAGCTGGTGGTGGTCGCCTCCGCCGCGCACCGGCTGGAGCGGCCCGTGCCGCCCGGCGTCGCCGCGCGGCTGGTGGAAGGGGCGTCGCAGCAGGTCAAGCGGCCCGCAACCGAGATCGCCCCGGGCGCGGTGGAGCTCGCGGTGGTGTTTACCCCGCCGCCCGGCACCAAGCTCGACGAGCGCTACGGGCCCTCGACCCGGCTGGAGATCAGCTCCTCGCCGGAAGGCCTGCTGCTGGAGGGCGCGGGGGTCGGCACCGACCTGACCCGCCGCCTGGTGCTGGCCGAGGGCATCGAGCAGGGCGTGCTGCACGTGGTGGCGCAGGCCGCCAGCTGCGACGACGACCCGTCCGTCGAGCACCCGGCCTGCCGTCTGACCAGGCAGGACTGGGGTGTGCCGATCAAGGTCGCGCCGACCGGGCCGAAGCGGCTGCCGCTCGTGATGGGCGGTCTCGACGCCGAGGGCTGAACGGTCCGCGCACCGGGAACCGTGTGCAGGTCGGGCGGGTCGCTCGTGGCAGGAGGGGATGCGAGCGGTCCGCCCACCTGAACGTTCTTCATATCTGCTGGTCCGGGCTCGGCGCGGGTGATGTTCGCTCTGCGTGGGCGAGCTTCCGCCTTGGTCGCCAGTTCGGGTGAAGCCGCGTTCGGGGTGCCCGGTGCCCGCCGACGCGTCGAAATCGCGCGGGATAAGTGGGGCACAGGCCTGTGACCAGCGGAAACGGTGGTGCTGATGGGTGGCGGCGGGAGGATTCCCATAACACCGGCCCTGGGCGGTCGGTCATCGGGCGGTGGCGAGTAAACTTTTCGGGTGACCGATGCCAAGCTCGAAATCCAGATGCTGCACGACCGGGTCATGGTGCGCATCTCGCCGGAGTCCGGGGAGCGCCGCAGCAGCGGCGGCATCGTGATTCCGGCGACCGCCCAGGTGGCCAAGCGGCTCGTCTGGGGCGAGGTCTTCGGCGTGGGCAGCCACGTGCGCACCGTCAAGGTCGGTGACCAGGTGCTCTTCAACCCCGACGAGCAGTTCGAGGTCGAAGTCCAGGGCCAGGCCTACCTCGTCATGCGCGAGCGGGACCTGCACGCGGTCGCCAGCGAGCGCACCGAGCAGGGCACCGGGCTGTACCTGTAGACGCCCAACCCCCGGTCGGCGCGACGGCCGTCGAAACGCAGGAGCTACGGACTCCTGGCGCCCCCACCGCAGGACCGACAGGAGAAGGGGAAGCGGTGCCGGAAAACCACGACCACCACAGCGGTGCGGACCCGTCCACCGAGCGGTTCCGCACCGGTTCGGACCAGCCCTCGGCCCAGCCGGAGAGCGAGGTCGAGCAGACCACCCGGATCCCCCCGGTGCCCGCGGCGGACGAGAGCACCCAGCGCATCCAGCCCGAGTCGGACGCCGAGCGCACCGCGCAGATCGCCGCGCTCCCCGCCGACTTCAGCAGCTTCCCGATCGGCGAGACCCAGGCGATTCCGCAGGTCGAGGCCGGGACCACCGGTTGGAGCGCGGTCGTCCCGCCGCAGCAGGGTGCCGAGCGCAAGAAGCGCGGCCTGATCCGCGCCGGGATCGCGGCCGGTGCCGTGGTCGGCGCGCTGGCCCTGCTCTACGTCGGCGACCTGGCCCTGACCAGCGGAACCGTGCCGCGCGGCACGGTGGTCGCCGGGGTCGACATCGGCGGCCTGGAACCCGCGGCGGCCGAGGACGCGCTGCGCGCCGAGATCGGACCGGGCCTCGACGAGCCGGTGCAGCTGCAGGTCGGGGACCGCTCGGCGACCATCAACCCGGCCGACGCCGGGCTGCAGATGGACTGGACGGCGACCGTGGAGGAGGCCGGGGAGCAGCCGCTGAACCCGTTCACCCGGCTGTCCTCGCTGTTCACCACCCGCGAGGTCGCGCCGGTCAGCCACGGCGACCGGGAGCACCTGGTGGCGGCGCTGGAGCAGACCCGGCCGCAGCTGGACCGGGAGCCCGCCGAGGGCACCATCCGCTTCGAGGGCGCCAAGCCGGTCGCGGTCGAGCCGGTGACCGGCCAGTTCATCGACGTGCAGCGGGCCACCGACGCGGTGCTGGTGCACTGGGCCGAGGACGGGCCGGTGCGGCTGCCGTACACCGAGAAGCCGGTCAGCACCACGGAGGAAGGCGTGCAGCGGGCGCTGCGGGAGATCGCCGAGCCCGCGGTGGAGTCGCCGGTGACGGTGCGCGGTGAGGGCAAGGACGCGACCCTGGAGCCCGAAGCGATCGCGGCCGCGCTGCGGTTCGAGCCGGGCGCCGAGGGCGGGCTGAAGGCCAGCATCGACCTGCCGACCGTGATCGGCGCCGTCGAACCGCAGCTGGCCGACACCATCAAGCCCGGCAAGGACGCCGAGATCGTGCTCGAGGGCGGCAAGCCGGTGGTCAAGCCCTCCACCGACGGCATCGGGGTGAACTGGGACAAGAGCTTCGCGCGGCTGATGGACGTGCTGCGCGCGCCGAAGGACCGCTCGGTGCAGGCGCTCTACGAGCACCAGCCGGCGAAGTTCACCACCGACCAGGCCAACCAGCTCGGCATCAAGGAGGTGGTCGGCGAGTTCACCACCGGGGGCTTCGAAACCGCCTCCGGCGTGAACATCCGGCGCACCGCGGAGCAGGTCAACGGGGCGATCATCAAGCCCGGTGAGACGTTCAGCCTCAACGGCCACACCGGTCCGCGCGGCACCGCGCAGGGCTACGTGGAGTCCGGGATCATCCAGGACGGCCGACCCGGGCGCGCGGTCGGCGGCGGCATCTCGCAGTTCGCCACCACGCTGTACAACGCCTCGTACTTCGCGGGCATGAAGGACGTCGAGCACAAGGCGCACAGCTACTACATCAGCCGCTACCCGGCGGGCCGCGAGGCCACGGTGTTCCAGAGCCCCAACGGCGCGAGCGTCATCGACGTGAAGTTCAAGAACGTGTCCAACAGCGGCATCATGATCACCACGCACTGGACGTCGTCGTCGATCACGGTGAAGCTGTGGGGCACCAAGCAGTTCGACGTGTCCTCGCAGACCGGCGAGCGGACCAACCACACGCCGCCGCCGGAGAAGGTCGTGCCCCCGGGCGAGCCGTGCAGCCCGAGCAAGGGCGCACCGGGCTTCACGGTGTCCGACACCCGGACCATCCGGGACCTGAGCACCGGCCAGACCCGCACCGAGACCCAGCGCACGCGCTACAACCCGCAGCCGATCATCCACTGCGGCGCCCCGCCGCCGCGCTGACCGCTCCGGACCACCGAGGGGACCGCAGTTCCGGTTGGAACTGCGGTCCCCTCGGTTCGTTGATCCGCAGTCCGCACTGCGGCTGCGGGGTCAGCGGGTGGTCCGCACGAGCAGGCCGGGGTGGTCGGTGCCGTCGATCGGCAGGACCTCCGCGCCTTCGAAGTGGAAGCTCTCCATCGCGAAGACGTGCTGCACGCTGCCGTCGTCCGCGCGGTACCAGCCCTCCGGCACGCAGGTCCGCACGTCGGGGGCGCCCCCGGCGACCAGGCCCAGGTCGCCGCCCAGTACCGCCTGCGCACCCAGCGCGGTCGCGACACCGGTCAGCTCGTGGCACTGGTCCGCCGCCACCTGGCCGTCGGCCTCCGACAGCTGCGCGGTGCACGCGGCGACCTGCGAGTACGGCACGCACAGCAGCACGCGCTGCACGCCGCTGGGGTCCTGCGCAGTGAACTGCTGCTCGACCGGCTGGCCCGGGGCGCCGACGTCGGGGTGGGTCAGGATCGCCACGCCGAAGTCGCCGCGGCCCTCCCGGCACTGGGCCGGTTCGCCGGTGCCCGCGTCACCGACCGGGGTGAACTCCCAGCGGTAGCCGGTCTCGGTGGTCATCCGGGTGATGTCGGAGGCGCAGACCTCGTTGAGCGTGACCACGTCCGGTCGCCGCTGGTGGATGGCCTGGATCGCGGCGTCGACCGCCCCCGCCGCGGAGCAGGGCGCGTCGCCGCTGTGGCAGAGGTTGAGCTGGAGCACGTCGAAGGATCGGGCGGCCGGTGCCTGCGCGTGCGCCGCGGGCACCACCGCGGCGACGGCTGCCGCAAGCGCGGCCACCAACCAGAGCACGGTCGAACGACGCAACATCGTGACCTCCTTCGGGTTCTCGAGCCGAACGGCTCGACACCCGTCGCAGTCTGCTCACCTGCGGATATCCCCTCGACCGCTGGATGGGCTAGTGGCAACTTCTCGACACCGGGGCGCGGGTTCACGGTTGCCGTTGATCTGCGCACGGAGAGTGATCTTCGCGAGGGGTGCGAACGGGACGGAATCCCCTGTTGACCAGTGGCGCGCACCACATGAGACTGAGGGGCATCCGGTGGAGGTGGGCAAATGACCCACGGGAAGGTGGGAGGTTCGGCGGAATTCTTCTCGTCACCCCGGCGCTGCACCGCCAGGTTTGCCGGTCTTGGTGCGGACTGCGCGCGGGACGACCGGAGGATTTTGATGGCTTCGCAACATTCGGCACTGGGATTACGCCCGATCGGGTGGCACCATTCGAGAACTCAGGTCCTCACCTACTAGGAGTGACATCGTGGCGCGTCGGAGAACACTTCGAGCGATGGCTCTGCTGCCCGCTCTCGCCCTCGCCACCGCAGCCGCGGCGGGTTGTGCCGAGTCCACCACCGCCGGCGGCGGCACCGCGGACGGCGGGGTGGAGGTGATCAAGGCCGGGGTCCTCACCACCTGCACACACATGGACTACAAGCCCTTCCAGTTCCACGACCAGGGCAAGATCGTCGGCTTCGACGTCGACCTGGTCGACGCGATCGCCAAGGACATGGGCCTCCGGCAGGAGATCGTGGACACCCCCTTCGAGGGCATCCAGTCCGGCGAGGACCTGAACACCCGGCACTGCGACGTCGCCGCCGCGGCCATGAGCATCACCCCCGCCCGCGAGGAGAACTTCGACTTCTCCGACCCGTACTTCGAGGCCACCCAGGCGCTGCTGGTCAAGAAGGGCGAGAACATCCGCAGCCTGCAGGACCTGCGCGGCAAGAAGCTCGGCGTGCAGCTGTCCACCACCGGCGAGACCTACGCCAACGAGAACAAGGACGCCAACGGCTACGAGGTCGTGCAGTTCGAGGACCTGCCGCTGTCGGTGACCGCGGTGCAGACCGGCCAGGTCGCCGCGGCGGTCAACGACAACAGCGTGCTGGCCGACTTCGTCAAGAACAACCCGGAGGTGGAGATCACCACCGAGTTCACCACCGGTGACCAGTACGGCATCGGGGTGGCGACCGGCAACACCGCGCTGAAGGACCGCGTCAACGCCGCCCTGAAGAAGCTCAAGGACACCGGCGAGTACGACAGGATCTACGAGAAGTGGTTCGGCAAGAAGCCGGAGTGAGCTCGGCGCTCTTCGAGTTCTCAGCAGCGGGGTCGGCGGATGCTCCAACCGCCGACCCCGAACACTGATCAGGAGACTTCATGACAACCGACACCGAGCGACCCAAGTCGGGACTGGGGCGGCGGCAGCGCGCGAGGCTGAACCGGGGCATCCAGTACGCGGTGCTGGTCGTGGTCCTCGTCGTGCTGGCCGTGATCGCGGACTGGGGTTCGATCGCGCGGGCGTTCTTCAACGTCGACGTGGCGGTCGCGCAGTTCCCCGAGGTGATCACCACCGCGCTGGTGAACACCATCATCTACACCGCGCTCGGCTTCGCCTTCGGCCTCGGGCTGGGCATCGTGCTGGCGCTGATGAGGATGTCGCCGGTCGGCCCCTACCGGTGGATCGCCACCGGCTACATCGAGCTGTTCCGCGGGCTGCCCGCGCTGCTGGTGTTCATCGCGCTGGGCTTCGGCGTGCCGATCGCCTTCCAGCTGCGGTTCGACATCTACTCCACCGCGATGCTGGCCCTCGGCCTGGTCGGCGCCGCCTACATGGCCGAGACCATCCGGGCGGGCATCCAGGCGGTGCCGAAGGGGCAGGTCGAGGCGGCGCGCTCGCTCGGCATGTCCACCGGCCGGACCATGATCACGGTGGTGATGCCGCAGGCGTTCCGGATCATCCTGCCGCCGCTGACCAACGAGCTGATCCTGCTGACCAAGGACTCCTCGCTGATCTACCTGCTCGGCCTGGCCAGCAACGAGTACGAGCTGGCCAAGTACGGCCGGGCGGCGCTCAACGAGTACGCGTCGCTGACGCCGCTGCTCATCGCCGGGCTCTGCTACCTGATCATCACCATCCCGCTCTCCCGGGTGTCGAACCTGCTGGAGCGCAAGTACGGCAGCGGGGCGCGGACCAAGAGCGGAGGTGCAGCGGCATGAGCGACGTGGTGATCGAGCTGTCCGGGTTGGGCAAGTCCTTCGGTGACCTGGAGGTGCTGCGCGACATCGACCTGCAGGTCGAGCGCGGTGAGGTGGTGTGCGTGATCGGACCGTCCGGGTCCGGCAAGTCCACCCTGCTGCGCTGCGTGAACCTGCTGGAGGAGCCGACTGCGGGCAAGGTCGTGGTGGACGGCACCGAGCTCACCGACCCGGACACCGACCTGGACGGCGCGCGGCGGCACGTGGGCATGGTGTTCCAGCAGTTCAACCTGTTCTCGCACCTGAACGTGCTGGACAACCTGACGGTCGCGCAGCGCAAGGTGCTGAGGCGGGACAAGGCGACCGCCGAGCAGGTCGCGCGGGAGAACCTGGAGCGGGTCGGGTTGGCGGAGAAGGCCGACGCGATGCCCGCGCAGCTCTCCGGCGGCCAGCAGCAGCGGGTCGCGATCGCGCGGGCGCTGTCGATGAACCCGCGGGTGATGCTGTTCGACGAGCCGACCTCGGCGCTGGACCCGGAGCTGGTGGGTGACGTGCTGGGCGTGATGCGCGAGCTCGCCGACGAGGGCATGACGATGCTCGTGGTGACGCACGAGATGCAGTTCGCCCGCGAGGTCGCCGACCGGGTGCTGTTCATGGACGGCGGCGGGATCGTCGAGCAGGGCCCGCCGTCCGAGGTCATCGGCAACCCGAAGGAGGAGCGGACCCGCACCTTCCTGGCCCGGGTACTCGACCCCACCCACACCCACCCCGAGGCCCCCGTGGAGTGATGCGGTTCCAGTGGAGATCAGGCGTCTGATCCCCACTGGCACCACGGGAAGACGCCCCCAGCACGGCGGAAACCCTTGCCGCCCCCGGTGTGCCGGTTGACCGGTGCGCCGGGGGCTCGTCGCTTTCCGCGGTTTCACGTGGAACGTCCGATTAGGCCATCCGGCTGCACTGCTGGTCCGTTCGCAACCTCCCGCCGTGATCGCACGTCGGAGTCATCGAGGTAGCTGATCGACTACCTTTCGTGTGGAGCAACGGAACGCAACACGGTCGGGGGAACACGTGGCGGTGGTGAAGCCGTGGGAGAGCAACGGTCCGCTGACCGCTGCTGAGCAGCGGTTCGAGGAGCTGCTGCGGCAGAGCAGAGGTGACCGCGCAGCTCCGCACACCGGCGCACCGCTGAACGTGCACGCCGTCAACCACGACCCGGAACGGGTGATCCGCGGCGAGTACCTCAGCCGCCGCCTGGTGGAGTCGCTGGAGGAGACCGGCTGGCGGCCGTTCGCCCGCCGCACCGGCCAGCAACCGGTCATCGCCATCGAGAACGCGGTCATCACCGGCCGCCTCGACCTGCGCGCCACCGACCTGCCGTACCTGCTGGAGTTCGTGCGCTGCCGGTTCGAACTCGTCCCCGACCTCCGGCAGGCCTCCATCGCCGGGCTGGTGCTCTGGCACTGCCGACTGCCCGGCCTCAACGCCCGCAACCTCACCACCAGCAACGACACGGTGCTGCGCAACTGCACCAGCACCGGCGGCATCGACCTCGCGGACGCGCAGCTGGGCGGGTCCCTGCTGTTCAACGACAGCGAGCTGCGCAACCCCGGCGGCCGCGCCGTCTACGGCGACCGGCTGGCGGTGACCGGCGCGCTGATCGGGCTGCGGCTGCAGACCTCCGGGGAGATCCGCATCCCCGGCGCGAAGGTCGGCGGCAACCTCACCCTCTCCGGTGGCGCGCTGCGCAACCGCGGCCGGTACGCACTGAACGCCAACGGGATCCAGATCGGCGGCAGCCTGCGGTTGGACGTCGACCCGACGAGCCAGCGGCCGTTCAGCGTCGCCGGGGTGCTGTTCCTGCCCAGCGCGCACATCTCCGGTGACGTCCGGTTGCGGGACGCGGTGCTGGAACCGGGGGTGATGCCGCCGCGGCGCGGCGACTCCAAGCACGACGACCCGACCAGCACGCTGATCGTCGACCGCGGCGACATCCGCGGGGACGTGCAGATCGACCAGGGGTTCCGCAGCGGCGGCACGATCCGGATGGTCAGCGCGCGGATCGGCGGCGACCTGCGGATGGCCGGGGCGAACATCGACCTGGGTTGGTCGCGGTCGGCGAAGGCCGCGGTGGAGCAGCCCCTGCGCGCGCTGCACATCGACGGCACGGAGGTGCAGGGCAACGTGGACGCCTCGCGCGTCGACCTGCACGGGCAGGTGCGGATGGTCGACGTCGTGGTGGCCGGGAGCTTCCAGCTGAACCGGGCGCGGCTGCGCGGTCCGCGCACCGACGTGGTGCAGGCCAGCCGGATCAACGTGGGCAGCAACCTGGACTGCCGGGACACCGACATCTCGGGCTCGGTGCAGCTGCAGGGCGCCCGGATCGGTGCCAACGTCGACCTGCGCTCTGCGCAGCTGACCAAACCCGCCTGGCACCGGCACAAGATGGCCTACAAGCCGTCGGTGGACCTGCGCGCCGCGCAGATCGCGCGCGACCTGGTGTGCGCGTCGGGCGCCAAGCCGTTCCTGGCCGAGGGCGAGGTGCAGCTGCGGCGCGCGGAGATCGGTCGGCAGGCCAACTTCTTGGGGTGCCGCCTCGGTGATGGTTCCAGCCGCAACGCGATCAACGCCTTCGGTCTGGTCGTGCAGGAGTTCACGCTGCTGCCGGAGGTCGCGCCGCAGGGCCGGATCATGCTGCGGCAGGCGCAGTGCGAGCTGCTCGCGGACAACTCGGAGCTGTGGGCGGCCTCCGGCGGGGTGGACGTCGAGGACTTCAGCTATGACAACTTCACCGAGACCATCGAACCGACCGACCGCGCGACCGTGCTGGAGCGGCTGAGCTGGCTGCGCGCCAACTCGGGCGGCCGGTACCAGCCGGGGCCGTACGACCAGCTGGCGAAGGTGTTCCGCGGCAACGGCAACGAGGAGCACGCGGTCACCGTGCTGATCGAGAAGCAGCGGCGCCGCTACCAGGCGATCGCGGCGGCGACGCGGCCGGTGTTCCGGTGGCCGGTGCGGCTGTGGAGCACGCTGCAGCTGGTCACGGTGAGCTACGGGTTCCGGCCGCTGCGCGCGATGATCTGGCTGGTGCTGCTGACCGCGGCGGGGACCAGCTGGTTCAGCTTCCACGAGCTGGTGCCGATCAACGAGGAGGACCACCCGGTGTGGAACCCCTTCCTGTACACGGTGGACCAGCTGGTGCCGATCATCAACCTCGGTCACGACGTGATGTGGCGGGCCGAGGGCAACTCGGAGTGGATCACGGTGGTGCTGATCGCCGCGGGCTGGGTCCTGGCCACCACGGTCGCCGCAGGCATCACCAGGGCCCTCCGCCGCGACCCGTGACCGGCGGTGCCACCCGATCTTCGGGTGAAATACCGGGCTGATCTGGATCTCCCGTGCTAGATCAGGTGCGGCTCAGTTCCCGCCACGGCACGGAGGTTCGCGTGGTCCGCATCGGTCGTCTCCCCCAGCTCGGGTCCGCCCTGGTCGCCGCGGCGGCCCTGCTCGCGCCGACCGCGCACGCGGCCGACGGCTACCAGTACGTCGCGATGGGCGATTCCGCCGCTGCCGGTCCGCTCATCCCGAACCAGGACCCGAACCTGCTCTGCTTCCGCTCCGAGATGAACTACCCGCAGGTCGTCGCGGCGCGGCTCGGTGCCGAGCTGGTCGACGTGACCTGCTCGGGCGCGAGGATCGACGACTTCTCGGGTCGCCAGCACGGCATCCTGCCGCCGCAGTACGAGGCGCTCAGCCGCAGCACCGACCTGGTCACGGTGACCATCGGCGGCAACGACGTGCGGCTGGTGCAGGCGGCGGTGTCGTGCCTGAACCTGCTGCCGGAACCGGTCGGCCGGTCCTGCGCGGACCGCTTCACCGAGGGTGGGCGCGACGAGCTGGCGGAGCGGATCGACGCGCTGGTGCCGAAGGTCGACGGGATGCTGGCGGAGATCCGGGACCGGGCGCCGAACGCCCAGGTGGTGGTCGTCGGCTACGGCACCTACCTGCGCCCCGGGGGCTGCTACCCGCTGCAGCCGCTGTGGGCGCGGGACGCCGACTACGTCCAGTCCAGTGTGGACGCGCTGAGCGCGCTGCTGCGGGAGCGGGCGGCGGTGCACGGGGCGGAGTTCGTGGACCTGGGCCCGGTGAGCCGGGGGCACGACGTGTGCGCGGCCCCGCAGGACAAGTACTTCGAAGGCGTCATCCCGACCTCGGAGGCCGCGCCGCTGCACCCGAACGCTCGTGGCATGGCGGCGTTCGGGCAGGTCGTCGCGGACCACGTGGCAGGCTCCCGGGCCATCTCGCCCAACCACCGCAACTCCCACTGAGCTGGCCTCACTGAAATCGGCCCCGACGCACCACCGGCGTGTCGGGCACCCGACACGCCGAAGTCCGCAGTTTCAATTGAAACTGCGGAATCCCCCCTCGCCCGACAACGCGTCGTCCGCCACCTGCGTCCGCGATCGGTGCCGGGTGGAAGCGGCTGCGCCGCTTGCCCCATGGTTACAGTTTCAACTGAAACTGTACTGCCGGGTGACCCGCCGGGGCGGGTTCCGGTGGGATCACCTCGGTGGAGTCGGGTGCCCCGTGGTTCGTCACGAGGCGAGGTCCTCGCAGAGGTGGGCGGAGAAGATCGCTTGGGCCCGGGTGTCGCCGAGCTCGCGGGCGATGCCCAGGCCGCGACGGGAGAGCTCGGTCTGGGCATCGCGGTCGCCGAGCCGGTGGTGGAAGCGCTCCAGCGACAGCGCCAGGTGGCACGCCCGGACGTGCTCGCCGCGGGTGATCGCCGACTCGAGCACCTGGTGCAGGTTGGTCTCCTCCGCCCGGAACCAGCTCAGGGCCGACTGCGCGGTCCGGACCTCGGGCAGCTCGGTGGGCGTCGGCGTGACCCAGCGGTGCCACGGCGAGTCCACGACGTACCGCAGGCCGCGGTCCGCGATGTGCATGTAGTGCTCGAGGACCCGGGTGAACGCGGCGTTGCGCTCGGTCAGCGGCTCCGCCCCAGCGACCTCGGCGGCGTAGCACCGGACCAGCTCGGACCACCGGTAGCGGCCCTGGTCGGTCTCGCTCAGCAGGTGGATCGCGGCCAGCTGTTCGAGCTGGCCGCAGGTCTGGTGCGCCGGGGAGCCGGTGAGCGCTGCGGCGGCGAAACAGTCGATGCTGTCGCCGGGGTGCTCCCCGAGCAGCCGGAACAGCCGGGCGGACCCGGCGTCGAGCCAGCCGTAGCTGCCGGCCAGCGCGGTTCGGATGCCTTCGCCGGACTCCGGCAGCGACAGCGCGTCCAACCGGTGGCGCCCACCAGCCGCGGTGACCAGCGAGCGGATCGTGCGGTGCGCGGGGCGGGCCCCGGCGACCCGCAGCGCGAGCGGGAGCCGGTCGCACAGCTCGACCAGTTCGGCGGCGGCCTCCGGCTCGCCGTCGACCCGCGCGTCCCCGAGCGCGAACCGCAGGACGCCGATCGCCGCCTCGCGGCTCAGCGGCGGCACCGGGACCTGCACCGCGCCCGCGGTGGCGGACAGGGTGTCCAGCCTGCTCCGGCTGGTCACCAGCACCGAGGCTCCGGCGCCGGGCAGCAGCGGCCGGACCTGCGCGGCCGAGCGGGCGTTGTCCAGGACAACCAGCATCCGCCGCCCGGCCAGCACCGACCGGTACAGCGCGGCGCGCTCGTCGGTGTTGTCCGGGATGCGCAGCTCGGGGACGCCGAGTGCGCGGAGGAAGGCGCTCAGCACGTGGCTGGGCTCCGCCGGGGCGTCCTCGAACCCGCGGAGGTCGGCGAACAGGCAGCCGTCCGGGAACTTCCGGGCCGACTGGTGCGCCCACCGCAGCGCGAGGGCGGTCTTGCCGACCCCCGCCGGCCCGGTGAGGATCCGCACCGCGCTGTCGTCGCGGGTCCGGTCGAGCTGCGCGAGCTCGGCGCTGCGGCCGACGAACCCGGTGCTCTCCCGGGGCAGCTGCGCCGGGACGGCGGCCGGGTCCGGCTCCTCCGCTGCGCCGAGCACCCGGTGGAACGCCGCCTGCAGGCCGGGACCGGGGGTGACGCCGAGCTCCTCGGCCAGCCGGGCCCGCGTCTCGTGGTAGACGTCGAGCGCCTCGGCCTGGCGGCCCGCCTGGTGCAGACTCAGGACCAGCAGCTCCACCAGGGGTTCGCGCAGCGGCCGCATCGCCACCACCTCGCGCAGCGGGTTGATCCCCTCGACCGCGCGACCGATCCGGTGCAGCCGCCAGGCCAGCTCGTGCACCGCGTTGATCATCGACTCGTCCAGCCGGTCCACGACCTCCCGGCGCAGCCGCTCGGCCGCGACGTCGGCCAGCGGTGCCCCGCGTTGCAGGGACAGGGCGGCGTCCAGCAGCTCGACCGCTTCCGCGTCGGGGGCGTTGCGGGCGGCGGCCACCAGGTCCTCGAACTGCGTCATGTCGACCGCGGAGCGCGGCGCGATCAGCTGGTATCCGGGCGCCCGGGTGACGAGTTCCACGTCGCTGCCGAGGTCCTTGCGCAGCTTGGCGACGTGGCCCTGCAGCGCGGCCTTGGCGGTGGGCGGTGGGTCGCCCTCCCACGCGATGTCCATCAACCGGTCCGCGGAGACGACGCGGTTGAGGTCGACGGCCAGCGCCGCGAGGACGCTGCGCCGCTTGGCGGCGCCGATCGGGACCGCGCTGCCGTCGGCCCGCAGCATCTCCACGGGTCCCAGCAGGCGTATCCGCAGCTGAGGTGTTGTTCTCGGAGAAGACATCCGCTCTCGTTCGGGGGCTCCGTCGGACGAGCTCGCCCGCTTCCCCATCGCGTTGGCGAGACGTTGGGCCGGCGTTGGTGACGCCTGTGATCATAGTGCGGTGATGTTGTGTCCGGGGGAATCATGAGCGAACCCGAAGAAGTCCAGATGACTCGCACGCTGGCCCGGTCCGCCGTGAGCATCAGGGAGCTGCGCCGGGCGGTGGAGTCCAACGACCTGCGCTTGGACCCGTCCGCCGGTGAGCAGATCCGCTCCGCCCTGGAAGCGCAGATGTCCACAGTGGACGCCTGGCTGAACCGGGCGAACGGGCTGACCGCGAACGCGCCGCTCGGGCAGAACCCGGTGGGCCAGGCGATGGCGGTGAAGTTCGCCTCCCGCGCGCAGGGCGGCGAGAACTCCTTCAGCGATGTGCTGGCGAAGTACCGCGCGGTCCTGGAGGAGGCGCGCGATGCGATCAACGCCGCCATGCGCACCTACGAGCAGGCAGACGAGCGTGCCGCGGACGACTTCCGGAAGATCGCCGACGAGTTCGGCAACCGCGCGTGATGGGTCGGGCGTCGCTGGGGGACGCCCGCCGCGGTCGAGGGGATGAAGGGCGGAGATGACCCAGCCGAAGAGCAGTCCGGATGAACCGGACATCGTGCTGACCGAAACGCAGAACTGGGCCTCGCGCAGCCACGAAGAGCTCTACGCGGCGGTGCACACCGAGAACGACCCCGGTCGGGTGGGGCAGCTGTCCGACGAGTGGAACCTGCTGAGCCGGGACATCGGCGAGGCCGCGCAGCGGATGGCCGAGAAGGTGCGGGGCACCGAGAGCGGCTGGCAGGGGCAGGCCGCCGACGCGGCGCGCGCCGCGATCCAGGAGCTCGCCGACTGGAACGTCAAGGCGGGCGACACGGCTGGGTCGCTGGGCGCGCGGATCGCCACCCAGGGCCGGGTGATGGAGGTCGCCAAGACCGAGATGCCCGAGCCCGTCAAGGGCGGCGAGGACCTGACCGCGGCGCTGATGACCAGCTACGCGAACAACGACCTGGAGAGCTTCACCAAGGCCACCAACGACATCCAGGCCCACCAGGCGAAGGCCACCTCCGCGCACGAGCTGGCCGTCCAGGTCATGACGAACATGGAGGCCCAGTCCCGCACCATCGACGCGGAGACGCCGCGCTTCACGCCGCCGCCGAACCCGGTGGAGGAGCAGCGGTTGCGGATGCTGGTCAGCAACCGGCAGGAGGGCGTCACCCCGGACGAGCCGGTGAAGCCGATGGCGAACGGGGCGCCCGCCGGGGGCCCGGGTGGGCCCGGCGCCACGAGCCCGGCCGCTGCCGCTCCGGACGCGCCGGTGCCGGGCGGACCCGGTGGTCCGGGTGGTGGGCCTGGCGGGATCGACGGGCCGACGAAGGCGATGCCGATGCCGCAGTTGGGCGACGGCCCCGGCGGCATCGGTAGTCCCGGCGGACCCGGTGGCGGGCCCGGTGGGATCGACGGGCCGACCAAGGCGATGCCGATGCCGAAGCTCGGCGACGGCCCCGGGCAGGGCGTGCCGCCGCTGGGTGACTTCAACCCCAGCAGCACGACCCCGCAGAGCACCAGTCCGCAGAGCACGACCCCGCAGAGCTTCACGCCGCCGCCCGTCCCGGGACCAGGCGGCGGTGGCGACCACCTGTACCAGCCGCGGTCGTTCCAAAGCCCGGACGGCGTGCCCTACGGCACCGGTCCGGTGCAGCCCGGTAACCGCCCGGGCAACCGGCCCGGTGACCGCAACGGCTGGCAGGGCCAGATCCCGCCGATCCCGGGCGGCGGCCCGGTCGGCGGCGGACCCGCGGGCCCCGGCTCGACGGGCCCCGGTGGCGGACCCGGTGGGTTCCGCGGTGGACCGGGGCCGGTTCCCGGCCTGGGCGCCGGTGGTGGCGTCGGAGGCGGCAGCCTCGGCGCTGGCGGTGGCGCCGGTGGTGCCGGTGGTGGCTCGTCCAACCTCGCCCCCGGCGGGACCTCCGGTACCGGGCGGCCGGGTGAGGCCGGGTTCGCCCCCCGGGGCGCGAGCGGTGCGCCCGGCCAGCCCGGTGCGGCCGGGATGGGCGCCGGTCCGATGGGTGCCGGGGCGCAGCGCGGTCGCGGCGAGGACGACAAGGAACGCAGCGCGAAGTACGTCCAGGGTGGTCCCGTCGTGGAGGTGCCCGGCGCCGACCTGCCGCCGCCGGTGATCGGTGAGGGCAAGAAGAAGAAGCGGCAGGACCAGGGATGATGACCACGACCGCGCCAAACTTCGTGCTGACCGCCGCCGAGTTCGACCTCGTCACCGGAGCTCTCGGCCACGGGCGTCCGCAGTTCCCGCTGCAGGTGCCCAGCGTGGGCCGGACGATGGAGGAGCGCGCCGACCTCGCCGCCGACGCGTTCCGCGGGCTGGCCGACCGGGGCCTGGCCAGGGGCGACGAGCTCGACGAGGACCTCGCGGCGCTGCTGCGGCTGCTGGTGGACCACGACACCTCGGTGGACGTGGTCGGCTACGTCGGTGGGCCGGTGCAAGCCCTGGCCGCGGTCACCCGCCGCTCCGGGGTGCTGGCCCAGCTAGCGGGCGACCAGCTGACGCTCACCGAGATCCGCCCCACCGCCCTGGCGCTGTCCGCGGTGAGCGTGCTGCCACCCGCCGACCCCGGCACCAAGCGCGCGCTGTCGCTGCCCAGGGAGCAGCTGACCCGCGCACTCGAAGAGGACGAGGACGACCCGTTCGGCGGGGACTACGACGACGAGACCGCGCTGGTCCGGGCGGGCCTGTCCGGGCCGGACGCCGCGGCGCTGGCCGAGTTGTCCGAAACCCGCGTCGGTGGCGGGCAGTTCGGCGTCACGCACCGCTCGGTGCGCTCCTCGACGCTGGTGACCTGGTTCGACACCAACGAGGGCCGGTACCTGATGGTCAGCCAGGAGAACTGGTTGAGCATCGCCCCGGCCGACAACCGCCGCATCGAGCACCGGCTGGCCGAAGTGCTGGCCAAGTTCGACTGACGAGCCCAAGAGGTACTGCCATGACGTTCCAGGTCGAAGCCGAGGACCTGACCGCGCACGCCAGCCACCTGGACGGCCTGAGCGACCGGTTCGACACCGCGATCGACGCTGCCCAGCAGGCGATGTCCGACGATGCCTACGGGCTCCTGTGCTCCTTCCTCCCACCCATCATCAACCCGATGGAGGAGGAGGGCCTGGAGGCGCTCAAGGCCGCCAAGGAGGGCGTCAGCACCACGGCGGACAACGTGCGCCAGACGGCCAAGGAGTACCAGGAGGTCGACCAGGCGGGCGCGGACAACTTCTCCCAGTTCGACGACGCCGTCCGGGTCGACGACTCGTCCGTCGCGCTGCGCGGGGTGCTGCCCGTGGGTGGCCCGGAGGGCGGGGCGACGGTCCCCGCCTCGGCACCCGAGCAGGGGTCGGAGCCGCTGCAGGCGACGTACCGGAACGCGGCACCGGCGCAGGAGGCGGAGCCCGCCCAGGTGTACCGGAGTGCGGCACCGGCGCGGGACGCGGAGCCTGCCCAGTTCTACCGGAACGCGGCGCCCGCGCAGGAGGCGGAGCCCGCCCAGGTGTACCGGGCTGCGGCGCCCGCGCAGGAGGCGGAGCCCGCCCACGCGTACCGGAGTGCCGCGGCGGACAGCGGGCCCATCCGCACGACCACCGGCGAGGTGCTCACGGGGGACGTGCCGACGCTCGACGAGTACGACGGCCAGCCGATCGACCCCACGCAGTACCGCCGCAACACCGAGGCGTAGGAGCGCCGGTGGTGCGCTGCCGTCCGGAGTTCGGGGCGGATCGCAGAAGAAGAGTTCTATGGAGGTTGTGCAATGCCGGGTGAGAGCCGAGGCGGGTTCGCTGCGATCGGGGCCGACCCGGAGGAAGCGGAGCGGCGGATCCAGGAGTGGGCGAAGGGCTTCGAGGAGAAGGCCCAGCGCTACCAGGCGATCCAGGCCGAGACCGAGCAGCTGCGGCTGACCGCGACCAGCGACGGCGGCCACATCAAGGTGACGGTGCGCGCCGACGGCAGCGTGACGGACCTGCAGTTCACCGACAAGGTCCGCTCGCTGCCGCCGAACGAGCTGGCCGCGCAGATCCTGTCCACGATGCACCGCGCGCAGTCCGACATCGCGAACCGGGTCGGCGAGACGATGGCGGCCCACCTCGGCGACGAGGACCTGGAAACCCGCACGATGATGCTGGACAACCTCCGCGAGCGCTTCCCCGAGGAACCCGAGGAGGAGACCGCCGAGCCCGAGGCCTCCTCCAAGTGGGACGGACCGGCCGAGGACGAGGAGCCGACCCCGGCCCCGCCCCCGCCCGCCCCGCCCGCCTCCGGCCCGAACCCGCCTGGGGCACCGAAGAGGCGCCCGGCCTTCGAGGACGACGATGACGAGTTCGGTCCCGATTTCGACCCGCTGCGCGACTGATCGCCGATCAGCGCAGCCCTTGCCCCCTGGAGTCTTGAAGTGACGAACCCACTGGTCGCGGAGCGGAAGGATTCGACGCAGGCCTTCAGTGGTGTGCCGATCCTGGAGTCGGTGGACGAGACGAAGAAGGCTGTCGAGTCCGGTGACTGGGCGTCGGGTGTGATGGGTGCGGTTGGTACCGGCCTGGATGCCCTGTCCATGGCGTTGGACCCGTTCGGGTCGATCCTCGCTGCGGGCGTGGGTTGGTTGATGGAGCACGTGGGTCCGCTTTCGGACGCGCTGGACGCGTTGACCGGTGATGCGGATCAGATCAAGGCGCATTCGGAAACCTGGGGCAACGTTGCCAAGGAGCTCGGTGAGATCAACACCGAGATGGCGAACCTGGTCAAGGCCGATGTCGCGGACTGGTCCGGGGAGGCTGCGGATGCGTATCGGCAGCGTAGTGAGGACACCGGGAAGCTGATCGAGGCGGCGCAGAAGGCTGCTGAGGGCGCTTCGAGCGGCGTCGGCACCGCGGGCGAGGTCGTCGCGGCGGTGCGGACGATGGTGCGCGACATCATCGCCGAGCTGGTGGGTCGGTTGATCTCGTGGGCACTGCAGGTGCTGGCCACGTTGGGCATCGCGATGGCGTGGGTCGTCCCGCAGGTCGTGACGGCGGTGACGAAGACGGTGTCCAAGATCGCCGACGTCACGACCAAGTTGGTCAAGGCGATGAAGTCGCTGGGTGACCTGGTGAAGAAGCTCAAGGACGGCTTCGGCGACGCCAAGAAGGCCCTCGACAAGATCAAGAAGGACAACGGCACCGGGCCGAAGCCGACCCCGACCCCACCGCCCAGCCGGGGCGGCAACGCTCCGAGCGGGGGCTCCCCGCGCGGTGGCCCGGACAACAGCCGGGGCATGCGGGAGGAAGCCGACTCCTCGCCCAGCAGCACCATCCCGCAGACGAACTCGCCGTCGTCGCCGAGCCCGACGACCGCGAGCTCCACCGGCGGGAACTCCGCCACGCCACCGGCTGGCCCCGCCCCCACCCAGTCGGCCGGGAACACCCCGCAACCCACGACGTTGACCGGGAACATCTCCGACGGCAAGGGCGGGAAGAACCGGATCAACTTCACCCCGGACCAGGTGCAGGCGGTTCCGCTGAAGGACCACAAGGGGAACACGGTCGGCATCACGTTCCCGAGCAAGTCGGACGACGCGACGAAGGTCGGCAGCTGGGCGGGCAAGCCCAACCGCAACGCCGACAACTGGTACACCCAGAACCGCAAGAGCAACGACCCGAACCTCCCGGAGGCGAAGGCGGATGCGCCGTGGAAGGGCAAGCAGCCCTTCTACGTCCACGCGCACGGCGTGCCGGAGGGGAAGGGCTACATCGTCAACGTCAACACCGCTGCGCCCGGGCAGCCGCCCAAGTGGGAGAAGATGGGGCTCACCGGCGACCAGTACGGGCAGCTGGTGGCCAGCAACTCCCACTTCCAGGCGGCGTCGAAGGCGGACCCGAACCGGCCGATCGTGCAGATGTCCTGCCATTCCGGGAGCCCGGCCGGGACCGCGGCGCAGACGTCCGCGGAGGCCATCCACAACGCGGGCCACAAGGGCGACGTGTTCGCGCCCACCGGGACGGGGT
The DNA here is from genome assembly GCF_040300525.1 of Saccharopolyspora sp. NPDC000359. Taxonomy (NCBI): domain Bacteria; kingdom Bacillati; phylum Actinomycetota; class Actinomycetes; order Pseudonocardiales; family Pseudonocardiaceae; genus Saccharopolyspora; species Saccharopolyspora sp. NPDC000359. The sequence goes on along the minus strand of NZ_JBEPDU010000053.1, from coordinate 1,097 downwards.
ACCGCAAGCCCGACGGGGACGCGAGCAGTTACGGGGTGGCCCCCGGGGTGGACGGCAGCGGGAATCCCGTCGCTGGCGAGTTCAGGAAGTTCTAGCATTGTTCAGCGGGACGAGCAGGTGAAGAGGAATCACGTCCATGGATGACACAGCACGCCCGACCCCGGGCAGCGATCGGGACGACTGGGCGGTGCTGCTCGACCCGGCGTGGCAGCCGCGGTTCGAGGGCGACCAGCCGCCACCGCACGCGATCGCCGGGGGTTGGCCGCTGGCATCCGATGGAAGCCGCGGCCGGTTCGAACCGAACCCCGACTTCGCACCGGCCGATCCGGCCGGTCCGACGGACCCGGTGGACGCGGTGCTCCGGCTGGTCGCCGAGGGGCGCGCGAAGGTCGACGAGCTGATCCCGGCGGTGCGCGACGCGGTGCTGGAGATCGCCCTGTCCGAGGACGGGTACCCGCTGGTCGGCCCCGCTCCCGACGACGTGCCCTGCGTCGCCGTGGTGACCGCACCGCTGCACCGCAGGGACATGGCATCGGTGGAGCTCTGGGGTCCCGTCACGGCCGAGGGCCTGCTCGAACTGCTGCCGCCCGGTACCGACATCCTGCTCAACCCGGAGGGGCCGGCGCCGATGCGCCTCCTCGCCAGCGCGCTGCGCGACAGCTTCCGCGGGTAGCAGCCAGGGCCCACGCGCCGATCCGAACAGCAATGCTCGATCCGAGCACCGATCTCGAGCTGGGCGGCAGGACGCACCCCTGATCAACGAGATCGCCGCATTCACGCCCGAGGTGGTCGCCCCGGGGCGCACCGCTGGGGACCGTGCTCGGTGACCTGTGGTGCACGACCCGAGCACCGTCCACTTCGAACGCCGACGATGGGAGAGCGGCCTTGACGAACCCGTTGGTGGCGGAGCGGAAGGATTCGACGCAGGGCTTCAGTGGTGTGCCGATCCTGGAGTCGGTGGATGAGACGAAGAAGGCTGTCGAGTCCGGTGACTGGGCGTCGGGTGTGATGGGTGCGGTTGGTACCGGCCTGGATGCGTTGTCGATGGCGTTGGACCCGTTCGGGTCGATCCTCGCTGCGGGCGTGGGTTGGTTGAT
>NZ_JBEPDU010000052.1:0-50540 GCF_040300525.1 Saccharopolyspora sp. NPDC000359 | reverse complement strand
CTATTTCCATCCACTACTCTCTTCCGAGATCCTGTAACCCGGCCGCCGCACCACCGCCCGATCCGCGCGGAGCGGCCAGCGCTACACCGGCTGGGTCCGCTAGCCCAGCCGGGACCTCACCACCTCACCGCACATCCCCGACCAGCGGGGATGCTCACCTACCTCACCAGGAGGGCACCGCCATGCCGAATTTCGACACACCCGGACCGATCTCCGCGACCCTCGAGCTCGCGCTCGGCGACGTCCGCATCGTCGCCGCGGACCGCGCGGACACCGTCGTCGAGGTGCGCCCCACCGACAGCTCGCAGAGCGCTGACGTGCAGGCGGCGGAGCAGGTGCGGGTTACCTGCTCGAACGGGCACCTGCTGGTCAGCGGACCGAAGGGGAGGTTGCCGTTCACCAAGGTCGGTTCCGTGGACGTGCTGGTCGAGCTGCCAGCCGGCTCGCGGCTCCGCTTCGACGCCGCCGCGGCGAGCCTGCGCTGCGAGGGCGAGCTGGGGGAGTGCCGACTCAAGACCGCGGCCGGTCACCTGCACCTCGACCGGACGGGGGAGCTGAACCTGAGCACCGCCGCGGGTGATGTCAGCGTCGAGCGGGTGGCCGGGCGAGCCGAGGTCGGCACCCACAGCGGGAGCCTGCGCCTCGCCGAGGTCGCGGGCTCGGCCGTGATCAAGAACTCCAACGGCGCGAGCTGGATCGGACTCGTCGGCGGCGACCTGCGGATCAGCGCCGCCAACGGGGACATCTCGGTGGGCAGTGCGCAGGCGTCGGTGGACGCCCGGACAGCCAACGGGACCATCCGGATCGGCGAGGTCATCCGCGGCGAGGTGTCGCTGGCGACGTCGATGGGCGGCCTGGAGGTCGGCATCCGCGAGGGCACCGCGGCCTGGCTGGACGTGCGGTCCTCCTTCGGGCACGTGCACAACGAGCTGACCGCGGCGGACGGCCCAGCGGGACCCGACGAGAAGGTGGAGGTGCGTGCCCGCACCTCCTTCGGCGACATCACCGTCCGCCGCGCCACCACGGCCTGAGGGTCAGAGCACGCGGGAGTCGTACCGGCTCGGTGCGTACTGCTGGAGGGCGGTCCGGACCCGGCGGACGTCCTGGCGGCGGGCCAGCCAGCCACCGGTGGCGCCGATGGGGAAGACGTGCACGCCACCGTGGTGCGGGCGCAGGCGGTGCCACAGCGCGGAGCGTTGGGTGGCGCCGTCGGTGAACCACACCGCCACCGAAGCCCGCTTGCCGCTGCCCACCACGCCGATGCGCTGGACCTGGCTCCACGGGATCTCCCTGGTCAGGCCCATCCGCGAGATCAGCAGCCCATCGCTGTTGACCTTCAGGTTCAGGCTGGGCAGCACCGCCCGCAACGCCGACCAGGCGGCGCTGATGCCGAGCAGCAGCATGCCGAGCTGGAAGACCGGGAACCGGTCGTCCACGCCGAAGCCGGAGTCCGCCAACCGGTACGCGCCGTACATGATCGCCACGCAGACGAGCGCCGACAGCAGCGCGCGGAAGCGCCCGGCGGTGGCGAACACCGGGCCGGGGTTGTCGCGGCGCACCCGCTGCTGGGCGGTCTGCCGGGGCTGGGCGGGGACGATCTTGCCCCGCACCGGCTCGACCTCGTTCCGCGTCGCGGCCACCGGAGCCGCGGGCTGCGGGGCCACCGAGCTCGGGGCCGCCGGGGGCGGCGCCACCGGCGTCGGTGCGGGAGCCGGTGCGTGCGCGGATGCTGCTGGTGCTGGTGCCGGTGTGGGCTGCGGCGCCACGGGCGCGGGCGTGGCCTGGGTGTAGCTGCGGGTCGCGGGCTTGGGCTCGGCGACCGGTTGCGGTGGGGGCGTGTCCGGCAGCTGCGCGCTGGCCGTCTGCTGCAGCTGCGTGGCGTGCTGGGCGATCACGTCGCTGATCGCCGGGGGGAGCCACTGGTCGCCGTGCGGGCTGGACTCGCCTATCTCGTCCAGCATCTGCCCGGGCGTGGGCCGGGCCGCCGGGTTCTTGGCCAGGCACGCGGCCAGCAGCGGGCGCAGCCCGTCCGGAACCCCGGACAGGTCGGGTTCGGAGTGCGCCACCCGGTACAGCAGCGCGGCGGTGCTCTCCTCGCCGAACGGCCCGCTGCCGGTCGCGGCGAACACCAGCACCGCGCCGAGCGAGAAGACGTCGCTGGGCGGGCCGACCTCCTCGCCCAGGGTCTGCTCGGGGGAGAAGAACCCGGGGGTGCCCATGAACATCCCGGTCGCGGTCAGCGCCTTGCCGGTCATCGCCCGCGAGATGCCGAAGTCGATGACCCGCGGGCCGTCCGGGCCGAGCAGCACGTTGGCCGGCTTCAGGTCGCGGTGCACCAGCTCGGCGCGGTGGATGGCGATCAGCGCCTCGGCCAACCCGGCCCCCAGCCCGCGCACCGTGGCCTCCGGCAGCGGGCCGTGGTCGGCCACCGCCTGGTGCAGGGTCGGCCCGGGCACGTACTCGGTGGCCAGCCAGGGCTGCTCGGCGTCCGGGTCGGCGTCGACCACCGCGGCGGTCCAGAACCCGCCGACCGAGCTCGCGGCCACCACCTCGCGGCGGAACCGCTCCCGGAACTCCGCGTCCTCGGCCAGGTCCGGCCGGATGACCTTGACCGCCACCACCCGGCCGCCGCGCGAGCGGCCGAGGTAGACCCCGCCCATCGCCCCACGCCCCAGTCGGGCGAGCAGCCGGTAGTCGCCCACCCGGTGCGGGTCGCTGGCCAGCAACGGCTGCACGGGCTATCGGCCTCCTGTCCAGAGATCGCGTTTTCGTCCGCTTCGAGCTTACGGATCTGTGCGCGCCCGCGTGCGCGGGTCCGGCGAACCCGTGCCCGGCGGGGGCTGTCGCACCGCGCCGCATTGCTGCGGGCGGCGCGGCCTGGTAATCGAATACTTGGCTTCGTTCCAACCCTTTCACGGGGTGGGTGTTGTGGGTATGATCCGGCGCACTGCGAGCCCGAGGAACGATCAACGCGGATCGAGGGAGGCACGCGTGACGTCCACCGACCAGCTCCGCCCGGCCGTGGCGCTGCACGGCGTCGGCAAGTCCTTCCCCGGGGTGGTGGCCGTCTCCGACGTCACGCTGAGCATCCCGCCCGGTGAGGTGCACGTGTTCGCCGGTGAGAACGGCGCGGGCAAGTCGACGCTGATGAAGCTGATCGCGCAGGTCGAGCCGCCGAGCACCGGGTACGTCGAGCTGGCCGGGGTGCGCGTGGAGCACCACGGGCCCGGTGCGGCGCGGCGCCTGGGCGTGTCGATGGTGCACCAGGAGTTCGCGCTGGCCCCGGACCTGTCGGTGGCGGAGAACCTGTTCATCGGCCACGAACCGGGCCGCGGCGGCTGGATCTCCCGGTCGGCCGAGCGGCGCGCCGCCCGCGACCTGCTCGCCGAGGTCGGGCTGGACATCGACCCGGGCCGCCGCGTCGCGCAGCTGTCCACAGCGGAGCAGCAGCGCGTCGAACTGGCGAAAGCCCTTGCCGTGCAGGCGAAGGTGCTCATCCTGGACGAGCCGACCGCGACCCTGACCGAGGGCGAGGCCCAGGAGCTGTTCGGCATCGTGCGGGAGCTGACCGCCAAGGGCATCGCGGTGCTCTACATCTCGCACCGGCTGGACGAGATCTTCGAGATCGGCGACCGGGTCACCGTGATGCGCGACGGGGCGGTGGTGGCCACCCGGCCGGTGGCCGAGCTGGACGAGGCGCAGCTGGTGCAGCTGATGGTCGGCCGCGACGTGGCGAACCTCTACCCGCGCACCCACCAGGATCCCGGCCCGGTGCGGCTGCGGGTCTCCGGGCTCAGCCGCGGCGACGCCGTGCGCGATGTGTCCTTCGAGGTCCGCGCCGGGGAGGTCGTCGGGCTTGCGGGCCTGGTCGGGGCGGGGCGCACCGAGCTGGCCCGCGCGGTGTTCGGCGCGGAGCTGCCCGACGCGGGTACCGTCGAGCTGGACGGCAAGCCCCTGCGCATCCGCGGCCCGGCCGACGCGATCGCGGCCGGGATCGGTTACCTGACCGAGAGCCGCAAGACCGACGGGCTGGCCCTGCAGCTGGGCGTGGACAAGAACATCACGATGGCCAAGCTGCCGATGCGCGCCGGGCTGATCGACCTGGGCGCCGAGCGGCGCATCGCCGAGCGGGAGCGCGACGGCCTGCGCATCCGGGTGCCGTGGGTGGGTCGGCCGGTGCGCCAGCTCTCCGGCGGCAACCAGCAGAAGGTGATCTTGGCGCGCTGGCTGGAGACCGGCGCGGAGGTGCTGTTCTTCGACGAGCCCGGCCGCGGCATGGACGTGGGGGCCAAGTCGGAGATGTTCCAGCAGGTGGATTCGCTGGCGGCGCGCGGGGCGGCGGTGGTGCTCATCTCCAGCTACCTCCCGGAGCTGCTGAACATGTGCGACCGGATCCTGGTGATGCGCGGTGGGCGGATCACCGGTGAGGTCGGTCGCGCGGAGTTCTCCGAAGAGCGCGTCGTCGCGCTGGCGACCGGCGCCCGCAACGTCGAGAACGGGAGCAACCATGGCTGAACCGTCCACAACGGACCGAGGTCTGCTGGGGGCGCTGGGCGACCGCATGTCCGGGGCGATCTCGCAGGTCGCGGCGGCGGGCGCGCTGATCGTGGTGTTCGTGGTGCTGTCGGTCGTCGCGCCGTCGTTCCTGACCGCGGACAACCTGTTCAACCTGGGCTCGCAGACCTCGGTGAACGCGGTGATGGCGGTCGGCGTGACGCTGGTGATCATCACCGGCGGCATCGACCTGTCGGTGGGTTCGGTGGCCGCGCTGTCCGGGGTGGTCGGCGTGCTGCTGATGGCCGAGTACGGGTTCAACCCGCTGATCGGCATCCTCGGCGGCATCGCCATCGGCGCGGTGGCCGGGCTGGTCAACGGGCTGCTGGTGTCGGTGGTGGGGCTGCCGCCGTTCATCGCCACGCTGGGCATGCTCAGCGTCGGCCGCGGGCTGGTGCTGATCGCCACCGGCGCGGTCGCGGTGTTCGGCGCGCCGGAGTCGTTCCGGCTGCTCGGCCAGGGCGTCATCAACGCCATCCCGATCCCGGTGCTGCTGATCGCGGTGGTCGCCGTGCTCGGGCACCTGGTGCTGACCAGGACCAGGCTGGGCCGCTACGCGTACGTGATGGGCTCGAACATGGAGGCGGCGCGGCTGTCCGGCGTGCCGGTGAAGCGCTACACGACCCTGGTCTACGTGCTCTCCGGGGCGCTGGCCGGGCTGGGTGGCATGATCGCGGCGTCCCGGATCAACTCCGGCCAGCCGAACTTCGGCGAGGGCCTGGAGCTGGACGTGATCGCCGCGGTCGTCATCGGCGGCGCGAGCCTGTTCGGCGGGCGGGGCACCGTGCTGGGCTCGCTGATCGGCGCCTTCCTGGTCGCGGTCATCCGCAACGGCGCGGTCCAGCTCAACATCGGCACCTTCTACCAGAACGTGCTGATCGGCGTGATCATCTGGCTGGCGGTCTGGTGGGACCGCTACCAGCGGCGCAAACTCGGCGGCGACACCGGATGAGCGGTGTCGGGCTCCGGAGTCCGGTGATGAGCAAGGGAGCTCGGGGATGAAGAAGGTTCTGACCGCGGCGTGCGTGCTGGTGTCGGTGGCGGCGGCGGGTTGCAGCGTCGGGGTGCGCGAGCAGACCGGCGGCGGGGGCGACCAGGGCGGGCCGATCAAGCTCGCCGTGGTGCCCAAGGCGATCGGCTTCGACTTCTGGGAGAAGGTGCGGGTCGGCGCGGAGTGCGCGGGCTCCAAGCAGCGCGACGTCACCGTGCACTGGGACGGCGTGAGCGCGGAGAGCGACGTCAGCGGCCAGCAGAGCCTGCTGCAGGACCTGCTGGCGCAGGGCGACGTCAAGGGCCTGGTGTACGCGGCGACCGACGCCAAGGCGCTGGCCGACGTCACCAAGTCCGCCCAGGGGCAGGGCACCACGGTGGTCAACATGGATTCCGGGACCACCCCGCAGCCGCCGGACGTGCCGGTGTACGCCACCAACAACGTGGCCGCCGCCGAGCAGGCCACCGACCTGCTGGCCGAGCAGCTCGGCGGGCGCGGCAAGGTGGCGTTCATCGAGTTCCAGCCGGGCACCAGCACCAACGAGACGCGCGCCGAGGGCTTCGAGCGGGGCATGTCGAAGCACCCGGGGCTGGAGCTGGTCGCGCAGCAGTCCAGCGACAGCGACTTCAACCGGGCGCTGCAGGTCACCCAGGACATCCTGACCGCGAACCCGGATCTCAACGGCATCTACGCGGCCAACGAGCCCAGCGTGCTCGGGGCGGCCGAGGCGGTCCGGCAGGCGGGCAAGGTCGGCCAGGTGAAGATCATCGGCTGGGACACCTCGGAGGGCGAGATCCAAGCCCTGCGCGACGGGGTGATCACCGGCCTGATCGCGCAGAACCCGTTCAAGATGGGCTACGCCGCGGTGAACGCGGCGGTCACCAAGATCCGCGGCGAGCAGAACCCGTCGCCGGAGACCGACACCGGTTCGACCCTGATCACCAAGGAGAACGTGGACAGCCCGGAGGTCCAGAAGCTGCTCAACCCCAGCTGCGACAACCCGCCCGCCTGATCGGACAGCTCAGGCGGCGGGGAGCAGGTGGTCGTAGTCCGGCAGCTCGACGTCGTGGCTCGCGCCGAAGAACTTGCGCTGCAGCAGCTCATTGCCGGGCAGGTGCGGCAGGATCCGGACCACCTGGTGCTGCGCCCAGATGGCGAAGCGGCTGCCCGCGGCGACGTGCTTGGCGTTGGACTCGCCCGTCTTCTGGTTCGCGGCGACGAGGGGGCGCACCTGCCGCTCGTAGGCGGTGAAGGCGGCCGAGTGGTCCTCGGTCGCGGCCAGCTCACCGGCCAGGACGTAGGCGCCGACGAGCGCCGTCGACGTACCCTGGCCGGACAGCGGTGAGGAGCAGAACGCGGCGTCGCCGAGCAGCGCCACCCGTCCCGCGGCCCAGGTCGGCATCCGCACCTGGCTGCACGAGTCGCAGTAGAAGTCCGGCGCGGTGTCCAGCTGCTCCAGCAACCACGGCACCTCCCAGCGCATGTGCCGCATGTTGCTGCGCAGCAACGCCTTCTGCGCGGCGGGGTCGCGCTCGGCGCCGGTTCCTGGCGCGAGCAGGATGGCCATCGCCTGCGCGTTGTCCCGGATGCTGCGCACCATCGCCGTGCGGTGCGGTTCGTTGTAGATGAGCATCCAGCGGTCGAGGTCGAGCCGGTTCGGCACGGTGAAGAACGCCATCCGGTGGCCGAGGTCGTGCAGGTACCGCGATTCCGGCCCGAACACCAGCGAGCGGACCTCGGAGTGCAGCCCGTCCGCGCCGACCAGCACGTCGAAGGCCTCCGGCGGTCCGCTGCCGAAGGACGCCACGACCCCGTCCCGGGTCTGCTCGACGCTGGTGACGGTGGTGCCGAACCGGTACTCGACGTCCTGCCGGGTCGCCTCGTGCAGCACCTCGGCGAGGTCGCCGCGCAGGATCTCGAACTCGGCGACGATGCCCTCGCCGCCGAAGGCGTCCGAGGGCATCCGCGCGCGCTCCCGGTTCCACTCGTCCACGTAGGACATCCCTCGGGTGTCCGTGCAGGCGGCGCGGACCTGGGCGTCGAGCCCCATCCGCCGCACGACCTCCTTGCCCGCGCCGCGGATGTCCACGGCTTGCCCGCCCGGCCGCAGCCGCGGCGCTCGCTCCACGACCGTCACCGAGAACCCGTACCGGTGCAGCCAGTGCGCGAGCGCGGGCCCGGCGATGCTCGCTCCGACGATCAACACACGCTTGGTCATCTGTCGCCTTCCAGCCGCGAAGGGGGATGCGCTGACCGTACAGATGTCTAAGACAAACGTGCAAGACGCTTGTTCGGGTGGTGCCCTAAGCTGGCCGCATGGGCAATCGCGAGGACCTGCTCACCGCGGCGATGGAGTGCCTGCGCACCAAGGGCTACGCGCGCACCACCGCGCGGGACATCACCGAGCGTGCCGGGACCAGCCTCGCCGCGATCGGCTACCACTACGGGGGCATCCGGAACCTGCTCAACGAGGCGGTGCACGCGGCGTTGGAGCAGTGGAGCGACGCGGAGCACGCGCGGTTGCGCGACGCGCCGCCGGACGAGACCTTCCTGGAGCGCTTCGGTGCGGTCTGGGCCCGCACCATCGAGAACGTCCGCGCGGACCGGGGGTTGTGGGCGGCGTCGTTCGAGCTGATGTCCCAGGTGGACCACGTGCCTGAACTCCGGGAGCAGCTGCGCCGCGCGGTGCGGGGCGCGCGGACCGGGAACGTCGCGATGTTCGACGGGGTGGACGAGGACACCGTCAGCGACGAGGAGGCCCGCTCCGTCGGTGCGCTGTACTACGCGATCCAGGCGGGCGTGGTGATGCAGTGGCTGATCGACCCGGACGGCGCGCCCAAGGCCGAAGACCTCGTCGCCGGCCTGCGCGCGATCGCGGCCAAGGCCGTCGAGGAGGGCTGAGGTTCGCGGTCGCGGGTGGCCCGGTGTAGAACCGTCCGGTGGTCACCGCGATCCTCAACCCGCAGGTGCAGGAGGTCCTGGACCTGATCGGGATCTTCGCGTTCGCGCTCTCCGGCGCGCTGCTCGCCGTGCGCAAGCGCTTCGACGCCGTCGGCATCGTGGTGCTGGCGGAGGTGACCGCGCTGGGCGGCGGGATGTTCCGCGACCTGATGATCGGCGCGGTGCCGCCGGTGGCCTTCACCAGCCTCTCGTACTTCACCACGCCGCTGGTGGCCGCGGTGGCGGTGTTCTTCTGGCACCCGCGCCTGACCCGGATTCGCCGGTTCGTGCTGTTCTTCGACGCGATCGGGTTGGGCGTGTTCTGCGTGGCGGGCAGCATCAAGGCGCTGAACTTCGGCATGCACCCGCTGGCCGCGGTCGCGCTCGGCGCCGCGACCGCCATCGGCGGCGGCGCGATCCGCGACGTGCTGGCCGGGGAGGTCCCGGCGCTGCTGCACCCGGAGAGCGAGATCTACGCGGTCCCGGCGCTGCTGGGCAGCGGCCTGGTGTCGCTGCTGGCGGTGACGGGCTGGCTGACGCCGGTCACCAGCGCGTTCGCCGCCCTGCTGGCGGTCGTGGTGCGGCTGCTCGCGCTGCGCTACGGCTGGCGGGCGCCGCTGGCGCGCGGGGGGTCGTCGCTATGAGCGCTGCTTGAGGACCTCCAGGGCCTTGTCGGCGTGCACGCCCATGCGGAACTCGCTGCGGACCACGCCCAGCACCCGCCGCTGCTCGTCGATGACGAAGGTGTGCCGCTTGACCGGGATCGGCCCGCACCGCCGCTTGACCCCGAACTGGCGCGCGACGGCCCCGTCGGCGTCGGAGAGCAGCGGGAACCCGAAGCCGTGCGCGTCGGCGAACGCCTGCTGCTTGCCGACCTGGTCGGCGCTGATCCCCACCGGCTGCGCACCGACCGCGGCGAACTCGGCGCCCAGGTCCCGGAAGTGGCAGGCCTCGGCGGTGCACCCGGTGGTCATCGCCGCGGGGTAGAAGAACAACACCACCGGCCCACCGGTGACCAGCTCGGACAACGTCCGCTCCACACCGCCCTGGTCCGGCAGCGCGAAGTCCCCCACCACATCACCTTCCCGCATCCCTGCTCCTCCTGACGTCCGCTGTGATCGCGACCAGGGTATTGGTCCGGGGCGGAGGCCCGGTGGATGTGCGGGCGTGGGTGGGTAGTCGGGGGTATGCCTGAACTTCCGGATGTCGAGGGTTTTCGGCGCGTTGCTCAGCGGGCCGGGGGGCGGCAGGTGCGCAGTGTGCGGGTGTGCGATGCGCAGGTGCTTCGCGGGGTGGGGAGCGGGGAGTTCCAGGAGGCGCTGCGTCGGCGGTACTTCCAGGCGCCTTGGCGGTGGGGGAAGTGGTTGGTGATCCCGACCTCGGGAGCGCCGAACGGTGGGCCGGGGACGCCGGCCGTGCTGGCGCACTTCGGGATGACCGGCAGCTTCGAGTGGTGCCGGCACGGTGGGGACGTCCACCCGCACGACCGGGTCGTGTTCGACTTCGCCCCCGGCGAGCTGCGTTACCACGACATGCGGAAGTTGACCGGGCTGCACCTGGCCCGGCAGCCGGGCGAAGTGGACGAACTGCTGGCCGAGCTCGGGCCGGACGCGCAGCGGGTCGGGGTCGAGGAGTTCGGCGAGCGCCTCACCAGGACCCGGCGCGGGACCAAGGCCGCGCTGATGGACCAGTCCGTGCTCGCCGGGCTGGGCAACATCTGCACCGACGAGCTGCTGTGGCGGGCGCGGGTGCACCCGAACCGGGCGACCACCAAGCTCAGCGCCGACGACCTCGAACTGCTGCACCAGGAGATGCGCGTGATGCTGCGCGACGCCGTGCGGGCCGGGCGGGTGCCGGATGACGCGTCGTGGCTGACCGGGCACCGCGACGAGCCCGACCAGCGGTGTCCGCGGTGTTCGACGGCGCTGCGCCGCACGCGGGTCGGTGGGCGCGGGACCCTGTGGTGCCCCGCCTGCCAGTCGGACTGATGACCGCAGCGCATGCATTCATGCACTCACCGTGCGGTAACCTGAAGATGTTTCGGGGGTCAGGGTCGGGTCGGGGGGTTCGACCGCGCGGAGCCGGGAGCCGTGGGGGCCAGGGGCCGGCTCCGCGCCGCCCGGCGGCGTGATCGGCGTGGTCTAGCGCACTGTTTACCGGTCGGTAACCGCTTCGGCTGGCATGATCTGCCGACGAAGGCAGCGCAGCCGGAAGCGGGAAGGATCGTGTGGTGACGAAGATCGAACGCCTGGGAGTCGTCGGCGGCGGGCAGATGGGCGGCGGCATCGCGGAGGTCGGTGCCCGGGCCGGTCTGGACGTGATCGTGTGCGAGGTCAGCGACGAAGCCGCCCGCGCCGGTCGCACCCGGCTGTGGAAGTCGCTGAACCACGCGGTGCAGAAGGGCAAGCTCACCGAGGCCGAGCGCGACGCCGCGCAGTCCCGCCTGCACTTCACCACCACCACGGCCGACCTCGAGGACCGCAACATGGTCATCGAGGCCATCGCCGAGGACGAGGAGCTCAAGACCAAGCTGTTCGCCGAGCTGGACAAGGTGGTGTCCGACCCGGACGCGATCCTGGCCTCGAACACCTCCTCCATCCCGATCGCCAAGCTCGCCGGTGCCACCAACCGCCCGCAGCAGGTGCTCGGCGTGCACTTCTTCAACCCGGTCCCGGTGCTCAAGCTGGTCGAGCTGGTGCCGTCGTTGCTGACCTCCGAGGAGACGGTCGAGCGCGCCGCGGTGTTCGCCACCGAGCAGCTCGGCAAGGAGACCATCCGGGCGGTGGACCGCTCCGGGTTCATCGTCAACGCCCTGCTGGTGCCGTACCTGCTGTCGGCGATCCGGATGGTCGAGGGCGGCTTCGCCAGCGCCGAGGACGTGGACAAGGGCATGGTGCTGGGCTGCGCCCACCCGATGGGCCCGCTGCGGCTGTCCGACCTGGTCGGCCTGGACACCCTCAAGGCCATCGCGGACTCGATGCACGAGGAGTACGGCGACCCGAACTACGCCGCGCCGCCGCTCCTGCGCCGCATGGTCGACGCGGGGCTGAAGGGCAAGAAGTCCGGCAAGGGCTTCTACGACTACAGCGCCTGACCTCGCGCGAGGGCGGCCCGCAGCTCCTCGACGATGCGCTGCGGGTCGTCCTCCATGGGGAAGTGGCCTGCCCCGGGGATCGTGGTGAGGCTCGCGCCCGGGATGTCCGCGGCCAGGCGGTGGGCGTGGTCGACCGGTTGCCAGCGGTCTTCGGCACCCCAGATGATCCAGGTCGGGGTGGGCAGGGTCCGCAGCAGCGGCGCCACCCGCTGGGTGGGCGTCGAGTCGTAGTAGCGGACCTGGTGCTCGAAGAAGGACGCCCGGCCCACCGGTGTCCGGTGTGGACGCAGGTACGCCTCGAGGACCCCGCCGGTCATGCGGGCCGGGTCGGCGACCACCATCTCCAGTTGGCGGGTGAGCAGCGCTTCGAACTCCTGCTGGGACATCGCCGCGTGGTCGTCGAGGTGGTCGCGGATGATCCGCCGCCAGGTGCTCGACGGCCAGGAGTCGTAGCTGACCGAGTTGATCAGCACCAGCCGGTCGACGCGGTCCGGGTGCGCGGTGGTGAACAGCTGCGCCACCGCGCCGCCGATGTCGTGCCCGACCAGCGTGCAACGCCGGATGCCCAGCTGTGCCAGCAGGTCCGCCAGCAGCTCGGCCTGCGCGGTGACCGAGGTGTCACGGTCGACCGGGCGTTCCGAGGCGCCGTAGCCCAGCAGGTCGTGGACCAGGACGCCGTGGCCGTCCGCTTCGAGCGCCGGTGCCACGTTCCGCCAGATGTGCGAGTGCGACGGCGTTCCATGCAGGAGCACCACCGTCCCCCCGGTGCTCCCGGGGGTGTGGTGGTGCGCCAGCCGGACGCCGTCGACGAGGATGTCGTTCATGCCTGCTCCACGGTGATGACGAGCTTGCCGAAGAAGTCCTTGGTGGTGAAGACCCGCTGGGCCTCGCGCAGCTCGTGCAGCGGGTGGGTGCCCGCCAGCAGCGGGGTCAGCTCGCCGCGCTCGATGTGGCCGATCAGCTGGGCGAAGTCCTCGTGGGTGCCGAACGACGAGCCGATCAGCTGCAACTGCCGCAAGTAGAGGGTGCGCAGGTCGGTCTCCACCAGCGGCCCGGCGATGCCGCCCGCGACGACGTAGCGCCCGAGCGGGGCGAGTGCCCGCAGCAGCTGGGAGAAGGCCGGGCCCGCGACCACATCGGCCACCACGTCGACGGTTCCGACCTCGGCGGCCAGGTCCGGCGAGTTCCGGTCCACTGCCGCGTGCGCGCCGAGCTCCAATGCCCGCTCGCGCTTCGCCGCGCTGGTCACCGCGACCACCCGCGCTCCGCACAGCGTCGCGAGCTGGACCAGCGCCGAGCCGACGCCACCGGACGCGCCGGTGACCAGCACGGTTTCCCCGCCGCGGACGTCAGCTCGGTTGAGCATGCGCATCGCGGTCGCGTAGGCCGTCGGGAAGGTGGCGAGCTCGGCGTCGCTGAGCGGGCTTTCGATCGCGTGGGCGTTCCCGGCCGGAACCGTGGTGAACTCGGCGAACCCGCCGTCGCGCTCGCTGCCCAGGTACTCGGTGTCGACCAGCTCGCGCTCGCCGCCGGTGTAGAGCATCGGGTCGACGATCACCCGTTCGCCCAACCGCGACCGGGGGACGTCCGCCCCGACCTGGTCGATGCGGCCGACCACGTCGGCGCCCTGGATGCGGGGGAAGGCCAGCGGCTCGCGGCGCCACCCGGCGGTGCTCGCCGGGTCGTCCGGTGATCCGTAGGCACCTTCGCGGGTCCAGATGTCGGTGTTGTTGATGGCGGCCGCGGCGACCCGGATCCGGACCTCACCGGGTCCGGCCTGCGGGGTGGGCACGTCTTCGCGGTACTCCAGCTCCTCCGGTCCGCCGAAGCCGTTGAGCAGCACTGCACGCATCAGGGGCACTCTCCCATCGAGGTATACCGACCGGTATGGCTACCACTGTAGGCGCCGGAGAGCGGCCTGTGTCAACCCACCGGTCGGTATAGTCGAGGCATGACGGAGGTGCTGGAGAAGCTGACCCCAGCCGGACGGCGGGTGCTGGACGTCGCGGCCGAGCTGTTCTACGGCCAGGGCATCCACGCGGTCGGCGTCGAGGCCATCGCGGCGGCGGCCGGGGTGACCAAGAAGACGCTCTACGCCTGCTTCGGCTCGAAGGACCAGCTCGTCACCGCGTACCTGGTCGAGCGCGACCAGCGCTGGCGGGAGTGGCTGCGGGCCTGGGTCGCGGAGCACGCGAGCAGCCCGCGCGAGGAGCTGCTCGCGGTGTTCGACGCGCTCGGCGCGTGGATGGAACGCGCGGACTTCCGGGGCTGCGGCTTCGTCAACGCGCTGGCGGAGATCCCGGACCCCGACCACCCCGGGCGCTCGGTGGTCTTCGAGCAGAAGCGGTGGATGCGGCAGTACTTCGAGCAGCTCGCCACGGCCGCGGGCGCCGCCGATCCGGGGGAGTTCGCCGGCAGCGCCCTGCTGCTCTGCGAAGGCGCGACCGTGGTCGCCTCGACCGACATCCCCGGTGCGGTGCAGCACGCCCGGCGCGCGGCGGAAGTCCTGCTCGCGCGCTCCGCTGCCTGATCAGTCCACTTCGGACGCGATGGTGCCGCGCAGGGCGTCGACCGCGTGGCGGCGGTGCTCGTCGAGCAGCCGGACCAGGTCGTCGGCGCGCCGGTCGTGCGCCGCGGCCACGATGTCGTCGTGCTCGTGGCGGACGCGCGCCCGGTTGCTGTCGGAGTTGTAGTAGACCGCGCGGTAGGCGTCGGTGGCGTCCCACAGGGTCCGCACCACGCGCAGCAGGCGCGGCATCCCGGACGGTTCCAGCAGCGCGAAGTGGAAGCGGCGGTTGGCCGCGATCATGGCGACCAGGTCGCCCTCCTCGGCGGCGGCCTCCACGTCCTGCTGGGCGTCGCTGATGCGGACCAGGTCGGTCTCGGTGAACCGCTCGGTGGCCACCGCGGCGGCCTCGGCCTCCAGCAGCTCCCGCATCCGGTAGACCTCCAGCAGGTCGGCCAGCGACAGTTCGGCCACCGAGTAGCCCCGGTGTGGCTGGTAGACGACCTGGCCCTCCGCCTCCAGCGTCTTCAGCGCCTCGCGCAGCGGCACCCGGCTGACGCCGAGGCGCTGGGCGATCGAGTCCTGCCGGATCGGCTGGCCCGGGGCCAGGTCGCCGGACACGATGGATCTGCGCAGCTCGCCGAGGACGAACTCCTGCGTGGTGGGTGGTCGCTGCATCCCCGGATCTCCCGTGCTCGCCGTTCTCCGCCGCCTTGACCGGCCGCCGAACAACTGTATATTGGATCCAAAATCGACGTGGCGCAAGCCACTGCGGGCATGTTGGAGAGGGGCGGGGTGGATGCAGGCACTGCCGTTGGACGGCGTGGTCGTCGCGGACTTCAGCCGGGTGCTCGCCGGGCCGTACGCGACCATGCTGCTCGCCGACCTCGGTGCCACCGTGATCAAGGTGGAGCGGCCCGGCGCCGGTGACGACACCCGGTCGTGGGGCCCGCCGTGGACCGAGCACAGCTCGTCCTACTTCGAATCGGTCAACCGCGGCAAGCGCAGCATCGCGCTGGACCTCGACGACCCGCAGGACCGGGCAACCGCGCACGACCTGGTCCGCCGCGCCGACGTGCTGGTGCAGAACTTCAAGCCGGGAGGGCTGGCCCGCCACGGCCTCGACCACGCCGCGGCGCGCGAGCTCAACCCGCGGCTGGTCTACACCTCCATCTCCGGCTTCGGCAGCGCCGGGGGAGCCGACCTGCCCGGTTACGACTTCGTGGTGCAGGCCCTGGGTGGGCTGATGAGCATCACCGGCGAGGCCGACGGGCCGCCGACGAAGGTCGGTGTGGCGCTGGTGGACGTGCTCACCGGCAAGGACGCCGCGTTGGGCACCATGGCCGCGCTGCGCCACCGGGAGCTGACCGGCGAGGGCCAGCACGTCGAGGTGAACCTGCTGTCCAGCCTGCTGGCGTCGCTGGTCAACCAGATGAGCGGGATGCTGACCACCGGCACCGCACCGCAGCGGATGGGCAACCAGCACCCGAGCATCGCGCCGTACGAGACGCTGCGCTGCGAGGACGCCTTCCTGGCCGTCGCGGTCGGCAACGACGGCCAGTTCCGCAAGCTGTGCGGGGCGCTCGGGCTCGTCGGGTTGCCCGACGACCCGCGCTTCGCCACGAACGCGCAGCGCGTCGCGCACCGCGACGAGCTCGCCCGGCTGCTGGAGAACGTGCTCGGTGCCCGCACCGCGGCCGACTGGCAGGAGCGGTTGCAGGGCTTGGGGATCGCGTGCGGGCAGGTCAACGACCTGCCGCGGGCGGTGCACTACGCGGAGGCCCTGGGCCTGCGGCCGCTGGTCGACCCCGGCGGCGGGGCGGCCGCGCAGGTGCGGATGCCCATCGACTTCTCCGCGCACGGCAGCGCGGAGGTGACGCCGCCGCCGCTGCTCGGCGAGCACGGCAAGGAAGTCCTGGCGTGGTTGGAGGATCCCGCGGAACCGCTCCCTCCCATCGGGCCCCGGTGACGGCCTGGGGAGCGCAACCCCGGGCCGTCCTCACCGGGGAACTCCCGGGACTCGCGGCGGGGCAAGGGCTCGCGGCAGCTCACGCCGGTGCCGCGGCAGGCGCCGCGGCTGCGGCTCAACAAGGAATCTAGGAGGAACTCGCGATGAGTGCCGGTGGAAAGCGCCCCGCGTTCGACCCCCGCGACCCGCTCGGGATCGACGCCGAATTCAGCCCGGAGCAGCTGGCGATGCGCGACAGCGTGCGCGCGCTGTGCCGCGACCACGTGCAGCCGCACGTCGCCGAGTGGTACGAGCGCGGGGAGCTCCCGCAGGCCCGCGAGCTGGCCAGGGAACTGGGCAAGCTCGGCGTGCTGGGCATGCACCTGGAGGGCTACGGCTGCGCCGGGCTGTCCGCAGTGGACTACGGCATCGCCTGCGAGGAGCTGGAGGCCTGCGACTCCGGGCTGCGCTCGCTGGTGTCGGTGCAGGGTTCGCTGGCGATGTTCGCCATCTGGCGCTGGGGCTCGGAGGAGCACAAGCAGCAGTGGCTGCCGCAGATGGCCGCCGGTGAGGCGATCGGCTGCTTCGGCCTGACCGAGCCCGACCACGGCTCCGACCCGGCCTCGATGCGCACCACGGCCCGCCGCGACGGCTCCGACTGGGTGCTCAACGGCCGGAAGATGTGGATCACCAACGGCAGCATCGCCTCGGTCGCGGTGGTCTGGGCCCAGACCGACGAGGGGGTGCGCGGCTTCGTCGTGCCAACGAACACCGCGGGCTTCTCCGCGCCGGAGATCAAGCACAAGCTGTCGCTGCGCGCGTCGGTGACCAGCGAGCTGGTGCTCGACGACGTCCGGTTGCCCGCGGACGCGGTGCTGCCCGAGGTCACCGGCCTGCGTGGTCCGCTGTCCTGCCTCAACGAGGCGCGCTACGGCATCGTGTGGGGCGCGGTCGGGGCGGGTCGCGCCTGCCTGGAGGCCGCGTTGGACTACGCGACCACCCGCGAGCAGTTCGGTCGCCCGATCGGCGCGTTCCAGCTCACCCAGGGCAAGCTCGCCGACATGGCGGTGCGGGTGCAGAACGGTCGGCTGCTGGCCCTGCACCTCGGCAAGCGCAAGGACGCCGGGCAGCTGATCCCGCAGCAGGTCAGCTTCGGCAAGCTGGACAACGTGCGAGGTGCCCTGGAGGTCGCCCGGACGGCCCGCACGATCCTCGGCGCGAACGGGATCTCGTTGGAGTACCCGGTGATCCGGCACATGACCAACCTGGAGTCGGTCCTGACCTACGAGGGCACCAGCGAGATGCACGCCCTCACCATCGGCCAGGCCCTGACGGGCCACAGCGCCTTCCGCGGTTAGAACAGGTCCCTGGGCTCATCCTGCGTGCCGGTGCGGGTAGCGGAACCTCAGGACCCGCTGCGGTGCGGGTTGCGGAGGTGGGCCAGGCGGCTGCGCGCTTCGAGGACAAGAGCAGGTGCTCACGGTCGTGAGTGCGCCAGTGTTGGACGCTGCTGCGCACTCACGACCTGGGGCGTCACCAGACGGTGAAGCCGCCGTCGATGACGACGTTGCTGCCGGTGACGAAGCTGCTGGCCTCCGCGGCCAGGAACACCGCCAGCGGGCCGATCTCGCGCGGTTCGGCCACCCGCCCCAGCGGCGTCTGCGCCAGCCACTGCGAGTACCACTCGGGTTGGGTGTCCTGGACGCCTTTGAGCAGGTCCGTGCCGGTGTAGCCGGGGGAGATGGAGTTGACCCGCACCCCGCGACCGCCCCACTCGCCGGCCAGCGACTTGGTCAGCATGATCACCCCGGCCTTCGAGGTGTTGTAGTGCGCCTGCGGCTGCGGGTGGTTGGAGATCAGCCCGGACATCGAGGCGATGTTGATGATCGAGCCCGACCCCCGCGCCAACATCGCCCGCCCGACCTCGCGGCAGCACCAGAACACCGCGTCCAGGTTGAGCCCCAGCACGCGCCGCCACGATTCGTCCGAAGTGGACTCGGCGGGCTCGTTGCGCACGGTGCCCGCGTTGTGCACCGAGACGTCGATGCGGCCGTGGTCGGCCACCACGCGGTCGACCAGCCCGGCCACCGCCGCCGAATCGGTCACGTCGACCTGCTGGAAGCTGCCCCCCACCTGCTCGGCGGCGCGCCTGCCGGTGTCCGCGTTGATCTCCGCGACCACCACCTGCGCCCCGGCCGCGCTCAGCGCCTTGGCAATCTCCAGTCCGATGCCCTGGCCACCGCCGGTGACCAGAGCGACCTTGTCCTGCAACGAGAAGACGTCGTTGCCCATGCGTCCCGCCCTTCCGCGCGTCGTGGTCCCGCCGCGGTCGTGCCGCCGCGCCCAGGCGAAGTGAACCAGCGATCGCCCGCTCGGGCCAGCCGCCCGATCAGCGGAGCAGGGGCGGGAGGAAGCGGTGGGGCCAGTCGGTGGCGCGCTCGTAGGCGTGGGCCAGCTGGAGCAGGGACCACTCCGCGTGGTTGCGGCCGATCAGCTGGACGCCCATCGGCAGGCCAGCCGCGTTGCAGCCCACCGGGAGGTTGGCCACCGGGTGCCCGGACAGGGTCCACGGCGCCACCGCCTCCATCCACCGGTGGTAGGTGTCCATCGACCGGTCGCCGATCTCCCGCGGCCAGCGCTGCTCGACGTCGAACGGGAACACCTGTGCACTGGGTGCGAGCAGGAAGTCGTACTCGTCGAACAGCTCCGCCACCGCCGCGTACCACTCGTCGCGGCCGGTCAGCGCGCGGCTGATGTCGGTGACGCTCAACCGGTGGTAGTTCTCGACCTCGAAGACCAGCTCGGGCTTGAGCAGCGGCCGCGTGGCCGGGTCGGCGTAGAGCTCGGCGTGGTCGCGGCCGACGGTCCAGGACCGCCACAGCAGGAACGTCTCCCACGCCTGCTCGACCGGCAGCCGCTTGGCCACCGGCTCGACCGCGCACCCGATCTCGCCGAAGGCGGCGAAGGACCCGGCGCACAGCTCCAGCAGGCCGGGCTCGGTCGGCAGGTAGCCGTCGAAGTCGCCGACCCAGCCGATCCGCGCGCCGTCGAAGTCGCGCTCCAGCTTGCCGGTGAACAGCTCCGGGTCCTGCTCGATGCTCAGCGGCGAGCGCTGGTCGGGACCGGCCATCGTGGACAGCAGCATCGCCACGTCCCGCACGGTGCGCCCCATCGGGCCGATGACCGAGGGCGAGCTGAGGAACCCCTCGCCCGGGACGCGCCCGAAGCTCGGCCGCAGCGACACGATGTTGTTCCAGGCGGCCGGGTTGCGCAGCGACCCCATGAAGTCGCTGCCGTCGGCCACCGGGAGCAGCCGCAGTGCCAGGGCCGCTCCGGCGCCGCCGCTGCTGCCGCCCGCGCTGCGCGTGGTGTCGTAGGGGTTGCGCGTGGTGCCGAACACCGGGTTGAAGGTGTGCGAACCGAGGCCGAACTCGGGGACGTTGGTCTTGCCGATCACGATCGCACCGGCTTCCCGCATCCGCCGCACGTGCAGGTCGTCGCGGTCGGCGGTGGTGTCGGCGAACACCGGCGAGCCCTTCGTGGTGGGCAGCCCCGCGGCGTCGGAGAGGTCCTTGACCGCGATCGGGAAGCCGTGCATCCAGCCGCGGTGCTCGCCGCGGTCCAGCTCCTGGTCCCGCTGCCGGGCCTCGTCGAGCAGCTTCGCCTCGTCGCGGAGCGAGACGATCGCGTTCACCTCCGGGTTGAACCGGTCGATGTGCGCGAGGTAGGTCTCCACCACCTCCGCGCAGCTGACCTCGCGGCGGGAGATCAGCCAGGACAGCTCGACCGCGTCGAGCAGCACCAGGTCGGGGATCTTCGATGCTGGCAGTCCGGACCCGGGAGCTAGCGGCACGCTGCTTCCTCCTGTGCTCGATCGACTCCGTTGACCTTCGTCGCGGCGGGCGCGCACGTCAACCGCCTGCTGGCCGCAGCGGCGCGGCAGAGGCGTACGTCACGTTAGCGTTGCTAAAAACCATTCGGGTTTCCACGCTGAGGTGACTGGGACACCGCTCGAGGAAGGGGCCGCCGATGCCCGCCGTGGCAGCTGCCGGGCAGCACCAGCGGACCGTCGGAACCGCTCGGGTGCTGTCGTCGGTCGCAGCGGTGGTCACCGTCGGGGTGTTCCCGGTGTTCCTTGTCGGTGGTCTCGGCGTGCAGCTGCAGCAGGATTTCGGCTTCGGCGCGGCGCTGCTGGGCGTCGGCGCCGCCGGGTTCTTCGGCGTGGCGTCGCTGTCGTCCCGGACCATGGGCTGGTTGGTGGAGCGGATCGGCTCGCGGCTGGGCATGCGGATCGGTGCGTTGGGCAGCTCGTTGTGCCTGTTCGGGATCGCGGCCGCCCCCAACTCGGTGTGGCTGCTGGCGCTGCTGTGGCTGGGCGGCCTGCCCAACTCGCTGGCGCAACCCGCCTCCAACCTGCTCATCGCGCAGGGCATCCCGGTCCACCGGCGTGGCATGGGTTTCGGCGTCAAGCAGTCCTCGATCCCGGCGGCCACCCTGCTGGCCGGGGTGGCGGTGCCCGCGGTGGCGCTGACCGTCGGCTGGCGCTGGGTCTTCGTGATCGCCGGGGCGATCGCCCTGGTGGCCGCGGCCGCGGTGCCCCGGCTGCCGGCCGCGGAGCGGTCGACGTCCGGGAGCTCGGCGAGCGGTGGCCTGGGTGCGCGCCGCAGCGCGCTCCTGCTGCTGGCGATCTCCGGTGGCCTCGGGTCGGCGGCCGCCAACGCGCTCGGCGCGTTCGTCACCACCACCGCGGTCGAGGTCGGGTTCAGCCCGTCGGCGGCCGGGCTGGTGCTCTCGCTGGGCTCGGCGACGGGCTTGCTGATCAGGCTGTGCGCGGGGGTGGTCGCCGACCGCTGGAACCCGAACCTGGTGCGGGTCATCTCGGCGATGCTGGTGATCGGTTCGCTCGGCTTCGGGCTGATGGCGGTGCACTCGCCGGTGGCGTTCCTGATCGGCGTGTCCATCGGATTCGGCGCGGGGTGGGCCTGGCCGGGGCTGCTGAACTTCGCGGTCGCCAAGATCGCCCCGGACCGGGTCGCCAGCGCCACCTCGTTCACCCAGACCGGGATCTACCTCGGCGGCAGCCTGGGACCGCTGCTGTTCGGCATCTTCGCCGAGCACGCGGGGCTCGCCGGGGCGTGGCTGGCGGCCGGTGCGGCCGCGGTCGTCGCGGGGGTCCTGCTGCTGTTCATCCGCCGCTGACCGGCTGGACCGGGATGCGGGTGGCGGCAGACTTGCGGGCCACCCCGCCGTAGAGCAGCTGGTAGCGGTCCGCCGCGGAGGTCGGGTGGCCGGGGTCGGGGCGCCACCTCGCCAGGTAGGTGGTGCCCGGCGGCAGGACCTCGAAGTCACCGAACAACTTGTCGATCCAGCTGGTCTCCCGCGGGTGCAGCGGGTCGGCGGTCTCGGCGTAGAGGTCGGCCAGCACCCGCACCGCAGCCGGGGCGTGCGTGCCGGTCAGGTGCGAGACCACCAGGTGGCTGCCCGGTACCAGTGCGTTCCGGTAGGCCTCCACCAGGCCGAGCGGGTCGTCGGAGTCGGGGACGAAGTGCAGCACCGAGGACATCAGCAGCCCCACCGGCCGGTCGAGGTCGAGCAGCTGCTGGGCCTCCGGGGCGAGCAGGACCGACTCCGGGTCGCGGCAGTCGGCGAGCAGGATGTCCGCGCGTGGCTCGTCGGCCAACAGTGGTCTGCTGTGCGCGACGGTCAGCGGCTCGTTGTCCACGTACAGCACCCGGAAGTCGTGGGCGCGCCGCCGCGCCACCTCGTGCAGGTGCCCGATGGTGGGGATGCCGGAGCCCAGCTCGAGGAACTGGCGCACCCCGCTGGCCAGCAGGAACTCCACCACCCGGCGCAGGAAGGCGCGGTTCTCCTGGTAGCAGGCGCCGATGCCGGGCAGCGCCTGCTCGACGCGCTCGACGAACCCGCGCTCCACGCCGAAGTTGTGGCCGCCGCCCAGGAACGCGTCGTAGATCCGCGCGGCGGCAGGGCGGACGATGTCCATCTGCCGCGCCCGCGGGTTGCGCGTGTCGACCAATGACTTCCCCCTCCTCGTTGAAATCGTACAGTAGTCAACATGTGACTCAGAGTGCTCGAACCCGGGTCCGCGTGCCGCGCTTGCTGATCGTCGGGGGCGCGTACCACGATGGGCTCCTCGCGACAGACGCACTCCCAGGAGGTGCTCGTGACCGACGTCCGCGCGGTGGTGGCGACAGGCAAGGGCAGGCCGGTCGAGGTGGTGACCATCGACGTGCCGGACCCCGGGCCCGGGGAAGCGGTGGTCCGGGTGCAGGCCTGCGGTGTGTGCCACACGGACCTGCACTACCGCGAGGGCGGGATCAGCGACGACTTCCCGTTCCTGCTCGGTCACGAGGCGGCCGGGGTGGTCGAGGCGGTCGGCGAGGGCGTCGCCGACGTGCAGCCGGGCGACTTCGTGGTGCTGAACTGGCGCGCGGTGTGCGGGCTGTGCCGGGCGTGCAAGCGCGGCCGCCCGCAGTACTGCTTCAGCACGCACAACGCCGCCCGTCCGATGACGCTCGACGGCACCCCGCTCTCGCCCGCCCTGGGCATCGGCGCCTTCGCGGAGAAGACCCTGGTGCACGCCGGGCAGTGCACCAAGGTGGACCCGGCGGCCCGCCCGGCGGTCGCGGGGCTGCTCGGCTGCGGCGTGATGGCCGGGATCGGCGCGGCGGTCAACACCGGTGGTGCCGGGCCCGGCGACACCGTGGCGGTGATCGGCTGCGGCGGGGTCGGCGACGGCGCTATCGCCGGGGCGGACCTGGCCGGGGCGCGCCGGATCATCGCGGTGGACACCGACGCGAAGAAGCTGGACTGGGCGCGTCGGTTCGGCGCCACGCACGTGGTCAACGCCGCCGAGACCGACCCGGTCGCGGCCATCCGCGAGCTCACCGATGGTTTCGGCGCGGACCTGGTGATCGACGCGGTCGGTCGGCCGGAGACGTTCAAGCAGGCCTTCTACGCCCGCGACCTGGCTGGCACCGTGGTACTGGTGGGCGTGCCCACCCCGGAGATGACGCTGGAGCTGCCGCTGCTGGACGTCTTCGGCCGCGGCGGTGCGGTGAAGTCCAGCTGGTACGGCGACTGCCTGCCGGAACGGGACTTCCCGATGCTGGTGGAGCTGCACCAGCAGGGGCGGCTGCCGCTGGAGGAGTTCGTCAGCGAGGAGATCGCGCTGGACGAGGTGGAGCAGGCGTTCGCGCGGATGGAACGCGGCGAGGTGCTGCGCTCGGTGGTGGTCTTCTGATGGCCGCGCGCATCGACCACACCACGACCTCCGGCACGTTCTCGCTGGACGGCCAGACCTTCGACGTCGACAACAACGCCTGGGTCGTCGGTGACGACGTCGAGTGCGTGGTCATCGACGCGCCGCACGACGTCGGGGCCATCCGTGCGCTGGTCGGTGACCGCGAGGTCCGGGCCGTGCTGTGCACGCACGCCCACGACGACCACGTGCGCAAGGCCCCGGAGCTGGCCGAGGCGGTGGGCGCGCCGGTGCTGCTGCACCCCGACGACATGGTGCTCTGGCGGCTGACCCACCCGGAGCGCGAGCCGGACGGGGAGCTGGCCGACGGGCAGGTGGTCGAGGTCGCCGGGATCGGCCTGCGCGTGCTGCACACCCCCGGGCACGCGCCCGGCGCGGTGTGCCTGCACTCGCCGGAGCTGGGCGTGGTGTTCACCGGCGACACGCTGTTCGCCGGCGGCCCCGGTGCGACCGGCCGGTCCTATTCGGACTTCGGCACCATCACCGCCTCCATCCGGGACCGGTTGCTGCCGCTGCCCGCGGACACCGAGGTCCGGCCCGGGCACGGGGACAGCACCACGATCGGCGAGGTGCGGGCGCAGTTCGACGACTGGGTGGCGCGCGGCTACTGATCGTCGGGGACCTGGCGCGCGGTAGTCTCCGTTACCACTTTCGGCGGATGAAGCTGCGCGGTGCGGTGCGCAGGATCTTGCCCGTGAGCGGGGACGGGGCCTGCTCACGGTCGGCACCGTGAGCCGATCCGCGCACCGTGAGGCAGGTCCGATGGTCGATCACGCGCTTGGCCGCACCGCGGCGACGACTTCGCGAACGGGCCTGTGGGCCTGGCTGGTGGCGCACCGCGCCGTGCTCGGCGACGTCGGGTTCGTGCTGGTGCTGGCGGTGGCGCACGGCTTCGACCTGTCCATCGGGGAGTATCCACCGTGGATGGACTGGTGGTGGCCGCTGCTGGTGAGCGTGCCCGCCACCGCGCTGCTGGTGCTGCGGCGGCGGGCGCCGTGGACGGTGTTCCTGGTGATCCTGGTCGTCACCATCGCGCTGACCCTGCTCAAGCTCTACATCGGTGGTCTGAACCTGGCGATCCTGATCGCGATCTACTCGGTCTGCGTGCGCGGGTCGCTGGCCGTGTCGGTGGTGGCCGGGACGGTCGCGATGATCTTCCCGGTGACCCAGGTGGTGGTCTTCGAGCTGACCCCGGTGGAGAGCTTCCTACGGATCACCGGCGGGGTGGTCAACCTGGTGATGGTCATCGGGTGGGCGCGCACCATGCAGATCGGGCGGCAGCGCGCGGCGCAGCTGGAGCAGACCCTGACGATGCTGGACGAAGCGCGCGACCAGCTGGCCGCGGACGCGGCGGTGGTGGAGCGGGCCCGCATCGCGCGGGAGTTCCACGACATCGTCTCGCACAACCTGTCCGTGGTGGCCCTGCGGGCGGGCGTCGCCCGGGCGCTCATCGACCGCGACCGCGACCACGCGCGGCAGACCCTGCAGGAGCTGGAGCAGAGCTCGCGCAGCGCGCTGGGGGAGATGCGCAACCTGCTCAACGCGCTGCGCGACAGCAACTCCGCGGGGCGGGACCCGATGGACTGGCAGCCGACGCCGCGGCTGGACGGGGTCGACGCGCTGGTCGACTCGGTGCGCGGTGGCCGGGTGGAGTGGCGGTTCGACCGGCGCGGTCAGGTCCGCGAGCTCGGGCCCGGGGTGGAGATGACCGCCTACCGGATCGTGCAGGAGGCCATGACCAACGTGCTCAAGCACGCCGGGTCCGGGCGGGCGCGGGTGCTGCTGGACTACGGGCCGACCGCGCTGCGCATCGAGGTGACCAACCACCAGGGCACGGGGGAGGTACCGCTGGTGTCCCATTTTTCGGGACACGGGCTCATCGGTCTGCGGGAACGCGTTGCGCTGCTGGGCGGAACCTTGACCGCGCATCCGGTTTTGAACGGATTTCACCTTGAAGCCGTGCTACCGTGCGCGGAAAATTCGGACCTGGCCTGAATCGGAACTGGGCTGGCCCGGAGCAAGGAGGCCCGGCGTGGAAACTGAGGACACGACTGTCCTGGTGGTCGATGACCAAGCGATGATCCGCGCGGGACTGGTGGCGTTGCTGTCCAACGAACCGGGCCTGCGGGTGCTGGCCGAAGCGGCGGACGGCGACGCGGCCCTGGCCGCGGTCCGGCGGCGCCGCCCGGACGTGGTGCTGATGGACGTGCGCATGCCCGGCAAGGACGGCATCACCGCGGCGGCGGACATCCTCGCCGAGACCGGCGGCAAGACCGCGGTGATCATGCTGACCGTGCACGACCTCGACGAGTACGTCTACGCGGCGCTGCGCGCCGGGGCGAGCGGCTTCCTACTCAAGGACGCCACCCCGGAAGACCTGGTCAAGGCGGTGCGCACGGTCGCGGCCGGAGAGGCTTTGCTGGCCCCGCGGGTCACCAAGCGGCTGCTGCAGCGGTTCGCCGCCCTCGGCGTGCGCGACGCGCGCAGTGAGCTCAGCGTGCTCACCGAGCGGGAGCTGGACGTGCTGCTGGAGGTGGCGCGGGGCGGGTCCAACGCCGAGATCGCGCGCAACCTCGGGCTGGCCGAGCTGACCGTCAAGTCGCACCTGTACCACGTGATGCAGAAGCTGCACCTCAGTTCCCGCACCCAACTGGTGATCACGGCCTACGAAACCGGCCTGGTCTGCCCTGGTCAGGACAACGGCAACCTCCGCAGGGCCTCGGCCTGACGCGATTCCGGTGGAACTCGGACATCCGGTTTCCACTGGAGTCGCACTCCTCGCCCCCCGCACCCCGGCACGTCGTGGAACCACAGTTTCAACTGAAACTGTGAGCTCCCCAGACCCCAGACCCCAGACCCCAGACCCCAGACCCCGGACCTCGGGCTCCGAAGTCCGGGCACCGGTGCTCGGTGTTGGGGGCAGGGGTTGGTCTCGTTGCGGGGTGGTGGGGCCCGGGGCGGGGTTCGGGGTGGGGTGGCGGGGTCTAATGGGGACATGAGTTCTGCACTGCGCGTTGGTCTGGTCGGGTACGGGGTCGGGGGCGCGATCTTCCACGCCCCGCTGATCGCCGCGCACCCTTCGTTGCGGTTGTCCGCCGTGGTCACCTCGAATTCCGAGCGGCAGCAGCAGGTGCGCGCCGACCACCCGGGCACCGCCGTCGTCGACGACGTGGACGCGTTGCTGGCCCAGGAGCTGGACCTCGTGGTGGTGGCGAGTCCGAATCGGACTCACGTCGAGTTGGCCACCGCGGCGCTGGACGCCGGGTTGCCGGTCGTGGTGGACAAGCCGTTCACCCCGACCGCGATGGAGGGGCGGCGGCTGATCGAGCACGCCGCGGCCCGGGGGCAGGTGCTGACGGTCTTCCAGAACCGGCGCTGGGACAGCGACGTGCGCACCGTGGCCAAGCTCGTCGAGGAGGGCGAGCTGGGCCGGGTGCAGCGCTTCGAGTCGCGGTTCGAGCGCTGGTCGCCGACCCCGAAGCCGACCTGGCGCGACTCCGGCGGGGCGGAGGACGTCGCGGGCATCCTCTACGACCTGGGCAGCCACCTGATCGACCAGGCGCTGCAGCTGTTCGGCCCGGTCGCCGCGGTGTACGCCGAGATCGACCGCCGCCGGGAGGGGGTGCGGGCCGACGACGACTCCTACCTGGCCCTGACCCACGTGAACGGGGTCCGCTCGCACCTGTGGATGAGCAAGGTGGCGGCGCAGGCGGGCCCGCGCTTCCGGGTGCTCGGCGACCGCGCGGCGTTCACCAAGCACGGCCTCGACCCGCAGGAGGCGGCGCTGCGCGAGGGGCGCCTCCCGGTGGACGACTCCTGGGGCCGCGAACCGGAGGAGAGCTGGGGAGTGCTGGGCGCCGGGGACGACGCCCGCCGCGTCCCCAGCGAACCGGGCGACTACCTGGCGTTCTACGACGGGGTCGTCAAGTCCCTGCGCGAGGGCGCGCCGCCGCCGGTCGACCCGGCCGACGCGGTGGCGGTGCTGGACATCATCTCCGCGGCCCACCGCTCGGCAGCGGAGATCACCGTCGAGCGGTTGCTCTAGCGCGCGGCAGTGCTGACGTCCCCGGTTCCCGCCCGCGTGTGGTCGCGGTGGTCGTGTCCACTCGGGTGGCCTCAGCGGAACCCTCTCGGGTGAGTCGCCGGATGATTCACAGTTTCAGTTGAAACTGTACCGTCGGTCGATCGCGGGCGTGGGTGGAGGGCACCTCTCGCCGACTGAGCCGGTGCAGGGCGCGGGGCCCGTGAGCGCTGGGAGCGCTCACGGGCGTTGGGTCAGAAGCGGTAGCTGCGGGCCACCGCCACGAGGTCGCCGTCCTCCCGGGTACCCGCTTCGACGTCCGCTGGTCTGGGGCGGAAGCCGGGGGCTTCGGGGAGGGTGCGGGTCTCGTCGACCGCTGTCACGCGGACCTGGTCACCTCGGGTGCGTAAGGAGATGTCGACGCCTTCCGGGGGGAGGTCGCGGAAGCGGATCTCCCCGGGCCAGGTCGCCGTCCGGGTGCCCGAGACCTGGACCGGGCGCGGTGCGCCGCCGGGGAGTCGGGCGGTGACCTCGGTGATCGGCTGGTCCACGCGCAGCACCACCGACCGCGCTCCGCGCGGGGAGGAGACGTGCAGGTTCGTGGTGTCGCCGCTGCGGGTTCCGGTCACGCGCGGTCCCTCGACGGCCAGCGGCTGGGCGGGTCCGGTCCACAGCGAACCGCGCGCGTAGCCGGGTGGGAGGCCGTCGGTGTTCCGGGTGCGCACGTACTGCGCGGTCCACTCGGTGGGGTTGGTCTCGGCGCTGACCCAGCTCGCGGTGCCGGTGTCGGCGTCCAGCACGTAGGCGAGGTGCGACCGGCGCGGGTGCTGCGCGTCGAACTGGTCGACGGCGAGTCCGCTCAGGACGAGCGCGATCGTCGTGCCGAGCGCCGTGGACACCACTGCGACGGCCGATCGGCGGGAAAGCGCGCGTTCGGGTAGGAAGGCCTCCCCCAACGGGACCAGAAAGAGTCCGAAGAGGACGATCAACACCGCGGTCGCCCCGCCCAACGCCAGGCCCATGCCGTTGAAGATGGTGCGTGCCACCGTCGGCACCACCATCGCGGCCACTGCGGCGGCTCCGGCGACCGCGATGGCGGACCACCTGGGCCAGACCACCGCCAGGATGAGGCCCAGCGCTCCGGCCAGCGCTGGCACGGTGCAGACGAACGCGGCGCCAGGGGCGGTGAAAGCGCACGCCACCCCTGCGGCCGTGGGCCAGGTCAGTGCCCCGAGGGCGAGCGCGGCGGGCCCGAGTCGGGAGCGCAGCGCCAGGTACCAGCCGATCAGCACGGTCGCGGTGAGCGCGGCGAGGGCGAGCAGGAAGGCCAGCGGCCGGTGCAGCAGACCGTTCATCAGGTCGTAGTCGGGTCGCACTGCGACCAGCAGGGACCACAGCGCTTGCGCGAGCACGGCTGAAACCACGACCGGAACGAGCGCGGCCAGCGCGCTCAGCAACGTCCGCGGCAACGTGATCAACCTGCGGTAGCGCGCCAGCACCACGGCTCCCACCAGCAGCAACGCGCTCAGCAGGGCCAGTGGCAGCACAGCTGTGCTGGGGTAGGAGACGAACAGGCCGAGCGCGCGGAAGTAGACCAGGTCGTGGTCCGCGCGCAGGTCCGCGAGGTCGGCACCGCCGAAGGCGCGCGTCAGGGCCAGCATGTTCTCGCCCTGGTGCTGGAGGCTGCCCGGGTTGAGGTGGGCGATCGTGTCGCTGGCCGTGTGGTACCGCGACGACCCTTCGAGGTAGGCCGAGTTGAGGCCGGCGAACCCGGCTGCGGTGAGGTCGGTGAAGTCGGTGCCGTTCGGCATCAGCCGGTACATCTCGACCGTGGAGGAGTCGCCGCGCGGGTGCTCGACGGCGTCGGCGAACACCTCGACCAGGCGCGCGTTGTCCGGGCTCGTCTCGAACATCAGCGACGGGCCGTCGACGCCGCGCGCCTCCCAGTTCAGCACCACCCCGCCGCGAGCGGCCAGCGGGTGCTCCCGGGCGAAGACCTCCGCTCCGAGCGAGCCGTCCTCCTCGCCGTCGGTGATCAGCAGTGCGAGGTCGTTGCGCAGCGGGCCGCTCTCCCGCAGCGCCCGCACCACCTCCAGCATCGCGGCCACCGAGGCGCCGTCGTCGGACGCCCCCGGACCGACGCCCGCCGAGTCGTAGTGGGCGGCGAGCAGCACCGTGCCCGTCGGGGCGGTGCCGGGCAGGGTGGCCACCACGTTGTCCACCTGGCCGAAGGTCGCAAGCCCGGTGGCGGTGTGCGCGCCCAGCGAGCTCTGGACCTCCACCTGCAACCCTTGGTCGCGCAACCGCTGGACCAGGTGGTCACGCGCCCGGTCGGCGGCTGCGCTGCCCATCGGACGCGGCTCGGTCGCGAACTGCCCCAGCTCGGCGACGGCCCGCTCGGCGCTGAACTCCCCGGCGGGCGCGGTCGGGTCGGGTTGCTGGACGCTCGCCTCGCCGAGCACGGACACCACGAGCACCACCAGCACGGCCAGGAGCCCGGGTACCCGGAACCGCTTGCTGATCAACTTTCCGTTCACAGCGCGAGAAGCTACGGGCGCTGCGGGTGCGGCGTAATGCGGTGCGCTGCACAGTTGGGGTGCGGTTGTCCGCAGGGCGCGCTCGCCGAGTTGCGAACCAGCTCGGGCGTCCCACGCTGGACGGCGGGGTGCCGAGCGCGAAGGAGCCGCGGATGAGCAGCGAGATCAGCGTCGAGACCGGAAGCGCGACGTGGACCACCGCCCCGGCCGTGACCGAGCACCTCGAGCGGGCGGAGCTGACCGACCTGCAGTTCTGGTGGCGGGCCGCCAACTACCTCTCCGTCGGGCAGATCTACCTGATGGACAACCCGCTGCTGCGGGAGCCGCTGCGCCCCGAGCACGTCAAGCCCCGGTTGCTGGGGCACTGGGGCACCACGCCCGGGCTGAACTTCGTGTACGCCCACCTCAACCGGGCGATCCGGGCGCGTGAACTGGACATGATGTACGTGATCGGACCCGGCCACGGTGGCCCCGGACCGGTCGCGGCGGCGTGGCTGGAGGGCACCTACAGCGAGGTCTACCCGGACGTCGCGCAGGACTACGAGGGGCTGCGGCGGCTGTTCACCCAGTTCTCCTTCCCGGGCGGGATCCCCAGCCACGTCGCGCCGGAGACGCCGGGGTCGATCCACGAGGGCGGCGAGCTCGGTTACTCGCTGTCGCACGCGCACGGTGCGGCGTTCGACAACCCCGACCTGGTCGTGGCGTGCGTGGTCGGCGACGGCGAGGCCGAGACCGGTCCGCTGGCCACCAGCTGGCACGCCAACAAGTTCCTGGACCCGGTCACCGACGGCGCGGTGCTGCCGATCCTGCACCTCAACGGCTACAAGATCGCCAGCCCGGCGGTGCTGGCGCGCATCCCCGACGACGAGCTGCTCAGCCTGCTGCGCGGCTACGGCTACGAGCCCTACGTGGTCGCCGGTGCGGTGCCCGAGGCGATGCACCACCTGTTCGCCGCGACGCTGGACCGCTGCCTGGACGAGATCCGCGCGATCCACCGCCGGGCCCGCCGGGACGGGTGGACGCAGCGGCCGCGCTGGCCGATGATCGTGCTGCGCACCCCGAAGGGCTGGACCGGTCCCTCCACTGTGGATGGCCTGCCGGTGGAGGGGTCGTGGCGCTCGCACCAGGTGCCGATCAGCGACCCGCGCTCCAACCCGGAACACCTGCGCCAGCTGGAGACCTGGTTGCGCAGCTACGACCCGGCTGCGCTGTTTGACTCCGACGGGGCACCGGTGCAGCGCATCAAGGACCACAACCCGACCGGTGACCGGCGGATGAGCGCCAACCCGCACGCCAACGGCGGACTCCTGCTGCGGGCGCTGCGGCTGCCGGAGTTCCGGGACCACGCGGTCGCGGTCGACGAACCCGGGGCGACCACCGGGGAAGCCACCAAGGTGCTCGGCGGGTTCCTGCGCGACGTGCTGCGCCGCAACGCCGAGCAGCGCAACTTCCGGGTGTTCGCGCCGGACGAGAACAACTCAAACCGGCTCGGCGCGGTCCTCGAAGCCACCTCCCGCGCCTGGGCTGCCGAGACCGAACCGGACGACGACGCGCTGGCCCCGGACGGCCGGTTGATGGAGGTGCTCTCCGAGCACACCTGCCAGGGCTGGCTGGAGGGCTACCTGCTCACCGGCAGGCACGGGTTCTTCTCCTGCTACGAGGCCTTCGCGCACATCGTGGACTCGATGGTCAACCAGCACGCCAAGTGGCTCAAGGTCAGCCGCGGGCTGTCCTGGCGACCGCCGATCGCCTCGCTGAACTACCTGCTCACCTCGCACGTGTGGCGGCAGGACCACAACGGGTTCTCGCACCAGGACCCGGGGTTCATCGACCACGTGGTGAACAAGAAGGCCGAGATCGTGCGGGTCTACCTGCCGCCGGACGCCAACACCCTGCTGTCGGTGGTCGACCACTGCCTGCGCAGCCGCGACTACATCAACGTGGTGGTGGCGGGCAAGCAGCCCGCGCCGCAGTACCTCGACGTGGAGGCGGCGGTGGTGCACTGCACCCGGGGCATCGGGATCTGGGACTGGGCCAGCAACGACCAGGACGGCGAACCGGACGTGGTTCTGGCCTGCGCCGGGGACGTGCCGACGATGGAGGTGCTGGCCGCCGTCGACCTGCTCCGCGGGTACTTCCCGGACCTGCGGATGCGGGTGGTCAACGTGGTCGACCTGATGCGGCTGCAGGACGAGCGGGAGCACCCGCACGGCCTGTCCGACGCCGAGTTCGACAGCCTGTTCACCCGCGACCGGCCGGTGATCTTCAACTACCACGGCTACCCGTGGCTGATCCACCGGCTGACCTACCGGCGCCACAACCACGACAACATCCACGCGCGCGGTTACAAGGAGGAGGGCACCACGACGACACCGTTCGACATGTGCGTGCTCAACCAGATCGACCGGTTCAACCTGGCGATCGACGTGATCGACCGGGTGCCGCGGCTGGGGCCGGGCGCGGCCTACGCGCGGGAGGCGTTGCAGGCCAAGCTGATCGAGCACCGGCACCACGTGACGACGCACGGTGAGGACATGCCGGAGGTGCGGGACTGGAAGTGGTCGGCGCGATGAGGGTGCTGACCGTCAACGCGGGCTCCAGCAGCTTGAAGCTCGTGCTGCTGGACGACGACGAGGTGGTGGCCCACGAGCACCTGGAGCGCTGGGCGGGTGAGCCGGAGCCGATCCGCCGGTTCCTCGACGAGCACGGCGCCGACGCGATCGGGCACCGCGTCGTGCACGGCGGGAACCGGGTCGTCGCGGCGACGGTGGCCGACGACGACGTGGTCGACTACCTCAGGTCGCTGGTCGAACTGGCTCCGCTGCACCAGCCGCGCGCCTTGGAGGGTCTGCGCGTGGCGCGGTCGATCGCGCCGGGCACGCCGTCGGTGGTGTGCGTGGACACGGCCTTCCACGCCGGGCTCCCGCCAGCGGCTTCGACCTACGCGCTGCCCAGGGAGTGGAACCGCAAGTGGTCGTTGCGCCGCTACGGCTTCCACGGCCTCTCGCACTCCTACGCGGTGGTGCGTGGAGCCGACCTGGTGGGCCTGCCGCCGAACCAGGGCCGGGTGCTGAGCTGCCACCTCGGCGCGGGCGCGTCGATGGCTGCGGTGCGCGACGGCCGCTGCGTGGACACCACGATGGGCTTCACCCCGGAGGAGGGCCTGGTGATGAACACCCGCAGCGGCACGATCGACCCGGGCCTGATCGGCTACCTGATCAACACGAAAGGCGTTGCACCGCACGAGCTGTTCGACGAACTGGCGAAGCGCTCCGGCTTGGCGGGCCTGTCCGGGACGTCGGGTGACCTGCGCGACGTGCTGGCAGCCCGCGCCGAGGGCGACGGGGACGCGGCGGTGGCCTTCGACGTCTACCGGCGCAGCCTGGTGCGGTACGCGGGTGCGATGGTGGCCGTGCTCGGCGGTGTGGACCTGCTGGTGTTCACCGGGGGTACCGGAGAGCACCAACCGCCGGTGCGGACGGCGGTTTGCGGAGCGCTGTCGTTCGCCGGTGCGGCGGTGGACCGGGATCGCAACGAAGCGGCGTCCGGCGACGCGGACGTCACAGCCATCGGTGCGCCGGTGCGCACTGCGGTCGTCCAGGCGCGCGAGGACCTCGAAATCGCGCGCCAGACCCGAGCAGTCCTGGGTTGAACCGCCGCCGAACCACGCCAGGGGACCACGAATTGCGCCGCGTCCCGTGAAAACGCATCACCGCCGGGGAACCCGCCGCGCCGGATCGCACGGCCGGACGTCAGGACCTCCGGCTGGCGGAGTTCCACAGCACGCACTCCTCGCAGTAGCCGCCACCTGCTCGCCACCACTGGCAGCAGGTGGTCCGACGGGGCCACGGGTCGCGGTCGGGGGCGATGTCGAGCAGGTGCTCGCGGCCGGTGGCGGTGAGCAGTTCGCGGGCGGTGGCGATCGCGTCTCCGGGCAGGCCCGCCCGCTGTAGCCGCCAGAGCACGGTGCCCACCGAGCCGACCGGGTTGCCCCAGTACTCGTGGCTCCCCGGTGGCGGTCCGCCCAGCTCGTGCAGCGCTCGGGTCAGCGGTTCGAACGCCTCCGTGAGGTCCTGCCACCACTGCCGCGCGGTCACCACCTGCGACGTCCCCGGCCGGAGGGCGGACAACCGGCCCTCCGCGGTGACGGCCACGCGCAGGTCGCGCAGCACCGGGACGGGGGCGCCCAGGTGGAACTCCGGGACGGTGGCGCACGCCGCGAGCCAGCCGAACCGGAACGACACCAGCACGAGCCCGGCACGCCGGTGCTGGAAGCCGCCGCGCTCCTGCCACTCCGCGGCGCAGCGGGACAGCCACGGCCCGGTGGGGTCGCAGAACTCCGCCCACGGCACGGTGGGCAGGGCGGAGGAGGGCACCGTGCCCGGTCTGGGCAGCAGCCGGTCGCATTCCCGCACGCGTCCGGCCAGCACGGCCGGGGAGCACTCGAGCATGATCGCCACCCTACCGGCTACCCATGTCTGACCACTGTGGACACACAATTCGAGCCGGTGCCGCACGTCGCGGCGGCCTACCGCTGCGCCTGACTTGGCGCCTGCGGTTCGAGCGCGGGTGGTCGACGTGCTCCGGCCGCTGGACCCCAGCCACCACCGCGAGGTTGACCCACATCCGCCGCCGCACCACCCCACCGCGGTGAGGTGGCCGCAGCGGGGCTGCGGTGAGCCGCCGCAGCCCCACGAGCGGGTCACGCCACGTCGTCGCGCTTCTCCGCCAGCGGCGGCACCACGCGCATCGGCACCTCCCGCGCCCGGCCGTCCGCGCCGACCGCCTTGGGGCCGGTGGCCTGCGCCGCGATGGTGTCGATGAGCACCGGCCCGCCGGTGGACTGGGCAAGGTCCGCGGCGGCGAGCGCCTGCACCACGCGGAGCCCGTCCTCGCCCGAGGTGCGCGGCCGGGCGCCCGTGCGGATGCAGTCGACGAAGTGCTGGTCCTGGACCAGCAGCGGTTCGCGGAACGCCACGTGCGGCGAGACGATCTCGCCGGTCCGGTAGGTCACCGGCATCGCGTAGGAGTGGTCGGGGTCACCGGGGTTGCGCAGGTCCACGCCGGAGTCGTAGATCCGGATCCGGTCCTCGTCGAGGATGTCGTTGTAGATCGCCATCTTCCGGTCGCCGACCACCGTGACGCGGCGGACCTTCTGCGGGTTCAGCCAGCTCACGTGGATGTAGGCCGCTGCCGCGGAGCTCGCCATCTCCAGCCGCAGGTGCGCCACGTCGGCGTGCCGACCGCTCACGTTGTGCTGGGCCCACGCCGCGACCAGGCCGGGTGTGTCGTCCAGCAGGTAGGAGATGATCGACAGGTCGTGCGGCGCGAGGTCCCAGATGACGTTGACGTCGTGCTGGTAGAGCCCGAGGTTCAGCCGCGCCGTGTCGATGTAGAAGATCTTCCCGAGCTCCCCCGAACGGATGATCTCGCGCAGCTTGTGGACCGCCGCGTTGTGCACGAACGTGTGGCCGGTCATCAGCTGGAGGCCGCGCCGGTCAGCGGTCTCGACCAGTTCGTGCGCATCGCGCACGGAGGTGGCCAGCGGCTTCTCGACCAGGGTGTGCTTGTTCCACTTCAACGCCTGCGCCGCGATCTCGGCGTGCGTCGTCGGCGGTGTCGCCACGACCACGCCGTCCACGAGGTCGACGACGTCGGCCAGGCTCCGCGCCGGGATCGCCGACGGGAAGTTCCGCTGCGCCTCGGCCAACCGAGCCGGGTCCTCGTCGACCACCACCACGTTCACGCCGGGCAGCGTGCTCAGCACTCGAACGTGCTTGGATCCCCAATAGCCATATCCGACTACTGCTACCCATGTGGAATTACTCAATTCCATAACCCCCCCAGGTTGTGTGCTGCCGGTCGCGCCAATGCGATTCACCGCGACGAACCGCGAGCGGCCCGCGAATGTGCGCGCCGACCATAAACAAGTTGGGAGATCGACGGCGTTCTCGCCCGCGCACATCACTCGTCCGGTGGCAGATTGGTTCTCCTGCTGGCAGTTCGCCGCGCCGCGCCGATACGCTCGTTGTCACTGGGGGGTTCTTCAACCAACGCCGTGCGATCGCACCAGCGCTCAGTTCCGCTGTTGGAAAACCGTTTCGCGGTGGACTGCGGTCCTGGGGTCGGCAAGTCGGAGGCGTTGGCCGTCACGCGCGTGGCCCCGGGATCGATTTCGATCCCTGGCGGCGAGCGCGCCTGCACGTTGCTCCGGCACTGGAGCTCGCCGTGCGGTGTTCGAACTCCTCGCGCCACAGCAGCACGAGCACGAGGTGACCGATGACTGTTCCGCACAAACCCATTCCGTTCCTGGACCTCAAGGCGTTCCACGCGGAGTTGCAGGACGAGCTCGACCTGGCCTGGAAGTCGGTCGTGCAGCACGGGAACTTTTTGGGCGGTCCGGACGTCGACCGGTTCGAATCCGAGTTCGCGCGCTACTGCGAGGTCGCGAACTGCGTCGGTGTCGGCAACGGGACCGATGCGCTGGAACTGGTCCTGCTGGCGATGGGGATCGGTCGTGGTGACGAAGTCATGGTCCCGGCCAACACGTTCGCCGCCACCGCGGAGGCGGTGTGCGCGGTGGGCGCGCGGCCGCGGTTCGTCGACGTCCTCCCGAGCACCTTGCTCGTGGACCCGGATGCCGTTGCGGCGGCGGTCAACCCGCGGACCGCGGCGGTGATCGGGGTGCACCTGTTCGGGCAGGTGGTGGACGTGCGGCGGTTGGCTTCGGTGGCCGCCCGCCACGGCCTGGCCTTCATCGAGGACGCTGCCCAGGCGCACGGCGCGCGGTTGGGCGGCAGGCGCGCGGGAAGTGTCGGCCACGCGGCGACGTTCAGCTTCTACCCCGGCAAGAACCTCGGTGCGCTGGGGGACGGGGGCGCGGTCGTGACCAACGACCCGGCGCTGGCCGACCGGGTCAGGCAGCTGGCCAACCACGGCCGGTCGGCGAACGATCGGTACCGGCACGAGGTTTCCGGTCGCAACAGCCGGTTGGACAGCATCCAGGCCGCGGTGCTGCTGGCGAAGCTGCCGAGGTTGGAGCACGACAACGAGCGGCGGCGCTCGGCGATGGCCCGCTACCGCGCCTGGCTGCCGGAGTGGTGCGCGCCGGTCGCGGTCACGCCCGGCTCCGCGCCGGTCCACCACCTCGCGGTGGTTCGCACCGCCCAGCGCGCGCGGATCACCGAGGCGCTGACCGCAGCGCAGATCGGGTGGGGTGTGCACTACCCGGTCCCGTGCCACCAGCAACCCGCCTTCGCGGACTTCGGCGAGCACCTGCCGGTGGCTGAGCGGGCGGCTGGCGAGGTCCTGTCCCTGCCGATGTCCCCCGTGATCAGCGACGGCGAGGTGGCACGGGTCTGCGAGGTCCTGCGGGGAGTGCGGCCATGACCGACCTGCGCGAGGCCACCTTCGTGCCGACGGGTGACCGCGTCCTCGAGCGGGGAGCGGTCCGGCGGGCACCCGCGGTCCCTCGTAAGTCCACATCGGACGAACTGCTGCGTCGCGCGGTGGACGTCCTGCTGGCGACCGCTGTGCTGGCCGTGCTGGCCGTGCCGATGCTGCTGATCGCGGCCTGCATCCGAGTGAGCAGCCGTGGCCCGGCGCTGTTCCGCCAGCAGCGCGTCGGCCTGAACGGCCGGACGTTCACCTGCTACAAGTTCCGCACCATGCGGGTGGGTGGTTCCGACGCTGCCCACCGCGACATGATCGCCCGGGAGCTGCGCGGCGAGGACACCAAGGTCGACGGCAGCTGCAAGCTCCACGCCGATCCGCGCGTCACCCGCGTCGGGGCCTGGTTGCGCCGCACCAGCATCGACGAGCTGCCGCAGCTGATCAACGTGCTGCGCGGCGAGATGGCGCTGGTCGGCCCCAGGCCGTGCCTGGAGTGGGAGGCGGAGATGTTCCCGCCGGAGTTCCACGACCGCTTCGCGGTGCTGCCGGGGCTCACCGGCCTGTGGCAGGTCTCCGGGCGCAGCACGATGGGCACCCTGGACATGCTCCGGCTCGACGTCGAGTACGTGCGGCGGCGGACCACGTGGCTGGACCTGAAGGTTTTGGCGAGCACCTTGCCCGCGCTGCTGCGCGATGACGGCGCCCGGTGATCCCGCGGGAACCGACGGCGCCGTCCGCTGACTGGAGATTTCGATGACCACGTTGTTCGTCGCCACCACGGGTGGCCACCTGACCCAACTCACCGGCTTGGCCGACCGCGTCCCACCCGCGGGCGAGGCGCTGTGGATGACCCAGTCCAACCCGCAGAGCAGCTCCCTGCTCGCGGGGCGGGAAGTCGAGTTCATCCACGAGGTCAGCAGCCGTGACCTGTGGGGCGTGCTGCGCTGTCTGCCCATCGCGCACCGGGTGTGGCGCCAGCGCAGGCCAGCGCGCGTGATCTCCACCGGCTCGGGCGTCGCGGTGGGCGTGCTGCCGTACTTGGCGCTGCGCGGCGCGGAGTGCCACTACATCGAGAGCGCGACGAGGGTGCGGGGGCCGTCGCTGACCGGGCGCATCCTGCGCTGGGCGCCGCGGGTGCGGGTCTACACCCAGCACCCGCACTGGGCGCGCGGGCCCTGGCACTACGGCGGCAGCCAGTTCGACCGCTACCAGGCGGTGCCCCGCACGCCCCGGACCGGTGACCGCATCCGCGTCGTGGTCACGGTCGGCAGCTCCCGGTTCCCGTTCGCGCGCCTGGTCGAGTCGCTGGTCCCGCTGCTGGCCGAGGACGGTGCGCTACAGCGCGCCCTCGGGCGCCCGGTGGACGTCCTGTGGCAGACCGGGGCCAGCGAGGTGGGTGGCCTGCCCATCCGCCCGGTCCCGCTGCTGCCCGCTGCCGACCTCGCCGCCGCGATGTCCACAGCGGACATCGTGGTCTGCCACGCCGGGACCGGATCGGCCATCACGGCGTTCGAGGCGGGCCGGTCGCCGGTCGTGGCCGCGCGGGCGAAACGGTTCGGTGAGGCGGCCGACGACCACCAGCGCGAGCTGGCCGACGAGCTGGATCGCAGGGGCCTGGCGCGGCACCGCGACCCCGACGCCATCGCGGTGGACGACCTGGTCGCGGCACTGTCCACATCGGTCCAGCGCAGGCAGGCGCCACCGTTCGAGCTGCGCTCGCGGTCCAGTTGGAGGAAGTCATGACC
Organism: Saccharopolyspora sp. NPDC000359; assembly: GCF_040300525.1. NCBI lineage: Bacteria > Bacillati > Actinomycetota > Actinomycetes > Pseudonocardiales > Pseudonocardiaceae > Saccharopolyspora > Saccharopolyspora sp. NPDC000359. The sequence goes on along the minus strand of NZ_JBEPDU010000052.1, from coordinate 11,533 downwards.
ACGATCGCGCCCATCGACACCGTCGACCCGCGCACGGACGACCGCTGGCGCGAGCTGGCCGCCGGGGAGCACGGCGACCTGTTCACCTCGCCGCCGTGGATCGACGCGGTCTGCGCGACCTACGGGTTCACCCCGCTCGCCCGGGTGCTGCTGGACACCGACGGCACGCCGAGCGGCGGCCTGGCCTGGGTCCCGATCTCGGACGTCCGGGGGGACCGGCTGTGCAGCCTCCCGTTCTCCGACTGGGCCGACCCGGTCGCGCCCGACCCGGCGACCTGGAACGCGCTGGTGGACGGTTTGATCACGCCGGGGACCAGGTTGACCCTGCGCTGCCGGCGGGTGGCGGCTCCGGTGGCGGACCCGCGGCTGCGGGTCACCGGGGAGAGGCTCCGGCACACCACACGGATCGACGCGCCGGTCGACGACCTGCACCGCAGGATCGACGGCACCGCCCGGCGCAACATCGCCAAGGCCGAGCGCTGCGGCATCCGGATCGACGCCGTCCGCGACATCAGCGGCGTGCAGCAGTTCACCGAGCTGCAGGTGGGCCTGCGCAAGCGGAAGTACCGCATGCTGGGCCAGCCCCCGGAGTTCTTCGAGAACATCTGGGAGCGGTTCAGCGCCGACGACGCCGTGGTGACCATGCTCGCCCGGCTCGGCGGCGAAACCGTGGCGGGAGTGGTGTTCCTGGTCTGGAACGGGGTCCTGCACGGCAAGTTCGCCGCCTCCCGACCCGAGTACCTGCACCTGCGCCCCAACGACGCGATCTTCTGGGCGGGCATCCGCTGGGCCGCCCAGCACGGCATGCACCTCGTCGACTGGGGCGCGAGCGACCTGGACCAGCCGGGCCTGGTCCGGTTCAAGCGGAAGTACGCCACCGGCGAGGAGCGCGTCGTCGCCCTGCGGTCCGCGGGCGAGCCGTCGCGGGCGCAGGTCGAGGCGACGCGGGTCCTCGGCGACATCACCTGGCTGCTCACCGACGAGTCGGTGCCGGACGAGATCACCAGCCGGGCCAGCGCGGTGCTCTACCGGTACTTCTGCTGATCCACGAGGCAAGTCCGCGGGCGAGCTGCCCGCACGAAGAGGGGGACACATGATCGTCAACTCCAGCCACCGCGTGGTCATCGTCGGGCAGGGCTACGTGGGCCTGCCGCTGGCGATGCGCGCCGTCGCGGTCGGCTTCGACGTGGTCGGCTTCGACACCGACAAGAACCGGATCGACCTGCTCGGCCGGGCCACCACGTTCATCGACGACGTGGGCGACGCCGAGCTGGCCGCGGCGCTGGCCACCGGCCGGTACCTGCCCACCAGCGACCACACCGCGATGGCGGGGTTCGACACGGCCGTGGTCTGCGTGCCGACACCGCTGCGCGACGGCGCCCCGGACCTGGACTGCATCGAGGAGGCCGCGCGGACGTTGGCCGGGCACCTTCGGCCGGGCTGCTGCGTGATCCTGGAGTCCACCACCTACCCGGGCACCACCGACGAGATCTTCACGCCCATCCTGGAGGCGGGGTCCGGGCTGCGCGCGGGCGAGGACTTCACCGTCGGGTACAGCCCGGAGCGCATCGACCCGGGCAACCCGACCTGGCACCTGCAGAACACCCCGAAGATCGTGTCCGGTGTGGACGAGGGGTCGCTGCGCGCCGTGCAGGCGTTCTACGACCAGCTGGTGGAGCGCACCGTACCGGTGCCGGGCACGCGCGAGGCGGAGCTGACCAAGCTGCTGGAGAACACCTTCCGGCACGTCAACATCGCGCTGGTCAACGAACTGGCCATGTACTGCCACGGGTTGGGCGTGGACGTGTGGTCGGTGATCGACGCGGCGGCCAGCAAGCCCTTCGGGTTCATGCGGTTCACCCCGGGGCCGGGCGTGGGCGGCCACTGCCTGCCGATCGACCCGTCGTACCTGTCCTGGCAGGTCCGCCGCTCGCTGGGGCGGACGTTCCGGTTCGTCGACATCGCCAACGACATCAACGACCACATGCCGGACTACGTGGTGGCGCGGGTCGTGGAGCACCTCAACCGGCGGCGCAAGGCGGTCTGCGGGAGCAGGGTCCTGCTTGCGGGGCTCTCCTACAAGCCCAACTCGTGCGACGCGCGGCACTCCCCGGCGATGGAGGTGGCCAAGCGCCTGCACGAGCTGGGTGCCGAGCTGCTCGCGGTCGACCCGCTGGTCGACGAGGCGGATGTCCCGGTGGGGGTGACGGTCGTGCCGTGGCTGCCCGAGCACGTGGAGGAGGCCGACCTGGTCCTCGTCCTGACCGACCACGACACCTTCGACTGGTCCTTGCTGGAGCGCCACGCGGACCGGGTGTTCGACACGCGCAACCGGCTGCGCACCGGTGAGGTGGAGCGGTTGTGAGCCCGCCGGACCTCCGGCGGCGCGGTGGCGCGCAGGTGCGGCGGCCGCTGCTGATCGCGGGACCGCTTCGACGGCCGTTGGCGTTCGTCGCGGGCGCGTGCCTCCTGGTCCTGCTGGCGCTCAGCTTCCGCTACGCAGGGGGCACCGCGCCGAGCGGTTTCGACCTCGCCGTCGAGCAGTGGTTGCGAGCACGCGTCGGGGACGGCCACCTCGGCCTGCTGCACGAGATCGGCGAACTCGGGAACCAGCGACCCGCGCTGGTGGCGATAGCCCTGGCCTGCGGTCTCGGGTACCTCAGCGGTCGGTGGGCACCACTGCTGCTCCCGGCGATCGGGCCGCCAGCGGCGATCATCCTCAGCCAGCTGCTGAAACCGCTGGTCGGCCGCACCATCAACGACTACTGGGCACTGCCCAGCGGGCACACCACCACGGTGGTCGCCCTCCTGACCGCCGTGGCCGTGATCTGGTCCCACCGCACGAGCCGGACCATCAGGGTCCTCAGTGGACTGATGTGCGCCGGGCTCGGCTGCGTGGCGGTCGCCATGGTCACGTCCATGGTCCTGCTGGGGCTGCACCACGCCTCCGACATCGTGGCTGGCGGGTGCTTGGGATTCGCGGTGGTGGTCGCGGTGGCCCTGGCGCTGGACCACCTGGACCGGCCGATCCCCGCTGGGGGCGGTTGACGACTGCAAGGACACCCGCCGACCGGGCTCGACCAGGTCTGCGACGTTGTGAAAGGCACGCGAACATGACTGATCTGCACGACTCCGTCTCGAAGAACGGACGTCCGAGCTCGCCCGCGGACACCTGGGGCGCGGCCGCGTGGGGCGCGGGCAACGCCGACCGCGCACCGGTGCCCCTCCCGCGACGACTGGTGGGGAGGCTCGTCGCCATCGCGGTCGCGATCGTGCTGGCGGGCACCGGAATCGGTCTGGCGAGCGCCTTCGTGCTCCCGGCGCAGTACGCGGCCCGCGCCGAGATCCTCTACGAGGTCAGCGCGGAGAAGCCGTCCAAGTTCCTCCGCCAGGACCGCGGCCTGACCACCCAGCTGGTGACGCTGCGCAGCAGGCAGGTGCTGGAGCCGGTGGCCGTGGGCGAGCACCTGCGGGTCGAGGACCTGTCCGAGCTGGTCTCGGTGTCGGTCCTCGACGACAGCGAGGTCATCCAGGTGGAGGCGCGAGGCAACTCCCGGGAGACGGCACTGCGGCGCTCGAAGGCGGTCATCGACAGCTACCTGCTGGCGGCGCAGCGCAACAGCGACTCCGGCGCGGGGGAGTACCTGCGCGACCAGCTGGGCGCCGTGCAGCACGAGTTGGCGGCGGCGCGGGCCGGTCAGTCCACCACCGCCGCGGCCCTGGCCGACCGGGAGCAGCAGTTGCTGGCCGAGGTCGACAAGTTCAACGCCGAGCAGAGCGCGGGGCCGCGGCTGCTCACCCAGCCGTACCAGGTCGACGACCAGGTCAGCCCGCGGCCGTGGTTCACCGCGGTCACCGGTGCGCTGGCCGGGCTCCTGGTGGCGGCCGGGGTGGTCGCGGTGGTGGCCCGTCGCTGGACCAGTCGGTGAGGTGCTCCGCATGACCGGCACCCGCCAGTCCGACCGCGCCACCGGGACGGCCCGCCGCTCCGCCCTGGTGGCGGGCGGCACGCTGATCAGCCGGCTGTCCGGGGTGGTCCGCATCGCGGTCATCGGCGCGGTGCTGGGGCCGACCTACTTCGCGAACAGCTTCGTCACCGCCAACTTCCTTCCAGCGCAGGCGTACTTGCTGATCGCGGGCCAAGCCCTCGCGCCGGTGATCGTCCCGGCCGTCGTCCGGGCGGTTGCGCAGCGCGGACCGGCTGGCGCCACCGCGCTCCTCGGGCGCGTCGGCGGGTTCCTCCTCGCCACGTCCGGGGCGATCACCGCACTGCTGGTGATCGCGGCCCCGCTGCTGGCGTGGGTCCTCACGATCGGCATCGCCGACCCGGTGGCCCGTGGCGCCGCGCAGGACCTCACGGTGGTGCTGATCCTCCTGGTCGCACCGCAGGTGGTGTGCTACACGGCGGCCGCGTTCGGGAGCGCGGCCCAGCAGGCGCGGGAGCGGTTCACATTGGCCGCGGTGGCGCCGGTGGCGGAGAACATCGTCGTGATCGGCGTGGTGCTGTTCGCCGGTGCGACCTGGGGCACCGGGCTGGAGGTCGGCGAAGTGCCCATGGCGTTCGTGCTGACCTTGGGCGTCGGCAGCACCCTCGCGGTCCTCGCGCACGCTGCTGCGCAGGTGTTCGGCGCGGCCCGGGCGGGGCTGGCGCTGCGCCCTCGGGTGCGGTGGCGGTCCGACCCGGAGGCGGCGGATGTCGCGCGGCGGCTCGGCAAGTCGGTGACGGTCGCGATCGCGCCGACCACGGGCCTGTTTCTGCTGGTGACGGCCGCGGCGACGGTGCCGGGCGGGAGCATCGTGGTGCAGACCGCGTACCTGGCCTTCGGTTGCTCGATGGCCTTGGGTTCGCGCGCGGTGTCCACAGTGGTCCTGCCGGGGATGTCCGCCGCGGTGGAGCGCGGCGACGGCGTGGGATTCGCGGTGGCGTGGCGGAAGGCGCTCAGCTACGTGGCGGTGACCGGCCTGCCGTCGCTGCTCCTGCTGGCCGCGCTGGCCCACCCGATCGCCGCGGTGCTGGCGCACGGGGAACTCCGCTCCGCCCTGCTGGTCGACCAACTCGCCGCCTGCCTGGTGGTGGTCGGGCTGGCCCAGCTGGTGGCCGGGGTGCACCAGATCGGCCGCCAGGCGTTGTACGCGCGGCTCGACATCGTCGGACCGCGGCGCGGCAGCCTGATCGCCCTCGGCGTCAGCTGCGCGGTCGTGGGCGGGGCCCTGCTGGTACCCCCCGGCCAGGCGCGGTTGGTGGTCCTCTGCGTCGCCCTGTTCGCCGGGGAGCTGGCCGGGGTGGTGCTGGTGCTGGCCAGGTTGCGCAGCGCGATGCGGGCCGAGCGGCTGGTCGACCGACCGGCGATCGCGGGTGCGCTGGCCGCAGCCGTCGCGATGGCCCCGGTCGTGGTCCTCGGGCGGTGGTTCCTCGAATCCCGCGGTGCGGACCAGGTCGGCACGGTCGTGGTGCTGGCGGTGTGCGGGCTGGTGGCGCTGGCGGTCTACGCGCTGGTGCTGCGAACAAGTGCGAACCTCTGGACAGGACGGACCTCATGACTGCAGCGACTTCCCTGCTCGCGGTCCACCCGACGCGCGTGCGCCGGGGCGCGGCAGCGCTGATCTCCGCGGCGCTGGTCGGACTGCTCAGCTTGCTGGCGGGGCCAGTGGCGCTCGGCGTGCTCGTCGCCGCCGCCGTGCTCGCCGCCGCGGCCCACCGCCCGATCTACGCCACTTACGCCTACCTGCTGCTCCTGCCGTTCACCGCAGGTCTTGGCCGCGACACGCTCATCCCGCTGGTGCGGCCGAACGAACTGCTGCTCGCCCTGGTGCTGCTGGGCGCTGCCGCGGGCGGCTACGCGCGGTTCCTGCGCGGCGCACCGGTGCGGATCCGACTGCGGCCACTGGATGTCCCGCTCATCGGCTTCGTGCTGCTGAGCACGGTGTGGCCGGTGGAATCCATGCTGTTGCGCGGTGTCCCGCCCGAGCTCGCCGACGTCATGGCCGTTGCGCCGGTGGCCAAGCTGGTCGCCCTGCTGGTGCTGGTGCGCTGCACCGTGCTGTCGGAAGCGCAGCTGGTCCGCTGCATGCGGCTGGTCCTGTGGACGGCGGCGGCGGTCGGGTTGGTCGCCGTGCTGCAGGTGCTGGGGGTCCAGCCGGTGGTGTCGGCGTTGACCTCGATGTGGGCGTCCGACGCCGGGTCCCTCCCGGAGCGCGGCACCTCGACGCTGGGTTCGTCGATCGCGACCGGGGACTACCTCATCATCGGCCTGACGCTGCTGGTGTCCGGCGCGATGCGCGGCCTCACCGGACGCCGGGAAGCGGTGGTGCTGGGCCTCGTCCTCGGCGCTGGTGTGCTCGCCTCCGGCCAGTTCTCCACGTGGATCTCCCTGGCGGTGGTCGGCGTCGTGGTGCTGCGCCGGGTCCCGGGCATCCGCCGGAAGGCGGTCAGGATGCTGCCGATCGCCGCCGTCGCGCTGGTCGTCGGCGCGCCCGCGCTGCTGAACCGGTTGTCGGACTTCGGCTCGGGCGGTGGCCTGCCGTCGAGCTGGCAGGGCCGGTGGGACAATCTCGTCCACTTCTACCTGCCGGAACTGGCGGATTCCGGCTTCCTGATCGGCATCTCGCCGAACTCGGTGCTGCGCGCCCCGGAGACCTGGCGCGAGGTGATCTACCTGGAATCCGGGTACCTGCACTTCCTGTGGGTCGGCGGCATCCCGTTGCTGCTCGGGTTCGCGTGGCTCTCGGTGGCGGTGCTGCGCGCAACGGCACGACTGCGTTCGCGCGGCGACGCGGTGGGGGCCTTCGCGACCACGTTGGAGGCGGCCTGGTGGGCGGTCCTGGTCCTGTCGGTCATCGACATCCACCTGGTGGTGCGAGGTGTCGGGGACCTGCTGTTCGTGCTGCTGGCGATCGTGTCGGCACGCGCGGTCCGGGAGCACCGCGCCGGTCACCGCCCCGTGCCGAACGCCGCCGTCCGTGCTGGGCGGGGACGGCGCCCGATGAGATGGCGAGGCTTGAGCTCATGGCCAACCTGATCCACCCGACTGCCGTCATCGGTGCCGGGGTCGAACTCGGTGACGGCAACACGATCGGGCCCTTCGCGGTCATCCACGGTCCGACGGTGCTCGGCGACGGCAACTGGATCGGCTCGCACGCGGTGATCGGCACCGCGCCGGACTCGCGCACCGCCGAGCACCCGGTGGCCTGGCTGGGCGAGCTGGGAGAGCTGGCCGGGGTGCGGATCGGCGACCGCAACACGCTCCGCGAGTACGTGTCGGTCCAGCAGGGCACCCAGTGCCCGACCACCATCGCCGACGACTGCTACCTCATGCGCGGCAGCTACGTCGCGCACGACGCGCAGCTGGACCACGGCGTCACGTCCTCGGCGGGAGTGCTGCTCGCCGGGCACGTGCGGGTGTGGGCCCACGCCAACCTCGGCATGGGCGCGAAGGTCCGGCAGTTCGGCACGATCGGGCCCGGCGCCATGGTCGGGATGGGTGCGGCCGTCCTCCGGGAAGCTGACGCGTTCGCGGTCGTCGTTGGCGTCCCGGCCCGCCGAGCGCGGATCAACGACGTCGGCCTGAGCCGGCTGGGGTGCAGCGCCCGGCAGATCGACCTGCTGGAGGCCTACCTCGGGGGCGACGGCGAGCTGCCGGACGAGCTGCCGGGCGAGGTACCGCTGCTGCTCCGGCAGTGGGAGCGGCGGGCGCCGGTCACCACGTCAGCCAGGGCTTCTGCTTGAGCTGGGCCTGGACCCGGGAGATGTAGCCGAGGGCGGGCGGGGTCTTCCACTCGCCCGAGTAGTGCCACCCGGCGCAGCCCCACAGGTCGCCGGGTCGGTAGCCGTCCGCCAGGTAGGTCACCCAGCCCTGGAAGCAGCCGCGGAGCCCGGCCAGCGCGTAGTCGACGTTGAACGCGGTGTGCCGCTGGGAGGCGGGGTAGGAACCGGGGCGGAAGTAGTGCTTGATCTGGAGGATGCCGAAGCTCGTCGGGCACGGTGCCTGGTAACCGGCGGCGCAGTGCTTCGGGTCCTGCTCGTAGTCACCGACCTTGTGCTGGTACCAGGAGGTCTCCGCGGCGGCCATCGCGCGCACGAAGTCGACGTCGAAGCCCCACTTGCAGGCGCCCCACCACAGGATCTCATCGGTCGTCCCGGTGAAGTTCCCGTCGATGCGGGGCACGTACTCGGTGTTCACCCTGGGGTCCCAGAAGTCGTGCCATGCGGGCAGGGACACCGGGCCCGGGGTGGAGCTGTTGGCGGCAGCGTTGGCGGGGCGCTGTTCCCGGCCGGTTCGCGGCACGTGCTGCGCGCACTCGGCACCGGTGGGCAGCGGCTGCTCCGGGGGCAAGGTGGTGCCCATCGAGGCCACTCGCTGGTCCGGCACCCCGCGGTCGGGCGGGGGTGGTGCCGGTGCGTCCGCGCAGGCGGCCACCGCGACGAGGGCCGAGATCGTGACCACCCACCGGCGCAGCGCCCGCCCCCGCGCGCTCCCTCGGGTGGCCCCGCACGACGCAGTTCCGCACACGACTACCTCCCCGCACGCGAGCCCCGCCGCCGAAAGTAGCCCCACCAGCCCCGCCCTGCAGTCCTGCCACATCGCTGGCGGAGGGCGCGACTTCACCGGCACAGGTGGACTTCGCGGGGCGGATTCCTCCGCGCGCGGAACCGGTTCACCACACCTTCGGGTGCTGGTCGCGCGCGGAGCCGCTCACAGGCCCGCCAGCGCGGCGAGGCGGCGGAAGGAGTCGAGGCGGTCCGCCGGGTGGTAGGCCGTGGTGGTCACCAGCACCTCGTCCGCATCAGTGCGAGCGGCGAGGTCCGCCAGCTGGGCGGCGACCTCGTCCGGGGTGCCGTGCAACTGGCCCCGCAACGCCCGTTCGAACTGGGCGCGCTGGCGATCCGACATCTCCCGGGCCAGCACCCGCTCCGGCGGTTCGAGCGGCGGGAACTCGCCGTGCGTGCGCGAGTAGGCCGTCGCCCACGCCTCCGGCAGCAGCAGCCGCCGAGCCTCCTCAGCGGTTTCGGCGACGGCGACCGTCCGGGCGAGCACCACGTACGGTTCAGCGGCCTGCGCGGAGGGGCGGAAGTTCGCCCGGTACTCCGCGATGGTGCGGACCATCCGGTCGTCGCCGTGGACCGCCGCGATGACCAGCGGCAACCCGAACTCGGCAGCGGTGGCCGCCCCGGCGCCGGTGGCCAGTAGGAACACCGGCAGGTCCAAGCCCTGCGCCGGGACCGCCCGCACCCCGGGATGCGGGCCGGGCTTGCCTTCCAGGTAGCCCAGCAGCTCCGCGAGCTGGTCACCGAACTGCTCGGCCGCCTCCTTGCCCTGCCCCAGAGCCCGCCGGATGCCGTCGGTGAAGCCGAGGGAGCGGCCCAGCCCGACGTCGACGCGGTCCGGGAACAGCGACCCGAGCACGCCGAACTGCTCGGCCACCACCAGCGGCTGGTGGTTGGGCAGCATGACGCCGCCGGTGCCGACCCGGATCCGGCTGGTCGCGGTGGCGACGGCGGCGGCCAGCACGGTGGGCGCGGCCCCGGCGACCCCGGGCACGCTGTGGTGCTCGGCCACCCAGAACCGGTGGTAGCCGAGGTCCTCGACCTGCTGGGCGAAGCGAACGGTGTCCCGCAGCGCCTGCTGCGGGCTCAGCCCCAGTCCGACGTGCGAGCGGTCCAGCACGGAAAGTCTCACACCGGGCTCAACGCTGGCCGCTCCAGGAGATTCCCCACGGCTCAGCAGGTGCCGATCAGCCCGCCAGCTCACGCAAGCACTCCTCGAAGGCGGGCTCTCTCGGAGTTTCACAGTTTCAACTGAAACTGTAGGTGACCGGTGTGTCGGCCGCACGACACGCCGGGACATGTCCGAGCCTCCGCGACTTCCTCTGAGCTGATCTCGGTGAAGTCGCCTCGACGCGCCTCCGGCGTGTCGGGTCCCAACACGCCGATGGTGCGCAGTTTCAATTGAAACTGCGCCCGTACTCACTCATCTGCCGACGCGTCGCCACTCTTCCGCGCCCGAGGTCAATGGCATCTTTCACCGACCCGGTCGGCGGAAGATGCCCTTCGTCCACGCCGACGATCGGCGCTGGGAGACGCTGGAAGCGGCTTCGCCGCTTGCGCCCGGGTGCGCAGCCGGTCGGCCCGCACGCCCGTTCCGCCGAGGCCGGAGGCCGGGGTGGCTCATGGGGCGCTGGGGATCAGGAGCCAGAGGAGCAGGTAGAGGAGGAACTGCGGGCCGGGGAGGACGCAGGAGACCACGAAGGCCAGGCGGACCAGGCCGACGCGCCAGCCGAAGCGGCGGGCGATCGCGGTGCACACCCCGGCGATCATGCGTCCCTCGTGCGGACGTTCCAGATGGCTCATGCCCTCAGCCTGCGATCGGCCGAGGCATCGCGCACCTCGGGCCGCCGTGGCACGTTGATCCCGTGGAGTTCGAACAGGTCGCCCGCGAGCTGTGCACCGCCGATCCGGCCGGGTTCACCCCCGCCCGGGACCGGGAAGCGGCGGCGGCCAAGGAGCGCGGCGACCACGACCTCGCCGCCGCGCTCAAGAAGCTGCGCAAGCCCACCACCGCGGCGTGGGCGGTCAACCTGCTGGCCGCCCACGCCCCCGACGCGCTGGACACCCTGCTGGACCTGGGGGAGCGGCTGCGGTCGGCCCAGCGGGAACTGCGCGGCGACGACCTCCGCAGCCTCGCCCGCGAGCGCACCAGCACGCTGCGCGACCTCACCGGCCAGGCGGCAGCCCTCGCCGAGGAGCACGGCCACCCGCTGACCGAAGCAACCCGCCAGCAGGTCGAGCAAACCCTGACCGCCGCCCTCTCCGACCCGGAAGCGGCCCGCCAAGTCCAGTCGGCGACCCTCGCCAAACCCCTGGAGTACAGCGGGTTCGGCCTCGACGAGGTCGCCGCCGCGGCTATCCGGCGCACCGCGGAGAAGGCGGAACCAGCGGCGGCCGGTCGATCGGAGGAGGGCGGACGCCCGGGGAAGGAGGCAGGGCGAGCGGGAACGGCCGCTGGGCGGTCGACGAAGACCGGTCGACCGGTGAAGAAGGCGGGGCGGCAGGAGGAGTCTGAGCCGGAGAAGGCTGGGCAGGAGAAGGCTGGCCGGTCGGGCAGAACCGGTCGATTCGGGACGAAGTCCGAGCGGTCGGCGGTGAAGTCGGAACGACCGGCGGCGAAGGCCAAGCGGTCGGCGGGAACGGCCGAGCGGTCGGCGGGGACGGCTGAGCCAGCCGCTGGGAAACCCGGGCGACCGGCGAGGAAACCCGAAGCCGCCGCGGTGCGTGGCGGGCGACCGGCGAAGAAGAGCGAGCAGCCAGCGAAGCGGTCCGAAACGTCGGCGAAGGGGAGCACGCCAGCGGCGAAGGAGGCCGGGGCCTCGGGGAAGAAGGCGGAAGCACGCCGCACCCGGCTCCGCGCGGAGCTGCGGAGCAGCGACGAGCAGCTCGACGAGGCGGCGGACGCGCTGGAAGCCGCCGAGCGCGCGGAACGCGAGGCGGAGGAGCGGTGCGAGGAGCTCCGCGACGAGATCGACGCGCTGCGCGAGC
>NZ_JBEPDU010000051.1:0-51291 GCF_040300525.1 Saccharopolyspora sp. NPDC000359 | reverse complement strand
CAAACAGGGGCTGGGGCCCGGATGTCAAGCCTGAAACCCCGCAGTGACGGCCGCCAGGCCGGGCTTGACATCCGGGACCCAGCCCCCACAACCCCCCCAAACCACGGGGATGACCACCCCGCACGACACAACCGGCAACAAGCCCCAAGCACCTTGAAAACTCAACAGCGAACAACCCAAAACCAACCCCGAACAGCCACCGCAAAGGGTCCAAGCAGCCAAGTCAAGTGAGTCGAACAACCGGCCCCGAAGCGATGAGACCCTCAGACCACGACGACATCGACACCAGGAAGAGCACGAAACGCCGCAACCTGCTCCTCCGTCGCACCGAGGTCGGTGACAAGGGTCCAACGAGACGGCAAGGGAGCCCAAGCGTTGAACGGAGCAACGCCGAGCTTGCTGCTGTCGGCCAGCACGAACAGTTCCCGCGACTGAACCACCATCTGCTCCTTCAGCCGCGTCTGGCACAGGCTGGCCTCGCAGATGCCAAGGCGAGGGTCCAACCCGTCAGCCCCCAGGAACGCTTTGTCAGCAGTGAGCCGCGAAAGGGTGAGTTCGGCCAGCGGTCCCACGAAACCCTGGCTGATGTGGCGCACTTCCCCCGCCAAGGCGATCAGCCGCACGGCGTCGGCGTCGGCGAGCTCGGTGAGCGTGGTGACTCCGTTGGTGATCACCGTCAGGCCAGCTCGGTCTCGGAGGTGGCGGGCAAGGCGTCCAGTGGTCGTCCCTGCGTCCAAGATCACCGTCTCCGCCGCACCGATCTGCCCGGCTGCCCACCTCGCGATGCGGTCCTTCTCCGCTGTGGCCAGGGCTGTGCGCTGACCGAGGGACTGCTCGGGCGTGGTGGCAGGCATCGCACCTCCGTAGGTGCGGGCCAGCTTGCCCTGCTCCGTCAGCAGCGAGAGGTCCCGCCGAATCGTCGACTGGGTGACCGCCAAGGAATCGGCGAGCTCCTCGACCTGCACCGCGCCGCGTTCAGCCACCAGGCGCTCAATCAGGGCACGACGCTGTCCGGCGGTCATCCGCTGCCCGGTATCCGTGCTCACCTCGGCACCTCCCGCCTCAGCTATGGCGTGCGGCGGCGATCCCCCGTCCCGCATCGGTCACGGCTCCTCCTGCGGGCGGTGGGACTCACCAGTAGTCCCTCTTGGACCGGGCCGCGGTGACCGCCCGGTGCAACGTCTCCGGCGTGCCGAAGCCACCGGCTTTGGTGATCACATACCCGGGCTGCGGTTCGGTGCGCGCCAGCACCACACCTGGTTCGAGCTCGTTCAGCAGCCGCAGACCAGTGACACCGCGTCGGCTCAGCACTGCTCGGGCGGTTTCGCCGCCGGTGAGCACCAGCAGCGCTGCTTCGCTGGTCGCGGGGGCGCACACCTCGGCGAGCGCGGTGTTCAGCCGGCGAGCGACGCTGACGTCGACCGGGCCGTCCACGGTGACCACGACGTCGCCCGTCTCCAGCGCGTCGCGGACCTGTTCGGACATTCGCGCGAGCGCTGCGGCGTTTGCGTCGAGCAGGTTCCGCACCGATAACCGCCGGGTGTGCGGGAAGTGCTCCGACAAGAACTCGGCCTGTTCGCGGGAAACCCCGTTGGCGCTGCCGACCACGGCGAGCGCGTGGCCGTTCACCGGGGGTGGTGGCTCCACCTCGCGCCCCGGGCGCAGTTGCTCGGCCAGCGCATCAGCCAGGCCCGCCGAGCCCACCCAGCAGGGCTGGTCCGGGGCTGCCATGCCCGCCGCCGCCACCGCCCGCAGGTCACTTTCCGCCACCGCGTCGCAGACGACGACGTCGACCTCGGCGAGCAGTTCCGACACGCGGGCTCGCAACGCTGCGCCATCCCCTCGAACCGAGGCCAGCGCCACGTGCTTCACCGAAAGCGGCTTGAGCGCCGAGGCGATGTCCACCGGGGGCTCGTCCGGTTCGGCCGCCCACGCGTCGGTGTGGTGTAAGGGGGTGCCGTTGATGTGGACGACACCACCGAGGACGGTCCGCCCAGTTGCCGGGGACGCCGGGCAGACCAGCACTCCCGCGCCAGCGGCGTGCGCCACGACCGCGCCGATCTCGGCCGCCAGGTTGCCGCGCAGCGTCGAGTCGACCTTCTTGAACACCACCCGCCCGTCCGCGTGGCCGCGCAGCGCCGCCGAGACCCGCTCCGCCGCCTGTTCAGGAGTCACGTGCCTGCTGTCCGTGTCGGCAACGAAGACCTCGGCGTCCCCGGCGTCATCCAGCGCCAACAGGGTGCGCATTTCGCGCAACGCGAAGGGAACACCGGAGTCACCGGCACCACTGAGGTCGTCCGCCACAACCAGCACTCGCGATCCCATGGCCACCTGCTTTTCTGCTCGCCACAGCCCAATTCGGCCATCCGCCACTCGCCCACCGCGGCAACGGGATCACCTTAGACACGCTTGCGCGATTCGCGCAATACTGCGTATACCAGCGTCCAGAACACGCAACGGTAACGGGGCTGACCAGGCCTTCAGCCCGGGTGCGGTAGGCTTTCGAACCCGGCGGGGGGCCAATCCCGTGCGGCACCTGCCCTCCCCGCCCAGTCGAGGTTCCGCCGAACCTCCGGCCGCGATCGCCGACAGGAAGAGCTTCCACCAGTCCCCACCTGCGCCCGCCGTGGACGCGCACCACGCCGTCCGGTCCTGCGGCGCACCGCCCTCTCCTTCCTGTTCGGACGCTGCGCGCCGTCTGCGCGCGCCCGCAACGGGGAGCCCCGTTCCACTGGAGTCCCATTCATGGCGCAAGCCAACTCACCATCGTCCCCACCCAACCGGCTGGGTGCGGTCTTCTACACGTCGGTGGCGCTGTGCGCGCTGTTCGTGCTGTGGGCCACCTTGTTCACCGACAGCCTCGACACCGCCACCACCACCGCGCTGAACTGGATCACCGGCTCGTTCGGCTGGGTGTACCTGGTGGCGAGCCTGGCCATGCTCGGCTTCCTGGCGCTGCTGGCGTTCAGCCGCTTCGGGCGCATCCGGCTCGGTGCGGACGACGACCGGCCGGAGTTCAGCACGATCAGCTGGCTGGCAATGATTCTGGCCGCCGTGATGGGCATCGGCCTGGTCTCCTACGGGGTGTCCGAACCCATCGCCCACTTCGCCGACCCGCCGCACGACCTGGCCGCACCGGGCACCAAGCATGCCGCGGTGGTCGCGATGCAGTACTCCTTCTTCGACTGGGGTTTGCACGCCTGGGCGATCTTCGCGGTGTTCGGCATCGCGCTCGGCTACTCGACCCACCGCAAGGGCCGCAAGGGCCTGATCAGCCCGATGCTGCGGCCGCTGCTGGGCGACCGCGTCGACGGCCCGCTCGGCAAGGCCATCGACGTGCTGGCGATCTTCGCGACCCTGTTCGGCACGACCACCTCGCTCGGCCTGGGCGCGCTGCAGATCAACGGCGGTCTGGCCCGGGTGTTCGGCGCATCCGGCGGCACCGGCACCCAGGTCGTGATCATCGCGGTGGTCACGCTGCTGTTCACGGTGTCCGCGATCACCGGCCTGCACAAGGGCATCCGCTTCCTCAGCGAGACGAGCATGGGCCTGACCGTGGTGCTGTTCGGCTTCGTGCTGGTGCTCGGGCCGACCGGTTTCGTGTTCAACCTGCTGGTGGAGTCGATGGGCCAGTACGCCGGGGACTTCATCCCGATGAGCCTGCGCACCGGGATCTTCGGCGAGCTGGGCTGGATGCAGAGCTGGACCTACTTCATGCTCGCCTGGTGGATCTCCTGGGGCGCCTTCGTCGGGGTGTTCCTGGCCCGCATCTCCAAGGGGCGCACCATCCGCGAGTTCGTGCTGGCGGTGCTCGGCGTGCCCAGCGCGGTGTTCTTCCTCTGGTTCACCGCCTTCGGCGGGTCGGCGATCTTCCACGACGCGTTCCGCGGCGGGCAGATCGCGCAGGCCGCGGCCGAGGACTCCAACAACGCGATCTTCGCCATGCTGGAGACGCTGCCGTGGCCCGCGGTGACGTCGGTGATCGCGATGGCGCTGGTGCTGCTGTTCTTCGTCTCCGGCGCCGACGCCAACACCTACGTGCTGAGCATGCTGTCCTCCGACGGCGCGGCCCGGCCGCGGACGTCGGTGCTGACCCTGTGGGGCGCGCTCACCGGGCTGACCGCGATCGTCCTGCTGATCGCAGGCGGGTTGGACGCCCTGCAGAACACCGTGATCGTCACGGCGGCACCGTTCGTGCTGGTGATGATCGCCCTTGCGGTGTCGCTGTGGCGGGAGTTGCAGCAGGACCCGCTGTTCTCCCCCGAGGTGGAACCAGAGCTGGCCGCAACAGGGCCGAAGGACCCGAAGATGTGATTTCCGCCGACGTGCGAGCGCCGGGTGGGGAATCGAACCGCCCCACCCGGCGCAGCGGTGCACAGGAGCAACACCCGTCGTCGATGGCGCCGCACCACCCACTTCCACCTGCGGTTATCGTGTTCGGATACAGCCTGCGAGCAATCGACGTTGGGAGCCGCCATGGCTGATCCGCACGGCATCGACCACTTCGACGCCACCTTCGCGCGCGACCTGGTGTGGGCGCAGCGCTTCCGCGAGCAGCTCGCGGACCTGCCCACCACCCCCTGCGAGGAGTCCGAGCAGGTCGACTGACCACTCACCCGGGCTCGGGCGGCTCCTCTTCGGCGACGAGGTTGGCCGGCAGGTGCGCGGAGAGCAGGTCCAGCAGCTTGTTCACGTCGACGGGCTTGCTCATGCACTCGGTGGCACCGGCCGCGATGCTCTGCTCCCGATCGCCCTTCATCACCTTCGCGGTGACCGCGATGATCGCCAGGTCCCGGTAGCGCGGCATCTCCCGGATGATCCGGATCGTGGCGTTGCCGTCCATCTCCGGCATCATCACGTCCATCAGCACGATCGCGACGTCGCCGTGCTGCTGCAGCGTGCTGAGCCCGGCCACCGCGTTGTCCGCGTGCACCACCTGCAGGCCGTGCTGCTCCAGGAGCGTCTTGATGGCCTGCACGCTGCGGTAGTCGTCGTCGACCACCAGCACCTTCTCGCCGTTGAACCGCAGTGACGTGTGCTCCTCGGGTTCGTCGGCGACCCGCAGGTGCTGGTGGCCTTCCTGGCGGATCAGCTCGGTGGGGCGCATCGGCGGATCGATGCCCTCCGCGGAGACGTCCAGGCTGCTTTCGGCCGAGCTCGGCGGGTGGGCCCGGGCGACCGGGCGCTCCACCTCCACCGTCACGTGGGACTTGGTCTCGACCGGGAGGTAGAGGGTGAAGGTGCTGCCCTGGCCGGGTTCGCTGCGCACCTGCAGCTCCCCGCCGAGCAGCGCGGTCAGCTCGCGGCTGATCGACAGGCCCAGCCCGGTGCCGCCGTACTTGCGGACCGTGGTGCCGTCCACCTGCTGGAACGCCTCGAAGATCAGGCTCAGCTTGTCGGCCGGGATGCCGATGCCGGTGTCGCGGACCGAGAACGCCAGCCGCTGGTCGGCGCGCTGCAGGCCTTGGGTGGTGACCTCGGTGGGTTGGGCCAACCGGATGCGCAGCTCGACCCGGCCCTTGTCGGTGAACTTGACGGCGTTGGACAGCAGGTTGCGGACGATCTGCTCGAGCCGGTTGCGGTCGGTGCGCACGGTCGGTGGTGCCGAAGCCGCCACGATGACCTCGAAGTCCAGGCCCTTGTCCGCGGCCAGCGGTCGGTACAGCGATTCGACGTGCGCGGCCAGTTCGGCCAGCTCCACGTCCTCCACCAGCAGGTGCATCTGCCCGGCTTCGACCTTGGACAGGTCGAGCACGTCGTTGATCAGCTGCAGCAAGTCGGTACCGGCCTGGTGCATGGTCTTGGCCAGGTCGATCTGCTGGGGGGTCAGGTTGCCCTCCATGTTGTCGGCCAGCAGCTTGGCCAGGATCAGCACGCTGTTGAGCGGGGTCCGCAGCTCGTGGGACATGTTGGCCAGGAACTCCGACTTGTAGGCCGAGGCCTGGGACAGCTGCCGGGCGCGTTCTTCGAGTTCCTGCCGGGCCTGTTCGATCTCGATGTTCTTGAGCTCGATGTCGCGGTTGCGGCTGGCCAGCAGCGCGGCCTTCTCCTCCAGCTCGGTGTTGGACCGCTGGAGCTCGGTCTGCTGCTGCTGCAGCTGCTCGGAGCGGGCTTGCAGTTCCCTGGCGAGGTGCTGGGACTCGTCCAGCAGCGACTCGGTGCGCGAGTTGACCACGATGCTGTTGACGTCGACGCCGATGGTCTCCTTCAACCGCTCCAGCAGGTCGAGGTGCACCGGGGTGAACTCGGCGACCGAGGCTAGTTCGATGACCGCGAGGACCTCGCCCTCGAACAGCACCGGCACGACCGCCACGTTCGTCGGGGTGAGCTCGCCGAGCCCGGTGCCGATCCGGATGTGGCCGGGCGGCGCGTCGCTCACCACGATCGAGTTGCGGTCGACCGCCACCTGGCCGACGAGCGACTCGCCCGGTTCGAAGCGCAGTTCGCGGTCGTCGCCGGGTGGGCGGCCGTAGCAGGCGGTGCGTTCCAGGACGGTGCGCCCGTCGGCCTGCTCCTGGCGCAGGAAGAACGCGCCGTACTGCGCCGAGACCAGCGGCGCCAACTCGCTCATGATCAGCTGCGCGAGCGCGTTGAGGTCGTGCTGGCCCTGCATCAGCGCCGACATCCGGGCCAGGTTGGTCTTGAGCCAGTCCTGCTCCTGGTTGGCCCGGGTGGTCTCCTTCAGGTTGTTGATCATCGCGTTGATGTTGTCCTTGAGCTCGGCGACCTCACCGGAGGCGTCGACGGTGATCTGCCTGGTCAGGTCGCCTTCGGTGACCGCGGTGGCCACCTGGGCGATGGCCCGGACCTGGGTGGTGAGGTTGCCGGCGAGGCGGTTGACGCTCTCGGTGAGCCGCCGCCAGGTGCCGGAGACGTCGGCGACCTCGGCCTGCCCGCCGAGCTTGCCCTCGGTGCCGACCTCGCGGGCCACCCGGGTGACCTCGGAGGCGAAGGCGGAGAGCTGGTCGACCATCGTGTTGATGGTGTTCTTGAGCTCGAGGATCTCACCGCTGGCGTCGACGTCGATCTTCTTCGACAGGTCGCCGCGCGCGACCGCGGTGGTGACCTGGGCGATGTTGCGCACCTGGTTTGTCAGGTTGCGGGCCATGGTGTTGACGTTGTCGGTCAGGTCCTTCCAGGTACCGGCGACGTTGGGCACCCGCGCCTGGCCGCCGAGGCTGCCCTCGGTGCCGACCTCCCGGGCCACCCGGGTGACCTCGTCGGCGAAGGCGCGCAGCGTCTCGACCATCCCGTTGATGGTCTCGGCCAGCGCGGCGACCTCGCCCTTGGCCTCCACGGTGATCTTCTTCGACAGGTCTCCCCCGGCCACCGCGGTGGCCACCTGGGCGATGCTGCGCACCTGGCTGGTCAGGTTGTCGGCCATGATGTTGACGTTGTCGGTCAGGTCCTTCCAGGTCCCGGCCACGCCGTGCACCCGCGCCTGGCCGCCGAGCTTGCCGTCGGTGCCGACCTCCCGGGCCACCCGGGTGACCTCGTCGGCGAACGCGGAGAGCTGGTCGACCATCGTGTTGATGGTGTTCTTCAGCTCCAGGATCTCGCCGCGCGCGTCGACGTCGATCTTCTTCGACAGGTCGCCGCGCGCGACCGCGGTGGCCACCTGGGCGATGCTGCGCACCTGGTTGGTCAGGTTGCGGGCCATGAAGTTGACCGAGTCGGTCAGGCCCCGCCAGGTCCCGGCCGCGCCGGGCACCTCCGCCTGGCCGCCCAGCCGCCCCTCGTTGGCCACTTCGCGGGCCAGCCGGGTGACCTCGTCGGCGAACGCGGAGAGCTGGTCAACCATCGTGTTGATGGTCTCCTTCAGCTCCCGCGTCTCACCGGAGACCTCGACGGTGATCTTGCGGCTGAGGTCGCCGGCGGCGACCGCCTTGGCCACGTGGGAGATGTCGCGCACCTGGCTGGTCAGGTTGTCGGCCATGCCGTTGACCGCGTCGGTCAGGTCCCGCCAGGTGCCCAGCAGGCCGGGGACCTCGGCCTGGCCACCGAGCTTGCCCTCGGTGCCGATCTCCCGGGCCACGCGGGTGATCTCCTGGGCGAACAGCGAGAGCTGGTCGAGCAGCTGGTTGACCGCGGTGCTCAGCCCGGCCATCTCGCCGGGCAGCTGCCCGTCGGATTCGCGGCGCGGCATCCGCTGCGTGAGGTCACCGCGGGTGAGGGCGTCCACCACGCGGTTGAGCTCGGCGACCGGCGCCAGCAGGTTGCGCAGCATGCCGTTGACCGCGTTCGCCGCGGCCGCCCAGCCGCCCTGGCCAGCGCCGTCGAAGTCGACGAGCTCGATGGGCCATTCGCCGCGGTCGGCGGCGGCGCTGACCCGCTGCAGCTCGCCGACCAGCAGTTGGTTGCGCTCGGCCAACTCGTTGAACACGGCCGAGATCTCGGCGGCCAGGCCACCACCGCCGGGCACCAGGCGGCGCCGGAAGTTGCCGTCCCGGAGTTCCCGCAGGGCCATCGCGAGCCTGGTCAGCAACGCGTCGTCGCTCATCCGCGGCGCGGCCACCAGTTCCGCGGCCGCGGTGTCCGGCGGTCGTGACGACATGACGGCCTCCCCGCCGCACGCTGCTCAGCGCTTGTTGCGCGAATCCCGGTCGAGTCGCAGTTCGGTGGCCAGCACCGCCGCTTCGCTGCGGTGCCGCATGGCCAGCTTGGCCAGCATCTGGGACACGTAGTTCTTGATGGTCTTCTCGGCGAGGAACATGCGCTTGGCGATCTCGCGGTTGGTGAGCCCTTCACCGATCAGTTCCAGCACTTGCCGTTCCCGCGCGGTCAGCACCCGCAGCGGATCGGCTTCCTCCTGCTCCTTGCGCAGCCAGGCCAGCATCGCCTCGGTCTTCTGCTGGCTCAGCAGCGACTGACCGGCTCCGGCGGTGCGGATGGCGCTGACGAGCTCCTGGCTGACCACGCCTTTGAGCACGAACCCGGCGGCCCCGGCCATGATCGCGTCCATCAGCGCGTCGTGGTCGTCGAAGGAGGTGAGCATCAGGCAGCGCAGCCCGGGCAGCTGCGACTGCAGTTCCCGGCACAGCTCCACGCCGTTGCCGTCGGGGAGCCGCACGTCCAGCACCGCGACGTGCGGGTCGGCTTTGGGCACCCAGGCCAGTGCTTCGGCGACGCCGGCGGCTTCGCCGACCAGTTCCAGGTCTTCCTCCGCACCGATCAGCGCAGCGATCCCGCGGCGGATCACGTCGTGGTCGTCGACCACGAACACCCGTGTCGTCATCCGCTTCCGCCCCCTTCGCCCTGGCTCTTCGGGGAGGGCACTGACCAGGATAGGTAGCGCGCCGGGCGACCGCTTCCCGGAGCGCAGCGCGCAGCGCCCGGCCGACGAAAGCCGGGTGCTGGGCGCTGTTGCTCACTTGCTCGCGTAGACGCTCTCCACGAAGTGCGCCAGCTGCTCGTCGGTGAGGTGGCGGGCCAGGTCGGCCTCGCTGATCATGCCGACCAGCTGGTGCTCGGCGATGACCGGGATCCGGCGGATCTGGTGCTCCTCCATCATGGACAGCACCTTGGTCACGTCGGATCCGGCGTCGACCCAGTACGGCTTGCCCTGGGCGAGTTCACCGGCCTTCATCTCGGACGGGTCGCGGCCCTCCGCGCAGCAGCGCACGACGATGTCGCGGTCGGTGATGATGCCGTGCAGCCGGTTGTCACGCCCGCAGATCGGTAGCGACCCGACCTTGAGGTCGCGCATCATCTGCGCGGCCGTGTACAAGCTGTCGTCCTCGTTGATGCACTTGGCCCCTGAATGCATGATGTCGCGCGCCGTGGTCATGGTTGATCCTCTCGACAGCGGTGCCGGTCGCCCTCGCAGTACCCCGCACCGCCCGGGGCCGAAACAGCTCAGAACCGGCTCGGCGACAGGAACTCGTAGCGCGGGTCGGCGGTTCCGGCCAGCACGTCCGCCACTGCCGCGGCGATGCCCGGGGCGTACTTGAAGCCGCGCCCGGAGTGCCCGGTGGTGACCGCGATGCGGTTCCCGACGCGCCCGACGAGGGGGCGGTCGTCGCGGGTGTAGAGGTCGGTGAAGGCGTCGGTGCGGAGTGGCTCCGGGTGCAGGCCGGGCAGGAACTTGCCCACGACGTCGGAGACCTGGTGGACTTCGGCCGCGCTGTGCCGTCGTTCGACGGCTTCCGGGTTGGGCACGGGGTGCGCCGTGATGACACCGGCGACTTTGACCATCACGTCGTCCACCGTGGGCATGCCGTAGACGTGCTGGCCGTCGCGGTGGTGGATGAAGATCGGGAACCGGTCGGGCCGGTAGGCGTCGATGTCCTCGGTGCCGAACCAGCTGAGCAGCACCCGGCGTGATTCGACCGCGCTGGCCAGGCGCGGCGGGAGGAAGCGGGTGGCCCACGAACCGGCGGCCACCACCGCCTGCCCGACCCGGTGCGACGATCCGCCGGCGGTGCGCACCAGCACGCTGTCGCCGTCTTCGACGAGTTCGGTGACCTCGGTGTAGCGCAGCACCTCGGCCCCGGCGCGTTCGGCGACGCGCGCGGCGCTGAGCACTGCCTGCTCGCAGCGCAGGTAACCGGCCTGGTGGTCGAGCACGGCGACCTCGCCGTCGCGGAGGTCGTGCTGCGGGTAGCGCTCGGCCACTTCAGCCGTGGGCAGGACGTCGACCGGGACCGCGGTGTCGCGCGCGCTGGCGAGCAGCCCAGCGATGTAGTCGCCTTCGGGATCGCCGATGGACAGTCCCCCGCACTGCGTCAGGATGTTCGTGCCAGCCTCGTCCTCGAGCTCGCGCCACAGCCGCAGGGAGTCCCGCAGCAGCGGCACGTACTGGTGGCCTTCGGCGTAGGCCAGCCGGAACAGCCGGGTTTCGCCGCCGACGGCTCCCCGGTCGTGTCCCGGTGCGAACTGCTCGAACGCGAGGACCTGCACGCCGCGCCGGGCGAGCTGCCAGGCGAGCGTGCTGCCCATGGTGCCGGTTCCGATGATGCCGACCTGGGCGTCCAGTTCCGCTGCTGCCACGTCCCGCCCCCATCCTGATCGCAGTTGGCGCACCACTGTTACCCGAGGGGCTGGCGGGAGGCAAGGGAGCTGGGCGGTCCTCTGTGGAGTGGACCAGGTGGTCAGTGCTGGCGCATGAACCGGTCGAAGGCGGCGTTGGCCGCGGCCCACTCGTGGGTCAGCAGTTCGGTGGGCGCGCCCTTGCTCGGCTCGGCGTCGACGGTGACCACGAACCCCGGTTCGGACACCCGGCGGCGCAGCTGCACCAGGTGTCCACCGGCGGAGCGGCCGAGCCGCTCGCCGTTGTCCTTGGACTCGACCTGGCCCGGCTCCAGGTCGGACGCGTTGAACCTTGCCATGCCCCTGTTGTAACCCAATCCGCCCGCCGGGGCACCCGCCGCTACTTCAGCGGCGCGCTGGCGACCGCGCTGCGGAAGGTGCGCAGCCGAAGGCTGTTGGTGACGACGAAGACGGAGCTGGCGGCCATCGCCGCACCGGCGATCATGGGGTTGAGCAACCCGGTTGCGGCCAGCGGCAGCGCGGCGACGTTGTAGGCGAAGGCCCAGAACAGGTTGCCCTTGATGGTGCGCAGGGTGCGGCGGGAGAGCCGGATGGCGTCGGCCGCGGCGCGCAGGTCGCCGCGGACCAGCGTGAGGTCGCTGGCTTCGATGGCCACGTCGGTGCCGGTGCCCATCGCCAACCCGAGGTCGGCTTGGGCGAGGGCGGCGGCGTCGTTCACGCCGTCGCCGACCATGGCCACGACCTTGCCCTCGGCTTGGAGCCGTCGCACGACCTGGACCTTGTCCTGGGGCAGGACCTCGGCGATGACCTCGTCGATGCCGACTTCGGCGGCCACCGACCGGGCCACGGCCTGGTTGTCGCCGGTGAGCAGGACCGGCGCGAGGCCCAGCGCGCGCAGCTGGGCGATGGCTTCGGCGGAGGTGGGTTTGATGGTGTCGGCGACGACCAGCACCGCGCGGGCCTGCCCGTCCCAGGCAACGACGACCGCGGTCCGGCCGTGCTCCTCGGCCGCTGCCTTGACCTCGACCAGCTCGCCGGGCATTCGCACGTCCTGCCCGTCCAGCAGCGCCGAGCGCCCGACGAGCACCTCGCGCCCGTCGACGGTGCCCTGCACGCCAAGCCCCTCGACGTTGGTGAAGCCTTCGACGGTGGGAAGTTCACCGACCTGTTCCTGCGCACCGCGGGCGATGGCTCGGGCGATCGGGTGCTCTGAGCCGTGCTCCAGCGCACCGGCCACCCGCAGCACTTCCGCCTTCGCCGCGCCGTCGGCCACGTGCACCTCGACCAGGGCCATCTGCCCGGTCGTGACGGTGCCGGTCTTGTCCAGCACGACGGTGTCGGCTCGGCGGGTGGATTCCAGTACCTCCGGGCCCTTGATCAGGATGCCCAGCTGGGCGCCGCGCCCGGTGCCGACCAGCAGCGCGGTCGGCGTGGCCAGCCCCAGCGCGCACGGGCAGGCGATGATCAGCACCGCCACCGCAGCGGTGAACGCCGCCGCGGCCCCACCGCCCGAGACCAGCCAGGAACCGAGGGTGGCGACCGCGAGCGCGATCACCACCGGAACGAACACCGCCGAGACCCGGTCGGCCAGCCGCTGGACCTCGGCCTTGCCAGTCTGGGCGTCCTCGACCAGTTGGGCCATCTGCGCCAGCTGGGTGTCCGAGCCGACCCGCGTGGCCCGCACCACCAGGCGGCCACCTGCGTTGACCGTCGCCCCGACGACGCGGTCGCCGGGGCCGACCTCCACCGGCACCGACTCGCCGGTCAGCATGCTCGCGTCGACCGCCGAGCTGCCCTCGTCGACCACGCCGTCGGTGGCGATCTTCTCGCCGGGGCGGGCCACGAACCGGTCGCCGACCGCCAGCTGCTCGACCGGGACCCGCACCTCACGACCGCCCCGCAGCACCGCGACGTCCTTGGCGCCCAGTTCCAGCAGCGCCCGCAGCGCCGCCCCGGCACGCCGCTTGGACCGGGCCTCGAAGTAGCGCCCGGCCAGAATGAAGGTCGTCACCCCGGCCGCGACCTCGAAGTAGATCGCCCCAGCGCCGCTCATTCGCTGGATGGTCAGTTCGAAGGGATGCGTCATGCCCGGCGCCCCGGCAGTGCCGAACAGCAGCGCGTTCAGCGACCACAGGAACGCCGCCAGGGTGCCCATCGACACCAGGGTGTCCATGGTCGCCGCGCCGTGCCGCAGATTGGCCCAGGCGGCCCGGTGGAAGGGCAGCGCACCCCACAGCACCACCGGGGTGGCGAGCACCAGCGAGGCCCACTGCCAGTAGGTGAACTGCAGAGCCGGGACCATCGCCACCGCGATCACCGGCACCGACAGCACCGCCGAGGCCACCAGCCGCCGCCCCAGCGAACGGGTCGAGTCCTCGGGCTCGGCCGCCGGTTCGGGCTCGGGCAGGCTGGCGCCGTACCCGGCTGCCTCGACGGTGTCCACCAGCCGCCGCGGGTCGAGCCCGTCCGGGAAGGTGACCTTCGCCCGCTCCGTCGCGTAGTTCACGGCGGCCGTCACGCCGTCGAGCTTGTTCAGCTTCCGCTCGATGCGCGCCGCGCAGGAAGCGCAGGTCATGCCGCTGATCGCGAGTTCGACCTGCGCCTGGGCGCGGGGGCTGGTGTGGTGCACGTCGGTCATCTGGACCAGTCACTCCCTCCCGGGCAGCGGCCGCGGGTCACGAGGCCAGCTGGTACCCGGCCTCTTCCACCGCGGCGCGCACCCGGTCGACGTCGATCTCCTGGTCGCTGGTGACGGTGACCGCACCGCTCGGCAGGTCGACCTGGACACCAGTCACGCCGTCGATCTCGCCGACCTCCTCGGTCACCGACCGCGCGCAGTGCTCGCAGGTCATGCCGGTCACGGTGTAGGTCGCCTCGCTCATCTGCGTCCACCTCTCCACGCTGCTGCGCGCCACCTGGGGCGCCTCACCAACTTTTATACCCTTAGGGGGTATGGGGGTCAAAGGGCGGGGTGTGATGCGGGTCTCGACCGGAGCGCCCAGCGAGCGAGGGCCGCGGTCGGCATGCTGAGCTCGAACCGTGATCGCCGACCGGCGACGCACCACCGCTCCACGGAGGAAGCACCTTGAGCACCGAACCCGAGCGCCCGACGAGCGGCGAGGCCGAGCCGGGCAGGCACCGCCACGCCGCGCCGGAAGGCGCCGCCGTGCACCCGCTGATCGACCTGTCCCGCGACCCGCACCCGGGGGTGCCGGACCACGCCAAGCCGGACGAGGGCTGAAGCAGCCCGCCCACCCGCGCCGAGCGCCGGGCCCGGCGCGGGTGGGCGGCTAGGCCTCCACCCAGCCGTGCCGCACGGCCACCTGGGTGAGCTTCTGCCGCACCTGCAGGATCTGCTCGGCGGTCATCGTCGGCGACGCGCTCAGCAGCGACTCGGTGATCAGCTCGTGGAACTCCTTCGCCGAGAGCACGTCGAAGAGCTCCTCCTCGGGCAGCTGGGCGGCGTCCCCGGCCTGCGCCGCGGCGTGCCGCACGATCCGCACGTTGGACGCCTTCGGACCGCGGTCGCTCTCCTCCAGGTCGAATTCCACCACCACGCCCGGGGCGACCAGCCGCTTGTCGAAGGTCAGGTCGTTGACGTGGATGAACACGTCCTCGCCGCCCACTTCGGGGGCCACGAAACCGTAACCGCGGATCTCGTCGAACCGAACGACCTTGCCCGTAACCATCAACCAGTTCCCAACTTTCACCACGAACCCCGCACCCCATTCGCGGGGGACCGGCATTGTAGCGCTCGACCCGGCGCCGACGCCAATCAGTCCACAGAGGACGAAATTCCGCTCGATCGGCGGATACGGACCCCGGTGACGAGCGAACAGAATGCGCTACCGACCCATCCCGAGCGCGGGGAGGCTGCGCAATGGACTCCTTCGACGTCGTCGTCATCGGTGCCGGGTTCGCCGGGCTCGTGGCGGCCCGCGAGCTGGCCCTGCGCGGGCACGCGGTGGTGGTGCTCGAGGCCCGCGACCGCATCGGCGGGCGGACCTGGACCGACGAGCGCCTGGGTCGGCGGCTGGAGATGGGCGGCACCTGGGTCCACTGGCTGCAGCCGCACGTCTGGAGCGAGATCACCCGCTACGACCAGCGCATCGAGCCGAGTCCGAGCTCGCAGGCGGTCCACTGGGTCGCCGGGGGCAGCGCGCACCGCGGCAGCCCGGAGGAGTTCGACGCCCTGATCTCACCTGGCATGGACCAGTTGGCGCGGGACAGCCGCGCCTGGTTCCCACTCCCCTACGAACCGCTGCACCGGGCCGACCTGGACCAGGTCGACCACCTCTCGGTCGCCGACTACTTCGCGGGGCTCGACCTAAACCCGGTGGAGCGGGAGGTGACCGAGGGCGTGTGGGCGGAGCACTTCAACGGCCCGGCCGCGGTCTCCGGGTACACCCAGGCCATGCGCTGGTGCGCCGCGGCCTCCGGCAACTGGCAGCTGCTGCACCAGGCCACCTCGGGTTACCGGCTGACCGGCGGCACCGCGGCGCTGGCCGGGGCTATCGCCGCCGACGGAGGCGCGGAGCTCCGCCTCGGCTCGGTGGTCGCCAGCGTCTCGCAGGACTCCGGCGGCGCGACGGTCAGCACCACCGACGGCACCAGCGTCCGGGCCCGCCGGGTGATCTGCACGCTGCCGCTCAACGTGCTGGGCACGGTCGACTTCCAGCCCGCGCTCCCCGCGACCAAGCTGGCCGCCAGTGCCGAGCGCACCGCTTCGCAGGGGCTGAAGACCTGGATCCGGGTGCGCGGCGAGGTCGCGCCGTTCACCGCCTACGCGCCCGACAGCCACGATCTGACCTTCGTGCGCCCCGAGTACACAGTGGAGGGCGACACGCTGCTGGTCGCCTTCGGCACCCGCGCTGCCGACCTCGCCCCCGACGACGTCGACGGGGTGGCCCGGGCGCTGCGGGTGTGGCGCGACGACCTGGAGGTGCTCGAGGTCAGCGGCCACGACTGGATGACCGACGACTTCTCCCGCGAGACCTGGCCCATGCAACGGCCGGAGCAGTTGACCCGGTACCTGGCCGCGCTGCAGCAACCGCACGGGGTCGTGCGCTTCGCCGGGTCGGACCTGGCCACCGGCTGGGCGGGCTTCATCGACGGCGCGGTCGAGAGCGGTCTGCGCGCCGCCAGGGCTGCGCGGGAGGAGCTGCGCAGCCCTGGCGGCTGAGCCGCTCACAGCCGCGGGAGCGGGATGCTGGGCCGTTCCGAACGCGTGGGCCCGTGCTCGACGTAGTCGGCGGCGAACCGCATGCCCGCTTGGTACGCCTCGATCCGCGCGCGGCCGATCTCGGCTTCGATGTCCTCGGGGTTGAGTTCCTCGGCCAACGAACGCACCTCCGTCAGGCGACGGTTGGTCACCTCATCCATGTCCGCTCCTGTCCTTCCGCATCGGCTCATCCCTGATCCTCGCCACTCCGCGCCAGGTTTGCACGATCGGGTGGGTGAAATGCCCGAGCTCGGCCCGGGTCCGCACCGAGCGCTACGGAGTGACTGCACTGCGTCACCGCTCGGCGGTAGCCCGCTCGCGTGGACGCCCGGGGTTGGGTGGAGCACAACGCCTCGTTCCCGGCGGGGTGATCGGCCAGGATGAGATCGGATCGGACCGGGCGGCACCGCGCGTGCCCACGAGCAACGGAGCGACTAGTCGATGAGCAGCGCCAAGGGCAGGTTGGACCTGGACGTCGTCGGGCACACCGCATGGATCACGATCGACCACCCGCAGCGGCGCAACGCGATGACCGCGAGCATGTGGCGGCAGGTCCCGGAGCTGCTCGCCGAGGTCGTCGAGGACGCCGCGGCGCGCGTCGTGGTGCTGACCGGGGCCGGTGGCGCGTTCTGCGCCGGGGCCGACATCTCGGAGCTGCCCGCGATCGAGGGGGCGGCGCAGAACCCGACCGTGGCCGCCGAGCGCGCCCTGGTCGACTGCCCGCTGCCCACCATCGCGATGATCAACGGGCTGTGCGTCGGCGGCGGCTGCCAGCTGGCCGCGGCCTGCGACATCCGGGTGTCGGCGGCTTCGGCGACCTTCGGCATCACCCCGGCCAAGCTCGGCATCGTCTACCCGCCGTCCAGCGTCGCCCGCCTGACCGAGCTGGTCGGGCCGTCGGCGGCGAAGCTGCTGCTGTTCTCGGCGGACTTCTTCGACGCCGCGCACGCGCTGCGGATGCGACTGGTGGACGAGGTCGTCGACGACCCGCGGGCGCGGGTGAGCGAGCTGGCGGCCACCATCGCCTCGCGATCGCAGCTCACGGTCCGCGCTTCCAAGGAACTGGTCGACCTGGCGCACCGCGGGCTGCCCCTCGACGAGCGGGCCGGGCAGTGGCAGCGGGCGTCGGCCGAGACCGGCGAGAGCGCCGAGGGCGTTGCTGCCTTCCTCGAACGCCGCCCGCCGCAGTTCCCCTACGGCAACCGATGACGTCCACATCGGACCGGTCACCAGAGGTACATTGATCCCGGACCGGCGGCTACGTCGAGGGGAGTAGGCCGATGTCCGCTTCCGAGCCGACTCCCCCGGAGCTCGGGTCGGCCAGAATCCACCGCATGCCGACGATGCGATCGTGGACCTCGGACGCGGCCCTCGCCGTCGCGGTCACCGCCATCGGGCTGGTGGGCACCACCATGGCGAACCGGTGGTCGGAGCTGGCATCACGGCCGTTGGACGTCCTCGGACTCGCCCTGGTGGCCGCCGCGGGCCTGGGCCTGGTGCTGCGGCGCTGGCAGCCCGTGATCACCGCCGGGGTGGTCGCCGTGCTGACCTCCGCCTACCTGGTGCTGGGCTACGCCTACGGCCCGATCCTGCTGTCGCTGCTGGTGGCGGTCTACTCGCTGGCCCGGCACCGGCCGCTGGCCACCTCGGCGCCGGTCGCGCTGGGCGTGCTCGCGGTGCTGCTGGTGCACGTGTTCACCAGCAGCTCCGGGTTGCCGGGGCTGCTCGGGGTGGTCCCGGGTTCGGCGTGGGTCGCGGTGCCGTTCGCGGTGGGCAGCGTGGTGCGGGTGCAGCGCGAGGCGGTGGCGCGGGACCGGGCCGAGCAGTTGCGGCAGCGGTTGGACGACGAGCGGTTGCACATCGCGCAGGAGGTGCACGACGTCGTCGGGCACGGGCTGGCCGCCATCAAGATGCAGGCCGACGTGGCGCTGCACGTGCTGGCGAAGAAGCCCGAGCAGGCGGCGGTGGCGCTGGAGGCGATCAGCCGGACCAGCAGCGACGCGCTCGACGAGCTGCGCGCGACGCTGGCGGTGGTGCGCCGGTCCGGCTCACCGGCACCGGGCCTGGCTCGGCTGGACGACCTGCTGCAGCGCATGCGCGAGGCCGGTGTGTCGGTGCAGCTGCGCACCGTCGGCGAGGCGCGGCAGCTGCCACCGGTGGTCGACCTGACCAGCTACCGGGTCCTGCAGGAGTCGCTGACCAACGTGCTGCGGCACAGCGACGACAAGCACGCCGAGGTGACCGTCGAGTACGCCGCGGAGGCGGTGGAGCTGACCGTGGTCAACCCGCTGCCCGGCTCGACCGGCGGTGGCGGCGGGCTCGGCCTGCCCGGCATGCGACAGCGGGTGGCCTCGCTGGGCGGCGAGTTCGAGGCCGGGCCCACCACGGACCGCCGGTTCACCGTCCACGCCCGCCTGCCCACCGGGGGAACCCCATGATCTCCGTGCTGATCGTCGACGACCAGGACCTGGTGCGCATCGGGCTGCGCACCCTCATCGACAGCGAGGACGACCTGACCTGCGCCGGCGAGGCGGCCGACGGGCTGGCCGCGGTGGCCGCGGTGCGCGAGCACCGGCCGGACGTGGTGCTGATGGACGTGCGGATGCCCGGGGTCGACGGGCTGGAGGCCACCCGGCGCATCTCCGCCGATCCCGAGCTGGCCGCGACCCGGGTGATCGTGCTGACCACCTTCGAGGTGGACGAGTACGTGTTCAGCGCGCTGCGCGCCGGGGCCAGCGGCTTCCTGCTCAAGGACACCAAACCGGTCGACCTGCTGCGCGCGATCCGCTTGGTCGCCGACGGCGACGCGCTGCTCGCACCGTCGGCCACGCGCCAGCTGGTCCGCGAGTTCGTCTCGATGCAGCCGCGGGCGCGCCGCCCGCACCCGCAGCTGCACACGCTGACCGAACGCGAGCGGGAGGTGCTCGGCCTGGTCGCCGAAGGCCTCAACAACGAGGAGATCGCCGAGCGGCTGGTGGTCAGCCCGGCCACCGCGCGCACCCACGTGAGCCGCGCGATGGTCAAGCTCGGCGCGCGCGACCGGGCCCAGCTCGTGGTGTTCGCCTACCAGTCCGGGCTGGCCGACTGAGCCGTCCACACTGGACTGAACGGGAGAAATCGCGAAAACCAGTTCACCGAGGCAGGCGGTTGGGCCAGAATCGTCCCGTGCTCGTCACCGTCACCACCACGCACCGACCCGCGACCGACCTGGGCTTCCTGCTGCACAAGCATCCGGACAAGGCGCAGGCGTTCCCGGTGGCCGGCGGCACCGCGCACGTCTTCTACCCGACCGCCGGGCCGGACGAGTGCACCGCCGCGCTGCTGCTGGACGTCGACCCAGTCGGCCTGGTGCGCGGCAAGCACAACGACTCGTTCGCCCTCGGGCAGTACGTCAACGACCGGCCCTACGCGGCCGGGTCGTTGCTCGCGGTGGCGTTGGGGTCGGTGTTCCGCACGGCGTTGAACGGGCGCTGCGACGCCCGGCCGGAGCTGGCCGCGACCCCGATCCCGCTGCGGGTCCGGATCCCGGCCCTGTCCTGCCGCGGCGGGAGCGACCTGGCGGCACGGCTGTTCGCCCCGCTGGGCTGGCAGGTCGAGGCGGAGCCGGTCCCGCTGGACCCGCAGCTGGCGGGCGCGGGTGACTCGCGGTACGTGGACCTGCGGCTGTCCGGGGACCTCCGGGTCTCCGACGCGCTCAAGCACCTGTACGTGCTGATTCCGGTGCTGGACAACGCCAAGCACTACTGGGTCGGCGACGACGAGGTGGACAAGCTGCTGCGCGCCGGGGACGGCTGGCTGGCCGAGCACCCGGAGCGGGAGCTGATCAGCAACCGCTACCTCGCGCACCGCAAGTCCTACGTGCGTTCCGCGCTGGCGCAGCTGGCCGAGTC
This sequence comes from Saccharopolyspora sp. NPDC000359, assembly GCF_040300525.1. Classification (NCBI taxonomy): domain Bacteria; kingdom Bacillati; phylum Actinomycetota; class Actinomycetes; order Pseudonocardiales; family Pseudonocardiaceae; genus Saccharopolyspora; species Saccharopolyspora sp. NPDC000359. The sequence continues at coordinate 31,191 of NZ_JBEPDU010000051.1, read as the reverse complement.
CGGCGATCCCGAGGCCGAACTGGACAACGCGCTGGCCGAACCGGTGGTCGCGGGAGTTCCCGAAGCCGAGGTGCCGCTGGCGGTGCAGCGGCGCGGGAGCGTGGTCGCGGTGCTCAGGTCCAGCGGCGCCAGGCGCGTGCTGGACCTGGGTTGTGGTGGCGGGGCGCTGCTGGCGGATCTGGTGCAGGAGCCCGCGTTCACCGAGATCGTCGGCGTGGACGTCTCGGCGCGGGCCCTGGAGCGGGCCGAACGCCGGTTCCAGCGGTTGCCGGAGCGCCAACGCGAACGGCTGGTGCTGCGCCAGTCCGCGCTGACCTACGTCGACGCCGAGCTCGCCGGTTACGACGCCGCGGTGCTGATGGAGGTCGTCGAACACGTCGACCCGACCCGACTGCCCGCGCTGGAGCACGCGGTATTCGCCGCCGCCCGGCCGGGCACCGTCGTGGTGACCACCCCGAACGTGGAGTACAACGTGCGATTCGACACCCTGCCCGCCGGGCGCCTCCGGCACCCCGACCACCGGTTCGAGTGGACCCGGGCGCAGTTCCAGGAGTGGGCCGCCGGGGTCGCCGAGCGGCACGGGTACACCGTGCAGCACCTGCCGGTCGGGCCGGTGGACCCGCAGGTGGGCCCGCCGACCCAGCTTGCCGTGCTCACCAGGGCGGAGGTGTCCTGATGCGACTGTCCATCCCGGACATGTCCCTGGTGGTGCTGATCGGCGCGTCCGGTTCGGGCAAGTCGACGTTCGCCCGCACCCACTTCGCGCCGACCCAGGTGCTCTCCAGCGACTACTTCCGCGGCCTGGTCGCCGACGACGAGAACGACCAGTCGGCCAGCGCCGCCGCCTTCGACTCGTTGCACTACGTCGCGGGCAAGCGGTTGGAGGCTGGCCGGATCACCGTGGTCGACGCGACGAACGTACAGCGCAGCGCGCGGTCCAGCCTGGTCGCGCTGGCCCGCGAGCACCACGTGCTGCCGGTGGCGATCGTGCTCGACCTGCCCGAGTCGGTGTGCCAGGCGCGCAACGCCGAACGCCCGGACCGCGACTTCGGTCCGGGCGTCGTGCGCAGGCACCGGGCCGAGCTGCGCAAGTCGCTGAAGTCCCTGCAGCGCGAGGGGTTCCGACGGGTGCACGTGCTGCGCAGCGTCGAGGACGTGGCGGCGGCCAGCATCGAGGTGGAGCCGCTGCTCAACGACAAGCGCGCCGAGACCGGACCGTTCGACGTGATCGGCGACGTGCACGGCTGCCGGGCCGAGCTGGAGGAGTTGCTCGGCGAGCTCGGGTACGTCATCGAGCGCGACGCCGAGCAGCGGGCGGTCGGCGCGCATCACCCGGCGGGTCGGCGCGCGGTGCTCGTCGGCGACCTGGTGGACCGCGGGCCGGACACCCCCGGGGTGCTGCGCCTGGTCATGGGCATGGTCGCGGCTGGTGACGCGCTGGTGGTGTGCGGCAACCACGACGACAAGCTGGCCCGCGCGCTGCGCGGGCGCAACGTTTCGGTCGCGCACGGGCTCGCCGAGTCCCTGGCCCAGCTGTCGGCCGAACCGGCGGACTTCCGCGAGCAGGTGGCGGAGTTCTGCGGCGGGCTGGTCGCGCACTACGTGCTCGACGGAGGCAAGCTCGTGGTCGCGCACGCTGGGCTGCCCGAGCGCTACCAGGGCCGGGCCTCGGGCACCGTACGTGGTTTCGCGCTGTACGGCGACACCACCGGGGAGACCGACGAGTTCGGGCTGCCGGTGCGCTACCCGTGGGCCGAGGAGTACCGGGGCGAGGCGGTGGTGCTCTACGGCCACACGCCGACCCCCGAGGTCGAGTGGATCAACCGCACGATGTGCCTGGACACCGGCTGCGTGTTCGGCGGCAGGCTGACCGCGCTGCGCTACCCGGAGCGGGAAGTCGTGTCGGTGCCCGCGCAGCGCGTCTGGTACGAGCCGGCGCGGCCGTTCCTGCCGCCCGGCGAGCTGCCGGAGCCCGCCGCGCGCCGCGAGCCGCACGTGCTCAACCTCGACGACGTCGCCGGGCGGCGGAGCGTGGAGACCCGGCACCACGGGCGGATCTCGGTCCAGCCGGAGCGCGCGGCTGCGGCGCTGGAGGTGATGAGCCGCTTCGCGACCGACCCGAGGTGGCTGGTCTACCTGCCGCCGACCATGGCCCCGGTCGCCACCTCGAAGCGGCCGGACGTGCTGGAGCACCCGGAGGAGGCGTTCGCCGGGTACCGCGCGGCCGGGGTGCAGGACGTGCTGTGCGAGGAGAAGCACATGGGCTCCCGCGCGGTCGTCCTCGTCCGCCGCGACGACTCGGCGGGCCGGTTCGGCATCGAGGGCCCCGGGGTGGTGCACACCCGGACCGGCCGGCCGTTCTTCGGTCCCGAGCAGGAGGCGGAACTGCTCGCCGGGGTGCGCGCGGCGGTGACCTCGGCCGGGTTGTGGGACGAGCTGGACAGCGACTGGCTGCTGCTGGACGCCGAGCTGATGCCGTGGAGCGCGAAGGCGGGCGCGTTGATCACCGAGCAGTACGCCTCGGTCGGCGCGGCCGCGGAAGCGGTGCTGCCGCCAGCGCTGGAGGCGCTGACCGCGGCGGCCGAACGCGGCGTCGAGATCTCCGACCTGCTGGCGAAGACCGGCGCGCGAGCGGGCAATGCCGGTGCCTACCGGGACGCCTACCGCCGGTACTGCTGGCCCACCGAGGGTCTGCGCGGTGTCCGGCTGGCGCCGTTCCAGCTGCTGGCGACCGAGGGCCGGACCTACCACCGCCGCGAGCACAGCTGGCACCTCGCGCTCGCGGACCGGCTCGTGCGGGCCGACCCGGAGGTGTTCGCCGCCACCCGCCGATTCGCGGTGGACACCACCGACCCGGCCTCGACGGCCGCTGGCACCGCCTGGTGGGAGGAGCTGACCGGGGCCGGTGGCGAGGGCATGGTCGTCAAGCCCGCGGCCAACCTCACCCGGGGCCACCGCGGTCTCGCGCAGCCGGGGGTGAAGGTGCGCGGGCGCGAGTACCTGCGGATCATCTACGGCCCCGACTACACCGAGCCGGACAACCTCGACCGGCTCCGCCAGCGGGCCCTGGGCCGCAAGCGCGGCTTGGCCACCCGCGAGTACGCCCTCGGCTTGGAGGCGTTGGAGCGGCTGGCGCGCGGTGAACCGCTCTGGCGGGTGCACGAGTGCGTCTTCGCCGTGCTGGCCCTGGAATCCGAGCCGGTGGACCCGCGGCTGTAGCGGTTCACCGCAGGTCGCGCAGCAGGCGCTTGAGGATCTTGCCCGAGGGGTTGCGGGGCAGGTCGGTGCGGAACTCGACCTGCCGGGGCCGCTTGTAGTTGGCCAGGTGGTCCCGGCAGTGCGCCAGGACGTCCTCGGTCGACAGCTTCGAGCTGCCGACCACGAACGCCTTGCCGACCTCGCCGAGCCGCTCGTCGGGCACCCCCACCACGGCCACCTCCGCGACGCCGTCCAGCCGGGCCAGCACCTGCTCGACCTCGGCCGGGTAGACGTTGAAACCGCCGCAGATGTACATGTCCTTGAGCCGGTCGGTGATGCACAGGTAGCCGCGCTCGTCCAGGACCCCGACGTCGCCGGTGTGCAACCAGCCGTCGGCGCCGAAGGCCTGCTGCGTGGCGGCTTCGTCGTCGAGGTAGCCCAGCATGACGTTGGGCCCGCGCACCTGAACCTCCCCCGCCTCTCCCGGTGGTCTGGGGGTGCCGTCCGGCCCGGCGGTGCGGACCTCGAGCCCGGCCGCGGCGCGCCCGCAGGTGCGCGCCACCGTCTCGTCGTCGTCCTCCGGTCGGCACATCGTCGCCACCACCGCTTCGGTGAGCCCGTAGGCGGTGAGCACGGTGTCGAAGCTCAGCTCCCGCTGCATCCGCTCGACCAGGACGACCGGGACGGTGGCCGCGCCGGTCACGGCCAGCCGCAGGCCGGACAGGTCGCGGTGCGCGCGGTCGGGGTGGTCGAGCATCGACTGGTAGATGGTGGGCGGTCCGGGCAGCACCGTGACCCGGTCGGCTTCGACGCGCCGGAGCACCTCGGCGACGTCGAAGGTCGGTTGCGGCAGCAGGGCGGCGCCGCGCAGCAGGCAGGCCAGGACACCGGCCTTGTAGCCGAAGCTGTGGAAGAACGGGTTGATCACCAGGTAGCGGTCGGTGCTGGTCAGCTCGCCGTGCTCGGCCCAGGCCCCGGCGACCCCGAGCGCTTGGCGGTGCGCGCTCATCGCACCCTTGCTCCGCCCGGTCGTGCCGGAGGTGAACAGGATGTCGCTGACGTCGTCGGGCGCCACCGCGGCCGCCACCGCGTCGGCCTTCGATGCGGGGACCGCGGCCGCCAGCTCGTCCAGGTCGCTCCAGCGGCGGGTTCCGGGCACCGGTGGCAGCTCCCCTTCGACGGGGATGCGGATGGTGGTGCGCAGCTGGTCCAGCGGCCCGCCGTTGGCGGCGTGCAGTTGCGCCAGCCGGTCGGCGCCCAGGAACTCCCCGGCGATGAACAGCGCGCGGGCCTGCGAGCGCCGGACCACGTCGAGGGTTTCGGCCCCGGTGAAGCGCGTGTTGACCGGCACCAGGGTCGCGCCCGCGTGCAGCGCGCCGAGCGCGGCCAGCACCCAGTGGTGGGTGTTCGGCGAGCACAGCGCGACCCGGTCGCCGGGCCGGACGCCCTCGGCGATGAGGGCCCGCGCCACGGTCCGCACTCGCTCCAGCAGCTGGGCGAAGCTGATCCGGACCGGGCCGTCCAACAGCGCGTCGGAGTCCGGGAAGCGCTGCGCGGCGGCGCCGACCGCAGCGGGGATGGTGAGCGGTTGGCTCCCTGGCACACGACCACCTCCAAGCAAGTGCTTGGTAAGTTAACCTCCCGAGCGCTTGCTTGGCCAGTGGTGCGCCGACGACTGCCCCAACGGCCTACTGGCCGATCGGCACGAAGTCCGACCAGGGGGTGTCGTCGATCTTGACCTGGGCGTCCCAGAGCTCGACCCGGAAGTGCACCCGGCTGTCCTCCCGCAGGTCGAAGTTGCAGTCCACCGGATCGCCCTGGGAGTTGTGGTCGGCGCACTCCACCACCCGGCCGTAGTCGGTCTCGGCGACCGCCTTGATCCACATGCCGTCCTTGTCGGTGTCGTGCGCGAACAGGTGGTCGCCGATCGCCTCGAAGCACCCGGTGCCGCGCTCCCGCCCCTCGTAGCGGATCCCCTGGCACCACTTGGTCTGCGCCGGTTCCGCTGGCGCCGTCTCCGGGTCCCCGCCCGGCTCGACCTCCTCGGACACCGGCTGCTCCAGCGAGGACGCATCGGACGTCGGGACGGTGGGTTTAGCCAGCGAGGTCGGCGCGTCGACCGGGACGGCCTGCCCCGGCTCGGTGCGCGTGGCGGTCGCGAAGACCACCGACCCCGCGATGACGGCGAGCACTCCCGCGCCAGCGGCCAGGTGCGGCCAGCGGACCCGGCGCTGCGCGGGGACCGGCGCGAACGCGCCCGGGAGGGCGGTCACGCTGGTCAGCGCCTGGCGGGCGGCCCGCGCCAGCTCACCAGCGCTGCCGTAGCGGTCGGCCGGGTCCTTCGCCATGCCGCGGGCGACGATGTGGTCGAACTCCCGCGGGAGGTCGGCACGGATGGCCGCGGGTTTCGGCGGCTTGTGGTTGAGGTGGGCGTTGACCAGCGAGGCGGCGGTCTCCCCGGCGAAGGGCTTCGCGCCGGTCAGGCACTGGTATAGCACGCAGGCCAGCGAGTACACGTCGGCCCGGTGGTCCACCGGGCCGTCCTCGAAGCGCTCCGGGGCCATGTAGGCCAGGGTGCCCACCGCGTAGCCGGTGGAGGTCAGGTTCCCCGAGGCCCGCAGCGAGGCGGCGATGCCGAAGTCGACGAGGTAGGCGAAGCCGTTGTCGCCGACCAGGATGTTGGACGGCTTGACGTCGCGGTGCACCAGGCCTTCCGCGTGCGCGGCGTCCAGGGCCTGCGCGACCTGCTCCAGGATGACCACCGCGTCGGCGGGGCGCATCGGGCCGCGGGCCGCCAGCAGCGAACCGACGTCGGTGCCCTCGACCAACCGCATGTCCAGGTAGAGCCGCCCGTCGATCTCGCCGTAGGCGTGGATCGGGATGACGTGCGGTTCGCGCAGCCGCCCGGCCGCGTGCGCCTCCCGCTTGAAGCGGTCTCGGAACTCCTCGTCGGCGGCGAGGTTCGCGGCGAGCAGCTTCAGCGCGACGACCCGGTCGTGGCGGGTGTCGTAGGCGCGCAGGATCTCGCCCATGCCGCCGCGGGCGATCAATCCTTCCACGCGGTAGGGGCCGAACTGCCACTTCACGGTGCGCAACTCCTCAAACCGACGTCCCGGCCATCCTATGGGGTGAGCTTGGGCGTCCCGACGAGCGCCGCGACCGGGACGTCGGCACCGCTGGTGAACATTCGACTACGAAACCACCACCCCCGGTTCACCCGCCGCGCCCGGCCTGTTAGAAGAAGTGGATCATGCTTTGGCCTCCCGGATGCGGAAAGGACCGGTCCCCCGATGTCGACCGACGCACGCAAGATCGATCGCGGTGAGCAGCTGGGCGGGTGCCCGGTCAGCCGGGGCGCCGACGGGGTCTGGCTGGTCCGGGGCCACGCCGCCGCGCGCGCCGCGCTGCGCAGCACCGACACCGTCCAGGCCGGGCTCGGGGTGGAGACGGTGGAGAAGATGCCCGGCAAGGTCCGGCGCCCGGTCCTCTACCGGGACGGTCCCGAGCACCGCGAGCACCGGCGGCAGACCGCGAAGTACTTCACGCCGCGCCGGGTGGACGAGGCCTACCGGGGCATCATGGAGCGGGTCTCCGACGAGCAGCTGGCCAAGCTGCGGCACACCGGCCACGCGCAGCTGTCCGAGCTGAGCTTCAACCTCTCCATCGACGTGGCGTGCGCGGTGATCGGGTTGACCGAGAGCCGCCCGGGCCTGGCGCAGCGGCTGGAGCGGTTCTTCCCGGAGGAGTTCGGCGAGCCGGGCTTCACCAGCCTCAACGGCCTGTACTGGGTGTGGCGGCAGGCCCGCAACTGGTCGAGCATCTTCGTCAGCGACGTGCGCCCCGCGGTGCGCGCTCGACGCGCGCGGCGCCGCGACGACCTGATCTCGCACCTGCTCGACGAGGGCTGCACGTCCGCCGAGATCCTCGGCGAGTGCATCACCTTCGCGGCCGCGGGCATGGTCACCACGCGGGAGTTCATCAACCTGTCGGCCTGGCACCTGTTCACCGACGACGCGCTGCGCGAGCGCTACTGCGCCGCGGAAGAGGCCGAGCGGATCGCGATCCTGCACGAACTGCTGCGCCTGGAGCCGGTGGTCGGGCACCTCAGGCGGCGCGCCACCGCGCCCGTGGAGCTGCCCGGCGAGGACGGCGAGACCGTCACGGTCCCGGCCGGTGAGGTGATCGACATCCAGGTCAGCGCGACCAACACCGACGAGCGCGCGGTCGGCGAGGACCCGCTGGCGGTGTGCCCGGCCCGCCCGCTCACCGACGCCACCGCGCCGGGGATGTCCTTCGGCGACGGGGCGCACAAGTGCCCGGGCTCCACCATCGCGGTCCTGGAGACCGACGTCTTCCTCAGCAAGCTGTTCGCCCTGCCCGGCGTCGCGATGCGGACGCCACCGCGAATTTCCATGAACGACGCGATCGGCGGCTACGAGCTCCGCGGCATGGTCGTGGAGCTCCAGTGACTCAGCAGGCGGGCAGGACGCGGCCGGTCACCTCGCCGAAGCCGATCCTGGTGCCACCGGCACCTGGTGCGGTGGCGGTGATGGTGACCTCGTCGCCGTCTTCCAGGAAGGTGCGCTCCTGGTCACCCAGGCGCACGGGATCCCGGCCACCCCAGGTGAGTTCGATGAAGGCGCCGCGCTGGTCCGCCTCCGGACCGGAGATGGTGCCCGAGGCGTAGAGGTCGCCAGTGCGGGTGGTGGCGCCGTTGACCGTCAGGTGCGCCAGCATCTGCGCCGGGGACCAGTACATCTCGCGGTAGGGCGGGCGGGAGACCTCGTGGCCGTTCCAGGACACCGAGAGGTCGACGTCCAGGCCCCACGGCTCGGTTTCGGCCAGGTACGGCAGCGGGGCGGGGACCTGGGCCGGGGTCGCCACGCGCGCCTGCTCCAGCGCGAGCAGCGGGACCACCCACGGCGAGATCGAGGTGGCGAAGCTCTTGCCGAGGAACGGCCCCAGCGGCACGTACTCCCAGGCCTGGATGTCGCGGGCCGACCAGTCGTTGACCAGCACCGCGCCGAACACCCGGGTGGCGAACTCCCCGGTGGGCACCGGGGTGCCCAGCTCGGAACCGGTGCCCACGACGAACCCGAGCTCGGCCTCGACGTCCAGGCGGCGGCACGGGCCGAACGTCGGGGCGTCCTCGTCCGGCGCCCTGCGCTGCCCGCGGGGACGCACGATGTCCGTCCCCGACACCACGACCGTTCCACCACGCCCGTGGTAGCCGACCGGGAGGTGCTTCCAGTTCGGCATCAGCGGTTCGGCGTTCGGGCGGAACAGCCGCCCGAGGTTGGTCGCGTGGTGCTCGGAGGCGTAGAAGTCGACGTAGTCGGCGACCTCGATCGGCAGGTGCAGGCGCACCGCGGAGACCGGGTGCACCGCCGCGTCCGGCACCTCACCGGTGACCAGCTCAGTGACCTGCTGCCGCACCCGCACCCAGCGGTCGTGCCCCTGGGCCATGAAGGCGTTCAGCGTCGGCTGCGCGAACACCCCGTCGCCGAGGGTGGCGGCCAGGTCCACGACGGAATCACCCACCCGGACACCGACGCGCGGTTCGGTCCCGGGCGTGGAGAACACGCCGTAGGGCAGGTTGGCCAGCCCGAACAACGAGCCGTCCGGGATGTCGACGATCACCGGTGTCCTCCTCCGCTGAGCACCTCGGCCGGGACCAGGCCGAGGTCGACCAGTTCGGCCAGGGGTTCGGCGATGCTGCAGGTGCCGAAGGACAGGAAGCGGTCGCGCGCCGCGGTGACCCGCACCCGGTCCAGGTCCGCGACCCGCTCGGCGACCTTGCGCGCATCCCGTTCGGCCAGCACGGCGGCGATCTCCGGCTCCTCGGCGAAGTCCACCGCGGCGTCGGTGGCCAGCAGCAGGTTCAGGTGGCCGTGCTGCTCGAAACCCGTTGCCGGGTCGGTGCCGCGGACGGCGTGGTGCAGGCCCGCGGTGGCCTTGAACGGGACCCCGGCCTCGACCACCGCGCGGATCGCGGCGGCGAGCTCGGCCTCGTCGGGGTGCTGCTCGGCCCTTGCCCCGCCGGTGCGGAACTTCGCGCGGTAGTGGATCGAAGCGCAGGTGCCGATGACCTCCGCGCGGCGCTCGTCGCGGGGTACCTCCACGAACACCGCCACGTCCTCGTCCACGCCCACCGCGTCGAGCGCCGCGAAGAACTCCGCCGGTCCCTGCCCGTCGGGAACCGCGACCTCCAGCGCGCGCAACCGGACCGGCAGGGGTTCCAGCGCGGCGAGCACCGCCGGGAGCTGTGCCGGACCTCGCGGGGCGGTGACGGAGAGGTCCAGCTGCTGACCGGGCTCGATCAGCCCGGGCAGCTCCTCGACCGCGGGGGCGGCCAGCACCAGCGGCCCGACCAGCTCGGCGTACGGCGACGCGGTGTGCCGCAGGTGCGCGGCGACGGCGTCGGGCAGTGGGGTGCGGCCAGGCGGGAAGACCGCCGCGTCGTCGCACCAGCCCTTGGCGAAGTCCGGGATGCTCACCCCTGCGGCCCCCGCCCCGACCAGGTCCAGGCGTAGCCCGGGTCCTCAGCGGCCCGGCCGCCCTCGCCGAGCTCCAGCGGGCGGAAGGTGTCGACCATGACCGCGAGCTCGTCGAAGTACTCCACGCCGATGCTGCGCTCGTAGGCACCGGGCTGCGGGCCGTGCGAGTGCCCGCCGGGGTGCAGCGAGATCGAGCCCTGGCCGATGCCGGAGCCCTTGCGCGCCTCGTAGTCCCCGCCGCAGTAGAACATCACCTCGTCGGAGTCCACGTTGGAGTGGTAGTAGGGCACCGGGATGGACAGCGGGTGGTAGTCCACCTTGCGCGGCACGAAGTTGCAGATCACGAAGTTCTGGCCTTCGAAGACCTGGTGCACCGGCGGTGGCTGGTGCACCCGGCCGGTGATCGGCTCGAAGTCGGCGACGTTGAAGGTGTGCGGGTACAGGCAGCCGTCCCAGCCGACCACGTCGAAGGGGTGCTCCGGGTGGACGAACCGGGTGCCCACGATGCCGCGGCTGCCCCGGTGCTTGACCAGCACCTCCACGTCGGTGCCCTCGGCCAGCAGCGGCTCGGTGGGGCCGTGCAGGTCGCGCTCGCAGTAGGGCGAGTGCTCCAGCAGCTGGCCGAACTTCGACAGGTAGCGGCGCGGCGGGGTGATGTGCGAGTTGGCCTCGATGCAGTACGCGCGCACCGGATCCGCGCCCCGCGGCACCCAGCGGTGGGTGGTCGAGCGCGGCAGCAGCACGTAGTCGCCCTGCCGGAACGGCAGCACCCCGAACACGGTCTCGACCACGCCCTCGCCGGATTCGACGTAGACGCACTCGTCGCCGGTGCTGTTGCGGTACAGCGGGGAGGTCTCGCCCGCGACGACGTAGGAGATTCGCACGTCGGCGTTGCCCAGGACCAGCCGTCGACCGGTGACCACGTCGTGGCGCTTCCACTCCTGGCCGCCGAACAGCTCGTGCAGCTTCAGGTGCCGCGGCCGCAGCGGGTGGTTGGGCTCGGTGTCCAGGTCCGGCAGTTCCCAGGTCGTGGAGTCGACCAGCGCCGAGGGGAGGTTGCGGTGGTAGAGCAGCGAGGAGTCGCTGGAGAAGCCCTCCTCCCCCATCAGCTCCTCGTAGTAGAGGCCGCCGTCGGGTCCGCGGTGCTGGGTGTGCCGTTTCGGCGGAACGTCGCCGACCTGCCGGTAGTACGCCATCGACCTCGCCTCCTCGCAGCGGCCCGGGTGCTCCGGCACCCCGGCGCAAGTGGTCAATGTATTGACGGCTTCCACGCACCGCAACAGCCACGGCACCGTCAGTTGCGACCGCGGACGTCGAACTGGTCGCGGTTGGTGATCAGCTTGTTCAGCAGCATGACCAGGATGCGCTGCTCGGCCTCGGTGAGCACGCTGGTCCACTCGTGCTCGCGCTCGTTCTGAGCCCGGAACACCTCTACCACCTCCCGCTGCCCCCGGTCGGTCAGCGACAGCAGCACGGAGCGGCCGTCGTGCTCGCCGGGCGCCCGGTCCAGCACCCCGTCGGCCACCAGGGCCTTGCTCAGGTTCGAGACCGCGGCCCGGCTCATCCCGGTGAGCTCGGCGACCTTCTTCGCCTCCAGCGGCCCGGCCAGCCAGGTGACGAACAGCAGCCGGAAGGCCGACCAGGAGCGGCCGCGCGGGCGGTGCACCGCCGCTTCCAGGTCGTAGGTCACGGTGGTGGAGGCCCGGTCGAGGGCCAGCAGCACCTCGGTGGCCAGCTGGTGCTGGAACCCGTGCTCCGCGGCCAACCGGTCGTTGGCCAGCTCCACGAAGGACCAGAAGTCCAACTCGTCGGCCGCCATCACACCTCCCGGGGAAAGTAAACACGTTTACCATCTCAGGCGGTGGACCGGGGCACCGGCTGAGCCCGCTCTCAGCGTCTCAGCGTTGTCTCAGCGCACATCAGCCACGCTGGGCGCAGGACTCGACAGGAGGACTCGATGAAGCGCAGGAATGTGGTGCTCACCGCGACCGCCGGTACCGCCGCCGGAGTGCTGGGCCTGACCGTGCTGGCGCTGCCCGCCGGTGCCGGTGCGGCCCCGGTGCTGCCGCCAGTGGCCCCGGAGCAGCTCGTGGAGTCGGTGATGCGCGCCGAACCCACGGCGCTCACCGGCACGGTGTCGGTGGACAACGCCCTCGGCCTGCCCGCCCTGCCCGGCGGGGAGGCGGCGCAGCTGCTCGCTGACGGGACGAACCGGTTCCAGGTGTGGGCCGACGGCCAGGGCCGCCACCGCGTGTCGGTGCCCTCGCCCAGCGGCGAGCTGACCGTGGTCGACGACGGCACGACCACCTGGGAGTGGAACTCGAACAACCGGACCGCGACCCGGAGCGAACACCCGCAGCGCGCCGAGCACGGCGCCCCAGCCGATCCGGGCGCGGCGGCGCGCGGCATCATCGGCGAGCTCCGCAAGACCAGCGAGGTCTCGGTGGACGGCACGGCGAGCGTCGCGGGCCGCGACGCCTACGAGCTCGTCCTGACCCCGAAGCCGACCGAGCGCACGCTGCTGCGCCAGGTGCGGATCGCGGTCGACGCCGAGAAGCGCGTTCCCCTGGAGCTCTCCGTGCTCACCAACGGCTCCGCAGACCCGGCGTTGCAGGTCGGGTTCACCAGCGTGGACATGGCGGCGCCGGACCCGGGGCTGTTCCGGTTCACGCCACCGGCCGGTGCCGAGGTCGAGGACGCCGAGCAGCGCGCCCCGCAGTTCGACCAGCACGCGGTGCCCCGGCACCAGGTGGTCGGCGACGGCTGGGATTCGGTGTTGCTCGCCGAGGTCCCGGCCAGCGAGGAGCTGCGCCAGGTCGCGGAGCGGGCCGGCAAGCCGATCAGCGGCCCGTGGGGCAGCGGCTGGGTCGTCGGCACCGCGGCGGGCAACGCCCTGCTGACCGCGGACGGCCGGGTCGCGGTCGGCGCCGTGCCCGAGCAGGTGCTCACCGCTGCGCTCGGCGAGGCCCGATGACCAGCGCGGTTGACGCGGTGCGGTCGTCGTCCGCGGTTGCGGGCGGCGACCTCGCCGCCCGCACCACCGGGCTCCGCAAGACCTACGGGCGGACGGTCGCGGTGGCCGGTGTCGACCTCGCCGTTCCGCGAGGCGGGGTGGTCGGCGTGCTCGGCCCCAACGGTTCGGGCAAGACCACCACGATCAGGATGCTGCTCGGGCTCACCGCGCCGAGCGCGGGGACCGTGGAGCTGCTCGGCCAGCCGCTGCCCGAGCGCGCTGGCCGGGTGCTGCCCCGGGTCGGCGCGCTGGTCGAGGGACCGGGTTTCCACCCGTTCCTGTCCGGCCGGGAGAACCTGCTGCGCTGCGCCGCGATGGAACCGGCCCTGCGCGGCCCCGAGGTCCGCGAGGTCGTCGAGCAGGCGTTGGAGCGGGTGGGGTTGAGCGCCGCAGCGGGCCGCCGGTACCGGGGTTACTCGCTGGGCATGAAGCAGCGGCTCGGCCTGGCGGCGGCGCTGCTGGTGCCGCGCGAGCTGGTGGTGCTCGACGAGCCGACCAACGGGCTGGACCCGGCGGGCACCCGTGAGATCCGGCGGATCATCGCCGACCTGCACGCGGCGGGCACCACGGTGCTGGTCTCCTCCCACCTGCTGTCCGAGATCGAGGCGACCTGCACCCACGTCGCGGTCCTGCACCGCGGTTCGCTGGTGGCGCAGGGCGAGCTGGCGGGCATGCTGGAATCGGGCGCACCCCACCTGCTGGTGTCCACTTCGGACTCGCCCGGCGCCGTCCGGGCGCTGCGGGACGCGGGCGCGCAAGCCCGCGAGGAGAGCGGCGTGGTCCGGGTGGAGCTGTCCGGTGCGGAGTCCGAGGAGGTGATCGCGCTGCTCGTGCGGGCCGGGGTCCCGGTGCGCGAGGCGCGCCGGTCCCGGACCGGGCTGGAGGACCTCTTCGCGCGACTGACGGAGGAAGACCTGTGACCGCGATCGACGTGCGGACCTCCGCACCCCTGGGCCGCCAGCTGCGGGCCGAGGTGCGGTGGGTGCTGCGCCGCCCGCGCAACCAACTCGCGTTGGGGATGCTGGCCGCGCTGCCGGTACTGCTGGGCACCGCGATCGCGCTCACCGGCGGGCCCGGTGGTGGCCGCGGTGGGCCGTCGGTCCTGGCGGCGGCCGCGGGCAACGGGCTGGTGCTGCCGGTGGCGGCCCTGGGGCTCGCCCAAGCACTGCTGCTGCCGCTGGTCGTGGCGATGGTCGCCGCCGACGCGCTGGCGGGCGAGTCGGCGCACGGGACGCTGCGCGGCCTGCTGCTCGCGCCGGTCGGCCGGGTGCGGCTGGTCGGCGTCAAGGCGTTCGGCGTGCTGGTGCTGGCCGTGCTCGCCGTGTCCGTCGTGGCGATCAGCGGTGTGCTCACCGGGTTGGTCGTCGTCGGCGGCGGTGACCTGGTGACGTTGTCCGGCTCGACGGTTCCCTTCGGGTCCGCGCTGGGCCGGGTGGCACTGGCGGTCGCGTGGTCGGCGGTGCAGATGGCCGCCGTCGGCGCGGTCGCGCTGGCGCTGTCGTCGCTGACCGAGCACCCGCTGGTGGTCGTGGTCGCCACGATGGGCGCGCTGATCACCTTCGGCGTGCTGAGCACCATCCCGGCGCTGAACTGGCTGCAGCCGGTCCTGATCACCACCGACTGGTCGGCGGTGCTGGGCGTGCTGCGCGACCCGATCGGCTGGGACGAGATGACGACCGGCCTGCTGCGCGCGGGCTGCTACCTGGTCATCGGGGTGTCCGCGACCGTGGTCCGCGTGGTCACCAAGGACGCCTGAGGTCAGCGGAGCACGGCGCGGAGCTCCATCCACGCGGCTCTCAGCAGGAGACGGGTCGTGCTCGGTTGCCGCCACGATGTGCTCGTCGAGCGCAGCCGGTGTAGGCGCACGTGAAACCTTCCGCTCGCTGGGTCGGGCGCTGCGGCGCTCGACCCGTTCCCCGACGCCTGGCGGGACCCCGTTGTCCTGCCAGGCCGCGCCCGGCCGGGACCGCCCCGTCCGTTCCGCGCGACCGATACCTTGCCCTTTCCGTCGCGGCCAGGCAAGGAGCTCTTCGCCGCCGGGGTTCGACGTTGCCCCGTCGCGATCACCGGTGCATGCTCGACGGGCATTCGACCGCTTCACTCGGGCCGAGCACGGCGCGAGCACCGCCGAGCAGAGGAGTGCGACCGGATGGACGAGGGCCGCCCGCAGCACGACGTCGTGGTCATCGGCGCCGGGTTCGCCGGGATGTACATGCTCAAGACCTTGCGCGACCAGGGGTTCCGGGTGCGCGTGCTCGAGCGGGGCGGGGACGTTGGCGGCACCTGGTACTGGAACCGGTACCCCGGCGCGCGCTGCGACATCGAAAGCCTCTACTACTGCTACTCCTTCTCCGACGAGCTGCAGCAGGAGTGGCAGTGGTCCGAGCGCTACCCGTCGCAGCCGGAGCTGCTGCGCTACGCCCGCCACGTCGCCGAGCGCTTCGACCTGCGCCGCGACATCTCCTTCCGGACGGAGGTGCGGGCGGCGAACTACGACGAGGTGCACGACCACTGGGTGGTGCGCACCGACGACGCGGTGCTGACCGCACGGTTCCTGATCACCGCCGTGGGCTGCCTGTCGGCCACCAGCACGCCCGACTTCGCCGGCCTGGACACCTTCCGGGGCAAGGCCTTCCACACCGGGCGTTGGCCGCACGAGGAGGTCGACTTCACCGGTGAGCGGGTCGGCGTCATCGGCACCGGGTCGTCCGGGATCCAGGCCATCCCGGTCATCGCCGAGCAGGCCGAGCACCTCACCGTCTTCCAGCGCACCGCCCAGTTCAGCATCCCGGCGCACAACCACCCGCTCAGCGACGAGGAGCAGCGCCGGGTCAAGGCCGACTACGCGAGGTTGCGCGCCGAGGCGCGGATGTCGCCGTCCGGGATCCTCAGCGAGCGGTTCGAGGTCAACGCCCTGGACCTGCCCCGCGAGGAGGTCCGGGCCGAGATGGAGCGGCGGTGGCGCATCGGCGGGACGACGTTCTGCACGGCCTACCCGGACACGCTGCGCTCCCTGGCCGCCAACGAGCTGCCCGCGGAGTTCGTCCGCGAGAAGATCCGGGCCACCGTGCGCGACCCGGGGACCGCCGAGCTGCTGTGCCCCCGGGATCACCCGATCGGAACCAAGCGAATCTGCGTGGACACCGACTACTACGCCACCTACAACCGGTCGAACGTGTCACTGGTCGACCTGCGCCAGCACCCGATCACCGAGATCACCCCGACCGGGCTGCGGGCCGGTGAGCGGGAGTTCGAGCTCGACGCCATCGTGTTCGCCACCGGCTACGACGCGATGACCGGGCCGTTGACCCGCATCGACGTCCGCGGGACCGGTGGGCGGCGGCTCGCCGACGAGTGGGCCGCCGGGCCGCGGACCTACCTCGGCCTGGCCTGCGCGGGCTTCCCGAACCTGTTCACCATCACCGGTCCGGGCAGCCCGTCGGTGCTCAGCAACATGATCGTGTCCATCGAGCAGCACGTGGAGTGGATCTGCGCGCACCTGGTGCACCTGCGCGACAACGGCGTCCGGCGCACCGAAGCCCAGGCGCAGGCCCAGCGCGAGTGGGGTGAGCACGTCAACGAGGTGGCCGCCGGGACGCTCTACCCGCGCGCCGCGTCGTGGTACATGGGTGCCAACGTCCCGGGCAAGCCCCGGGTGTTCATGCCCTACATCGGCGGCGTGGGCGCCTACCGGGAGATCTGCGACCGCGTCGCCGCCGACGGCTACCGCGGGTTCCAGCTGACCGCCGGTTGATCCGGTTGCCCGCTCCCGCCGCCGGTGTTGCACTCGCCTGCGGGGGGGCGATGACTGTGACCGAACCGGCGTTCGACAACCTGCGCGCGTTGTTCATCAACTGCACGCTCAAGCGGTCACCCGAGCGCAGCAACACCGAAGGGCTCGTCGAGCTCAGCGCCGGGATCATGCGGCGCAACGGCGTCGAGGTCGACCACGTCCGGGCCGTCGACCACGACATCGCCACCGGGGTGTGGCCGGACATGACCGAGCACGGTTGGGCGACCGACGAGTGGCCGCAGCTCTACCAGCGCGTGCTGGCGGCGAACATCCTGGTGCTGGCCGGGCCGATCTGGCTGGGCGACAACAGCTCGGTGACCAAGCGCGTCGTGGAACGGCTCTACGCCTGCTCGTCGCTGCTGAACTCCGCCGGCCAGTACGCCTACTACGGCCGGGTCGGCGGCTGCCTGATCACCGGCAACGAGGACGGCGTCAAGCACTGCGCGATGAACCTGCTCTACAGCCTGCAGCACCTGGGCTACACCATCCCGCCGCAGGCCGACGCGGGTTGGATCGGCTCGATCGGCCCTGGACCGTCCTACTTGGACCCGGAATCGGGCGGACCGGACAACGACTTCACCAACCGCAACACCACGTTCATGACCTACAACCTGATGCACCTGGCCGCGATGCTCGACCGGGCCGGGGGCGTCCCCGCGTACGGCAACCAGCGCACCGAGTGGGACGCGGGCTGCCGCCCGCACTTCGAGAACCCGGAGCACCGCTGACCCCTGGCCCCGGAGGCGGCGGCTGCCTAGGGTGCTCGGGAGGAGGTGCGCATGCGACCGACGCCCCCGGTGTTCACCCGAGTGCTGCCCCTGCTGACGTCCCCGCCGGAGCAGCCGGACCTCGACCGCGGCTACCTGGACCTGCTCGGCGGTCGGCCGGAGGCGCCGTCCGGTCCGATCCAGAGCTTCTGGGAGTCCGGGTTGGGGTCGGGCCTCTACGACCACGCGCAGTCGCTCGCCCGCCGGGTGATCCCGGGCTGGTTCCGGCTGCCCTCGCGGGCCCGCCCGCCGGTCGGCGGCCGAGTGCTCGACATCGGCTGCGGGCCGGGCAACTTCACCGCCGCGCTCGGGAACCGGGTCGGCCCGTCCGGGCTCGCCGTCGGCCTGGACGTGTCCCGCCCCATGCTGGCCCGGGCGGCGCGCACCGCGACGTCGGACAACGTCGGCTTCGTCCGCGCCGACGCGCGCGAGCTGCCGTTCCCGGACGGCACCTTCGACCTGGTCACTAGCCTCGCCGCGCTGCAGCTGATCCCCGAGCCGGAGCAGGTGCTGGCCGCGGCGTGCCGCGCGCTGGTGCCCGGTGGGTGGCTGGCCGTGATGGTCCCGACGCCGCACGACGGGATGCTGCACGTGGTCTCGCGGTTGTCCGGAAACCGCACCGGGCTGTCCTTCTTCGACCCCGACGACCTCGCCGAGCAGCTGGATTCCGCCGGGATGGGTGCGGTGCACACCCACCGGAGGGGCCCGGTGCTCTGGTTCAGCGCCCAGCGCACGGCCTGACCCGCCCGATCAGGCCCGGCGGAGGCCATCGCGTCAGGCGGGTACCTCGGCGGCGCGGCCCTCGACCTCGCTGGGGACGCGGCACCACTCCCCTGGCTGGCAGCGACGTTCGCCGCAGCGGCCTTCGCGATGACGGCGCGGCGCAGCGCCTTCTTGGACCGGTGATGCTGTTTCAGCTCTCGAGCGCGCTGTAGCGCTCGATCAGCCGCTGCAGCGCGGCGCGGGCGTCGGGCCCTTCGAGGGAGGCCGCCAGCAGCACGTCGAAGAGCCGGTGGAAGCGGTCCAGGTCGTCGGCGTCGGTGATGGTCATCTCCGTGTTGACCGTTTCCACCAGGGCCATGTCGTCGATGATGGCGAAGCCGTGCTGCGGCACCGCGCTCAGCTGGACGTCCATCGGCAGCACCGCCAGGCGCAGGGTCGACATGCCCGCCAGCGCCAGCAGCCGGTCGAGCTGGCCCACCATCACCTGCGGTGGGGCGATCGGGTGCCGCAGGCCCGCTTCCGCGCACACGATCTGCACCTCGGTGCGCGGCCGGTAGAGGACCTCCTGCCGGGCCATCCGCCGCTCGACCGACTCGGCGATGTCCAGCTGGTTCTGGTGCAGCACCGCGACGGCCTCGAACATGTGCCGGGCGTACTCGGCGGTCTGCACCAGGCCGGGCACCATCGAGATCTCGAACAGCCGGATCCGCTCCGCGTCGTGCTCAAGCTGCCTGCCGTACTCCTGCCGAGCGCTGTTGCCGGTGCGCAGCTGGCGCTTCCAGCTCGCCGCTTCCAGCCGGATCTCGCGCAGCTCCTGCCGCAGCTCGGCCTCGACCTCGTCGCCAGCCCCGGTCAGCCGGCAGTAGACCACCACGTCGGAGTCGGCGACGGACTGCTTCGCGGTCTCCACCCGCGAGACCTTCGACGGGGTCCACCCGGCCCGCTGCGCGAACTGCTTGCCGGACAACCCCGCTTCCAAGCGCAACCGCCGCAGCGCGTCGCCGAACGCCAAGCGGCGGGTGTCGAAGTCACTCACCAGCGCCTCCCGATCAGCTCGTGCCGGTAGGCGAACAACGGCACCGCGTGCTCGCACGCGGTGCCCCACCAGTTCCGGTACCTGGTCACCTCCCCCGGGTCGGCGATGATTTCGGTGCCAGCGAACTGCTGGTCCTCGAAGTGCATCAGCGCCACCCGCGCCTCGTCGAAGAGCCAGAAGTCGTGCGCGGGCAGTCCCAGCGACCGCGCCCGCGACTCGGTGAGCACCCGCACGTCCTCGCCCGCCGCGACGTTGGCCCGGCCGACGTCGAGCTGCCACAGCTGGTACTCGGTCGGCGGCTCCCGGAAGACGCGGACCCGGGCGATCAACCGCCCCGCCCGGGTCGCCTCGGCCACCTGGTCCAGCCAGGGGCGCAGCCAGGTCAGGTCGTCCGGTTCACCGGCCCGCCAGCGCCGCCAGGGTTCGGCCTCGGCTGGCTGGCGGTAGGTGCCCTGGCACTCCCACCGCCACGCCCGGTACCGGAACGAACGCAGGAGCTCCTCGAACTCCGCGCCCGGTAACACCCAGGAGCTCACGGTGCCGCCTTCGGCACGAACACGTCGAGCAAGGCGGCCGGTACCTCCACCGCCGTCTCGTGGTCGGGCAGGCCTCGTTCGCGCAACGCGGCCAGCGCCTCCGGATCGGTGACCTTGTAGCCCTGAACGACGTAAGTGCCCTGGTCGGTGCTGTAGAGCGTGGGGCAGGTACCGGCGTGGGACGTCGTTCCCTGGAAGGTCAACTTCACCTGTTCCTCCTCATGCGGAAGATTCCTGCATCGTCCGTGCAATACGTGCATTCGGTCAAGGGTCGGGGCGCAGCGCAACTCGGACAGCCGATCCGGGTGATGCGCAGATGCCGTGATCCACTCGGCCGTTCGGCTGGAATTCCGGAAGGATTGCGCGAATTGCTTGAAATGCCCTCGCGACCTTTCCCATACTCGAGATCAACCGGGGGCGATCAGGAGACCGAGAGGCGGGCGAGCACGTGAACATCAGCCGGTTCCCGATGGGCACGATCCCCCTCCCGCCCGCCTCTCGCCTGGCCCCGGTGACCTCGAGCCCGCGGGGAGCAGCGGCGTGATCGAGCTGCAGCAGACCGAGCGGCACTACTGGTTGCCCGCGCCGAACCCGGAAACGGGCATCTTCGAGCGGCACGCCTTCCACGGCCGCCGCTGGGAGGGCCAGCCCTCCGACGTCGCCGCGTGCGGCACCGAGGTGGCGATGGCGGTGCCCAGCGAGATGGACTGGCGCACCGCGCCGACCTGCATGCGCTGCAACGCGGTCCTGAAGAACCGGCGAACCGCGCCGTGACGCGGCTCACGAACCTCCGGCCCGGTGCTGAACCCCGACTCGCACCGGGCCGGACCCACCAATCTCCACAGTGGACAGAACCAGCGGACGTGGCGCGTCCGGGCGAATGACAAACCCGCGCGGGAGCCGGAAACTGGCTGAGCTGGCGCACCTTCGGCCAGCCCACCCGAGGGAGGTCCGATGCGCCGCGGTCGGCCGCCGACGTTCGGCGTCGAGGAGGAGTTCCTGCTGCTGGCACCGGGGACAGGCCGTCCCACGCCGCACGCCCCGCACGTCCTGCGCGAGGTCGCCGGGAACGGTCGCACCTACACCGCCGAGCTGGCCACGTTCCAGCTGGAGTTCAACACACCCGTCTGCCGCACCGCCGACGAGGCGCACCGCGAGCTCACCGCTGCGCGGCAGGAGCTCGCCGTCGCCGCGGACCGGCACGGGGCACTGCTGGCGTCCACCGGGTTCTCGCCGCTCGGCCTGCCCGATTCGCTGCCGCTGACCGATTCGCCCCGGTACCGCGACATCCGGGACCGATTCGGCCAGCTGCTGGACTCGCACACCGCCGCCGGGTGCCACGTGCACGTCGGGATGCCCGACCTGGCCACCGCCCTGGCGGTGTCGGACCACCTGCGCCCGCACCTGCCCGCGCTGCTGGCACTGACCGCGAACTCGCCGTTCTGCGGCGGGCGCGACACCGGGCACGCGAGCTGGCGCAGCGTGGTGTGGTCGCGGTTGCCCTCGGCCGGACCGCCTCCACTGCACCGCGACCAGGACTCCTACCAGCGATCCGTGCAGCTGCTGCTGAACAGCGGCGCGGCACTGGACCGGGCGATGGTCTACTGGCTCGTCCGCCCGGCGGTACATCTGTCCACATTGGAATTCCGGGTCGCGGACGCGGTCGGCACCGCCGAGGAGTCGCTGCTGCTGGCGCTGCTGGTCCGCGCGCTGGCGACGACCGCGCTGCACGATGCCGCAGCGGGGCGCCCGGCACCTGAGCTCCCCGACCAGCGGCTGCGGCTCGCGCTCTGGCGAGCGGCGCACGACGGGCTGGAGGGCTGCGGCCTGAACTCCGACGGCGACCTGGTCCCCGCTCGCACCCTACTGGAAAAGCTGCTCGCAGAAGCACAACCGGCGCTGGAGACCAGCGGTGACGCCGACCGGGTTGACGAGCTCCTCGGTCGCGTGCTCCGCTGCGGGAGCGGCGCGCACCGCCAACGGCGGGCGCACGAACGCCGACACGAGATGACCGATGTGATCACCCTGTTGACCGAGCAGACCCGGGCCGGACTACCGGACTAGCCCGACAGGACGCCCGCGAGCAGTCCGGGGCGGACGCAGGAACCGCGCCCCGCAGCGGTTTGCCGGTCCTGGAGGCGGGAGGGCCGCGATCACCAGCTGCGACCGCGGCCCGACCCCTGCCCCCAGGGGCAATATCTAATGCCCGAAAGTCCTATCGTGGATTAGACCAGGTGCCCGCGACCGGGTCAAGGACTCCACTACCATCGGCAGCATGAAACCGCAGCTGCCGCTGATCGGTGAGCCGCTGGCCCTCGACCTGGTCAACACCAGGGTGGTCGTCCCGAGCGGTCCGGTCGACATGATGGCCACCCCCGCGGAGCTGTGGGAGTGGTTGACGCGTCAGGCCGCCCGGCTGACCATGCCCACCCGGGCGGAGCGGACCTCGCTCGACGAAACCGACCTGGCGGCAGTGCACGAGGTCCGCGAGCACACCGCGCGCACGCTCGCTGCCATCCGGCACGGCAGGCGGCCACCGGCCGACGCGCTGCGCGGCCTCAACGAGGCGCAGCGCGCCTCCCCCGGCATCCACCAGCTCAGCTGGCGCGGTGGTGCGCTGATCGGCACCGTCGACCGACCCGGGAGGCTGGGGCTGCGGGTGGCCGCCAACCTGGCCGAGGCCGCAGCCGAGCTGCTCACCGACCCGATCATCGAAGCGCTGCGCGAGTGCGAGGAGCGCAACTGCGTGATGCTGTTCATCGCGACGAACCCGCGGCGGCGCTGGTGCTCCGCGGCGATCTGCGGCAACCGGGTGCGCGTCGCCCGCTACTACCAGCGCCACAAGGCCAGCGCCTGACCAGGTCCGTCCACTGTGGCCCGCGGGCGGCTCACGGCGCGAACGCGCGCAGGAAGGTGTCCGCGGCAGCCGCGGCGAGCTCGCGCAGCTCAGTACCGGGCACTTTCCGCGTGCCGAACCGGGCCCGCGCCTCCACCGGCCCGGTGAGCAGTGCGGTGAACTGCTCGGCGGCCACCCCCGGGTCGCAACTGCGCAGGTGCCCGGCCAGCATTAGCCTCGCCAGCCGATCGGCGAGCGCCTCGGTGACGCGGTCAGCGGCCCGCCCCCGGACGATGTCGACCAGGTCCGGGAACCGGCCGAGCTCCGCGTGGAGCAGTCGGCGCAACGCCCAGGAGCGTTCGTCGCAGTAGCACTCCAGCAGTCGGGAACCGACCTTCTCCAACACCGGGCGCAGGTCCCCGTCGCCGCGCAGCTGCTCGACGACGGCGAGGTTGCGCTCGAGCGCCCGGTCCGCGTCGGCCCCGACGGCCTCCCGGAAGAGGGTCTGCTTGTCACCGAAGTGGTTGTAGACGGTGGGTTTGGCCACGCCCGCCTCGGCGGCGATCACCTCCACCCCGGCCTGGGCGTAACCCTCGCGGGCGAACACCCGCATCGCCGCGCCCAGGATGGCCTGCCGCTTGTCGATCCGACCGCGCGCGGTGTTCCTGCTCGATGCGCTCACGAGGCGCATCCTACTTGAACCAGCCGGTTCACTTGCCTGAACCTTGCGCTCCTACACGGCTGGCATTTAGTTTGAACCAGTCAGTTCAAATTATGATTCACGGGAGTTGCATTGCGGAAGTTCGCCATCACCGGCGGCACCGACGGCATGGGTAGAGCGCTCGCCCTCGCCCTCCTCGAACGGGGCCACCACGTCGCGGTCATCGGGCGCAGCCCGGCGAAGGGCGCGCAGCTGCTCGACGCGGCGGCGCAGCTGGGCGCCGGGCACCGCGCCCGGTTCATCCCCGCCGACCTGAGCCTGATCAGCGGCAACCGCGCGGCGATCGCCGCGATCCGCGCCGAGTTCAGCGAGCTCGACGGACTGGTGCTCGGCGCCCGGTACTACCGGTCCGACCGCGTCGTGACCGCGGAGGGCTTCGAGAGCACCTTCGCGCTGTCCTACTTGAGCCGGTACGTGCTGAGCCACGAGCTCTCCGACCTCCTCGACGCCGCCCCCATGCCGGTGGTCCTCAACATCTGCGGGCCCGGTTCCCACGGCGAGGTCCGCTGGGACGACCTGCAGTTGGGCGCCCACTACCACGGGCAGACCGCGCTGTCCCAGAGCGGACCGCTCAACGACCTGCTCGGCGTCAGCTGCGCCCGCTCGTCCCAGCGCGCGCGCTACGTCCTGTACGGCCCCGGCCTGGTCAACACCTCGTTCGCCGGGCAGTACGACGCGGCGGCCGCGGCGCAGATCGACGCCATGCGCACCCGAGCCACGCCGGTCACCGAAGCCATCACCCCGATGCTGGCGGTCCTGGACCAGCCCCCAGCAGCACCGCTGAGCGCTTACTCCCTCGGGCGACCGCTGAGCCTGGACGGCCCGGGCTTCGACCCCGGGGCGGCACAGCGCCTGCACCGCACGACGCAGGCACTGCTGGTCGCGCACGAGCAGGAGGGGGCGGCGTGACATCAGCGGTTTCCCCGACGAGGCTGGCGGAGCTGCTGGACTCCCGGGTCTTCGGGATCGTGGCGACGGTCCAGCCGGACGGCAGCCCGCAGCAGACCGTGGTGTGGGTGGCGCGCGAGGGCGAGGACGTCCTGTTCATGTGCGCGGTCGGCAGCCGCAAGGAGCGCAACCTGCGCCGCAACCCGCGGATCACCGTGCTGGTGAGCTCGGCCGGGGCACCGCACACCTACGCGGCCATCCACGGCACCGCGACCTTCGAACCGGAGCGCGCCGAGCAGCTCCGCGAACAGCTGGTGCGCAAGTACATCGGCAAGTCCTGGGTCCAGCACATCACCGACACCCCGGAAGCCGGGGCGGACCGCCGACCGGTCACCGCGGTCCGCATCACACGGCGGAAGGTCGTCGGGCGCCTGTGAGGCGAACGAGCGGGAAGTAGGCTGCGCCGGGCGAGGACCAGGGAGGGGGAGCCGATGTCCACCAGCGCCACCACCGGAGCCGGCGGGGCCACCACCGACCGGCTCCCCCGCCCGGTGCCGCCCTTCGCCCGGGTCCCGGTGCTGGTGCTCGCCGCGCTGGTCACCGCGCTGCTGGTGGCGTTGGCCCCGCGCTACGACATGGTCACCGACGAGCTCTACTTCCTGGCCGCCGGGAAGTTCCACCCCGCCTGGGGCTACATGGACCAACAGCCGCTGGTGCCGCTGCTGGCCGCATTCCTGGACACCACGTTCCCGGGATCGCTGATTGCGTTCCGGCTGCCCGCGGCGCTGGCCACCGGGCTCGGGGTGGTGCTCACCGCCCTGATCGCCCGCGAGTTCGGCGGCCACCGCAAGGCCCAGTTGCTGGCCGCGGCGGCGTACCCGCTCTCGCCGTGGCTGCTGCTCAACGGCCACTGGCTCACCGCCTCCACGATGGAACCGCTGCAGTGGACGGCGATGCTCTGGCTGCTGGTGCGGTGGGTCCGGCTGCACGACCGCGGCGTGCAGCGGGACCGCCTGCTCATCGGCATCGGGATGGTCGCCGCCCTCGCCGTGCAGACCAAGTTCCAAGTGGTGGTGCTGTGCGCAGCGCTGCTGCTGGCCATGACCGCCACCGGGCCGCGCGCGGTGTTCACCCGCCCGGCGCTGTGGGCGGCGGTGGCGATCCCCGCGGTGACCGCCGTCCCCACGCTGTGGTGGCAGGCCACCCACGGCTGGCCCGCGCTGGAGATGGGCACCGCGGTCAACGACGAGAACGACCGGCTCCTGCTCGTGCCCACCGCGCTGTTCTACGCCGGTGCCGTGGTCGGCGCGGTGCTCTGCTGCTACGGCCTGGTCGTGCTCCTGCGGTCGCCGGTGCACCGGTACCTGGGCTGGGCGGCGCTGGGGGTGCTGGTGTTCTTCCTCGGCGCGGGCGGGCGCCCGAACTACGTGGCCGGACTGTTCGGCGTCCTGTTCGCCGCAGCGGCGGTCGGGGTGCAGCGCCTCAGCGGCACACTGCTGTGGCCAGCGTGCGCGATCTCCGCGGTGCTCCCGCTGGCGATGCTCCCGGTCTACCCGCTGGACTTCCTGGCCCGCCACCCCGAGCTCCCCAGCTACCCGCGCCTCTACGAGACGGGCTGGCCGGAGCTGACCGAGGAGGTCGCGCACGCCTACCGGTCACTCCCGCCCGAGCAGCAGCGCCGAGCGGTGATCGTCGCCGAGAACTACTACCTGGCGGGCGCGCTCGAGGTGCGCGGCCGGGCAGCGGGCCTGCCCAGCGTGCACAGCCCGCACCGGGGTTACTGGTTCTTCGGCGCCCCGCCCGAGGGCGCCGACGTCGTGCTGCACGTCGGCAGGCGGTCGCTGGCCGACCACTTCGGACGGTCGCAGCGGCTCGGGACGGTGGAGTCGGACCTGGTGAACATGGCTCGGGGCAACGAGATCACGCTCTACCAGGACCCGCTCCAGCCGTGGTCCGAGCTCTGGCCCCGGCTGCGCACCTCCTGACCGCTCAGCGCTGCGGCCAGGGCCCACCGGGACGCGGACCGCCCGGCCCCGGCGGCCCCGGCGGCTGCGGCGGACGCCCCGGCGGACGGTGCCCAGCAGGCGGCGGCTGCTGTCCGGGCGGTTGCGGGGGCTGCTGCCCGACAGGCGGTTGCTGCGCGACGGGTGGCTGCGGGGGCTGTTGCCCGGGCGGGGCCTGCGGTGGGCGCTGCCCCGGGTGCGGCGGCTGCCCGGTTGGTGGTGTCGGCGGGCGCTGCTGGTAGGTCGGCAGCTGCGCCAGCTCCGCGGGCAGCTTGAAGAACCCGGACTGCTCCTGGCGCGGCGCCCACGGCGGCGGCGGGGCCTGCGGCATCCGCCGGAAGAACGCGTCGCGGGCCATCCGCATCAGCGCCAGGATTGCCTCCCGGCGGGCGAAGAACTTGTCCGGCGGGATGGTCGCCTTCTCCGCGTGCGCGTGCAGCAGCGCGAGCTCGGTCGCGGCCAGCTGGTAGTCGCCCATCGCGCGCGCCCCGACCGCGCCCGCCTGCGCCCGCGCCCAGTGCCGCGCCTGGCGGCGTCCGGGCATGCTGCCCAGCATCTGCAGGTCGTTGGGCTGCACCAGCCCGCTCGGGATGTAGGCGGGCAGGTACCTGCCGATCAGGCGCACCAGCCGCCTGCGGTCCTTGACCAGCACGACCACCAGGACGATCAGCACCGCCAGCTCAATCAGGTAGGCCAGCACCATGCCCGGGAAGCCGAGCAGCGTCAGACTGCCGTTCCACGTCGCGTGCAGCAGGACCCCGCCGAGCCAGCCGCCGATCACGGCGAACACCCGCCCCGAACCGCTGTGCGTGGCGGCGTAGGCGACGCCGAGGCCGATGATCGAGGTGTAGAGCGGGTGGCCGAGCGGGGAGACCACGCCACGCAGCACCACCATGAACGCCAGCGAGCCGTCGTCGATGCCGCGCATGTAGTACAGGACGTTTTCCACCATCGCGAAGCCCAGCCCGCACATGCTGGCGTAGACGATGCCGTCGGTGGGCCCGTCGATCTCGTGCCGCCGCACCACCAGCAGGTACAGCAGCAGCGCACCCTTGAAGCTCTCTTCGACCACCGGCGCCACCACCGAGGCGGTGACCCCGTCGGCGCCCTCCGGCCCCAGCGCCGGGACCAGCAGCGCGCCGGTCACCGAGTTCACGATCAGGGCGCCGATGATGGCCACGCCCGCGCCCCAGCCGAAGGACAGCACCAGGTTGATCCGCGGCTCCGGTTCCAACCGGTCCACCAGCAGGATCAGCGCGACCAGCACGATCGCCGTGGGCAGCGCCAGCAGCGTGCCGACCACGACGTTCACCGGACCGCCGGTCAGCAGGTAGAAGGCCACCGCCAGCAGCAGGCAGGCACCGGAGACCACCAGGCCGACGATCAACGGCACCGGTGTCCGGTTCGAGCTGTGGCCGTCCAGGACCGATTGGGGTTTGAGCACGGACATGCGGGTGAGCGTAGGAGATCACCCCCGGCCGCATCCGCCGCTTCGGCCCATTCGTCAGCCGGATCACCCGGGGGCGCCCGATTCGGGCGGAACCACCCCGGAACGCGACTTCGTCCTCGTTCATCCGGATGCGGCGCCGCTGACCGGCTGCCCTGGCGCGTCCTCAGACCGGCGGTTGAGTGCCAGCCAGGGTTCCGTCGCCGCCGCACTGCGGGCAGCCCCGCCACTCCGCCAGCGTCATGCCGGTCATGAGCTCCTCGGTCGCCTGGATCATGTACAGGCGCGGGTCGCTGACCTTCTTGAACCCCCCGCAGGTGAAGCAGATCGCGTTCGGACCGGCGTCGAACACCGGCGGCTGGCCCTGCTCGGTCATGCTTCGATCCTCACCTCGGCGGTGGCCAGGGGTGGCGCTGGCGGCCAGGCGTGGCCCGGCAGTGCCGGCAACGCGTCCACCCCACGGCGGTGCAGCTCTCGCCGGTGTCCAACGAGAAGAACCCACGCGGCAACCTGACCTGGCCCCGGCCCATGCAACCCCGGCAGATGCCACCCGGCTCGGTCTCAGCGGTCACGTCCGCCTCCCGAACTCGCGAACCGGGCATGTCCCCACCATCGTATCGGCTGAACGCCCACCCGGGGCGAGCGGGATCACGCGGCAGCACGGCTCCGGGGAGCTCCCCGCGGCGAGCTCCCCGGAACCGTCGACGCTCAGGTGCTCTGCGGGAATCCGAGGTCGACGCCGCCGTGGGAGGGATCCGGCCAGCGCGTGGTGACCACCTTGGTGCGGGTGTAGAACTGGATGCCGTCCGGGCCGTAGGCGTGCGCGTCGCCGAACAGCGAGTCCTTCCAACCGCCGAAGGAGTAGTAGGAGACCGGCACCGGGATCGGGACGTTCACCCCGACCATGCCGACCTCGACCTCCTCGCAGTACTGCCGAGCCGCCCCGCCGCTCTCGGTGAAGATCGCGGTGCCGTTGCCGTAGGGGTTGGCGTTGAGCAGCTCGATCGCGGCGTCGTAGCTGGGCACCCGCAGCACGGAGAGCACCGGGCCGAAGATCTCGTCGGTGTAGATGGACATGTCGGTGCCGACATGGTCGAACAGGGTCGGACCGAGCCAGAAGCCGTCGGCACCGCCGTCGACCCGCGCCCCGCGGCCGTCCACCACCAGCTCTGCCCCGGCGGCGACCCCGGCCGCCACGTAGGAGGTCACCCGGTCCCGGTGGGCGGCGGTGACCAGCGGCCCCATGTCGCAGCCGCGGCGCCCGTCACCGACGTTGAGCTTGCCGATCCGCTCGGCGATCTTGGCGACCAGCTCGTCGCCGACCGGGTCGACCGCGACGACCGCGGAGACCGCCATGCACCGCTCCCCCGCCGAGCCGAACCCGGCCGAAACAGCGGCGTCGGCGGCCAGGTCCAGGTCCGCGTCGGGCAGCACCACCATGTGGTTCTTGGCGCCGCCCAGGGCCTGCACCCGCTTGCCGTTGCTGGTGCCGGTCTCGTAGACGTGGCGCGCCACCGGGGTGGAGCCGACGAACGACACCGCCTTGACCACCGGGTGCGCCAGCAGCGCGTCGACGGCGACCTTGTCCCCGTGCACCACGTTGAGCACGCCGTCGGGCAGCCCGGCCCGCTGCCAGAGCTGGGCGATGAAGTTGGCCGCCGACGGGTCCTTCTCGCTGGGCTTGAGCACCACGGTGTTGCCGCAGGCGATCGCGCCGGGCACGAACCACAGCGGGACCATGGCCGGGAAGTTGAACGGCGAGATCACCCCGACGACACCGACCGGCTGGCGCACCGAGTGCACGTCGACGCTGGTCGAGGCGTTCTCCGAGAACCCGCCGCGCAGCAGGTTGGGGATGCCGCAGGCGTACTCGACGTTCTCCAGGCCGCGCTGGACCTCGCCCGCGGCGTCGGAGACCACCTTGCCGTGCTCGGCGGTGATGATCTCGGCCAGCTCGTCCTTGTGCTGGTTGAGCAACTCGCGGAAGGCGAACAGCACGTTCGTCCGCTTGGCCAGCGACGTCCGCCGCCAGGTCTTGAGCGCCTCGGCGGCCTTGACCACCGCGGCGTCCACATCGGATCCGGTGGCGAACGCGACGTGCTTGGCCACCGCGCCGGTGGCGGGGTCGAAGACCTCGCCGGTGCGCTGCGGGGGCGCGTCGTCGAACTCGCCCGCGATCCAGTGCCTGATCAGTTCTGTCATCGGTGGAGCTCCTGCTCGGCCAGCGAGGTGGTTTCGGTGAGGATCTGCAGCGCCTGACCCGCTTCATCCTCGGTCAGCGTCATCGGCGGCGCCAGGCGCAGGACGTTGCCGTGGAGCCCGCCCTTGCCCACCAGCAGACCGCGTTGCTTGGCCAGTTCCATCACCCGTCCGGCGGCCGCGGGCGCGGGCGTGCGGGTGCCGGGTTCGACCAGCTCGATGCCGATCATCAGGCCCTTGCCACGCACGTCGCCGATCAGTCCGCAGCGCTCGGCGTGCGCGCGCAGCCCGTCGAGCAGGCGCCCGCCGAGCTTGGCGGCGTTGCCCTGCAGGTCGTGGTCCAGCAGGTACTCCAGGGCGGCCGCGGCACCACCGGTGGAGACCGGGTTGCCGCCGAAGGTGGAGATGGAGTTGGCGGTCAGGCAGTCCATCAGCTCTGCTTCGGCGACCACACCGCCGATGGCCAGCCCGTTGCCCAAGCCCTTGGCGAAGGTCATCGCCGCCGGGGTGACGCCGTGCGCCTGGATGCCCCAGAAGTGCTCGCCGGTGCGACCCCACCCGGTCTGCACCTCGTCGGAGATCAGCAGGATGCCGTACTCCTCCAGCACCTCGGCGAACGCGCCGAACAACCCGTCGGGCGGGGTGGCGAAACCACCGACGCCCTGGATCGGCTCAGCGATCATGCACGCCACGTCGCCCGAGGTGGTGGTCTCGATGACCTCGCGCAGGTCCTCGACGCAGGCGGCGATGTAGTCGGCGTCGGAGAGGTCCCGGAACGGGCTGCGGTAGCGGTAGCCGCCCTGCACGTAGCTGACCTCGAACGGCGACAGCGCGCTGGCCGACCAGCCGCGGTTGCCGGTGACGCCGAGGGCGCCGAAACCCCTGCCGTGGTAGGAGTTGCGCAGTGCGAGCACCTGGTGGCTGCGCCGGTGCTGGGTGGCCAGCATCAGCGCGGTCTCGTTGGCCTCGGTGCCGGAGTTGGTGAAGAACACCTTCGGGTTGGCCATCCCGGACAGCTCGCCGATCCGCTCGGCCAGCTCCACCTGCTTACGGATCAGGTACAGCGTGGAGGTGTGCAGCACGCCGCTGTCGACCTGGCGGCGGATCGCGTCGCTGATCTCGGCGATGTCGTAGCCGATCGCGTTGGTCAGGACCCCGGCGAAGAAGTCCAGGTAGGTGTTGCCCGCCGCGTCGGTGACGTGGCGCCCCCGCCCGCTGACGATCTCGATGGGTTCGTCGTAGTAGAGCGCCAGCCAGCTGGGCATGACCGCGCGGTGGCGGGCCAACAACGATTCCGACATAGCTCCCCGTTCCGTCGTGCCGATGCGGCCAGTCTGGCCCGCCGGGCGGTCCGCGGCCATGGACACCCTGTGCCGAACTGCCCGCTCCGGCCGTACGGTGTGTGCACCGAGGAGGTGCGATGAAGTTGATGTCGCCGGACGTGCTGGCGCTGCCGACCGTGTCCGAGGTGCTCGACCTGCCGGTGCTGCGGCGCGGCAAGCCGCGGGTGGTCGCCGGGGCGTCGGGCCTGGAC
>NZ_JBEPDU010000050.1:0-51605 GCF_040300525.1 Saccharopolyspora sp. NPDC000359 | reverse complement strand
GCGGCGCGAGCAGGGCAACACGCTGGCGCTGGAGTTCGCCGCCGCAGGCCGCTCGCTGGGCGTCCGCGAACTGCACGACCCGCGCCCCCCGCAGGCACCCGCTGGCGAGCCCCGCCGACGCCAGGACACCCCGCCCCCGCCGAACCGCCGCCCGGCTGGTGGCGCCGCAGCTGCTTTCGCCGGTGGTGCAGCCGCTCGCGGCGCACGCCCGGACGCTCCGCCGGAACCACCCCGCGCGCCCATGGAGGCGCCGCTGAACGGTGCGCCGCGCGGTGGCCCACCCGCTGAGCCCCCGGCCAACCGCCCCAGTGCCCCGGTCGAGCCGCCCGCCGCCCCGCGCGGCGGCGCTCCTGTCGAGCCGCCGGCCAACCGCGGCGGTGCTCCCGTCGAGCCGCCCGTGCGCAACGGCGCTCCTGTCGAGCCGCGCGGCGGTGCCCCGGTCGAGCCGACCCGCGGGGCCGAGGCCACGCGGATCAACCAGGCCCTGGGCGGGGACGCCCCGGCCAGCCCGCCACGGCGGCCGCGCCGCCCCGCGCCGAACCGCCCCGTCCCGCCCCCGGTGAACGAGGACCTGGAGGCCACCACCCAGCACGCGCCGGTCCCGCCCGCGCCACCGCGCGCCGAGGCGACCTCGGTGGTCTCCCGGTTGAACCCGGAGGACCAGCAGACCACCATCGCCAAGCCCGTCACCCCGGCGAACGCCGCCGAGGAGACCGCCATCGTCGCGCCCCCGGACGACCTGGCCGACCTGGTCGAGGACGACGACGAGTTCGACGACTTCGACGAGCTGGACGAGGACCTCGAGTCCGACGAGGACGGCGACGACGACCACGACGACCGCAAGGCGGACATCAAGCAGATCGACGCCACGCTCGCCCGGTTCTCCGCGGTGCACGACGAGATCGCCGCCGAGGAGGAAGCGCGCCGCAAGAAGTTCTCCTGGCTGCTCGGCAAGCGCAAGGAACCCGAGCTCGGCACCGACATGCCCTTCGACTTCCACGAAGGACGGGACGGGCAGTCCCGGATGGAGTGGAAGAAGAAGCAGCGCAAGCGGCGCACCAACCTGATCGTGATGGCGGTCGCGGTGGCCGCCTCGCTGTCGGTGTTCCTGACGCTGGGCTTCGCCTGGGGCGCCACCACGTTCTGGGGCCCGTCGTCCATCGCGGCGCTGGACCCCAACTCCGACTCCATCAGGGAGGTCGCCAAGCAGACCGGCGACCAGAACTTCCTGCTGGTCGGCTCGGACACCCGCGCCGGGGCGAAGCCCGAGGACGGCGTGGGCACCGAGGACGAGACGCAGGGCGCCCGCTCGGACACCACGATGATCGCGCACATCCCGGCCGACCGGAGCCGCGTGGTGCTGGTGTCCTTCCCGCGCGACCTGCAGGTCGACATGCCCTCCTGCGAGCGCTGGGACGCCAAGACCGGCCAGTACACCGGCCAGCAGGCCCCGGCTCGGCAGGACGTCCGCCTCAACGAGGCGTACGCGGTGGGCGGTCCGCTGTGCACCACCAAGGTCATCCAGCAGATCTCCGGGCTGCGGGTGGACAGCTTCCTGGGCATCGACTTCAACGGCTTCAAGTCGATGGTGGACGCGGTGCAGGGCGTGGAGATCTGCACCGAGAAGCCGATCATCGACAGCACCCTCGGCACCGTGATCCCGGAACCGGGCAAGCACAACATCAGCGGTGACCAGGCGCTGAACTACGTGCGCGCCCGGCACGTCGAGGGCGACCCGACCTCGGACTACGGCCGCATGCAGCGCCAGCAGCTGTTCCTGTCCGCGCTGCTGCGCAAGACGATGTCCAGCCAGGTACTGCTCGACCCGGGCAAGCTGAGCGACTTCGTCAAGGCGGTCAGCGCGAACACCTTCGGCGAGAACATCGGCGTCGACCGGCTGATGGACCTGGGCCAGCAGCTGCAGGGCCTGGACCCCAGCCGGGTCACCTTCATCACCGTGCCCACCACCGGCTACGCCAACGAGGAAGGCATGGAGGTCCTGCGCGAGGAGGACACCCAGGCGCTGTTCCAGGCGATCCTCGACGACCAGCCGATCAACACCGGGGACACGCCGCAGAACATGCCCAGCGGCGGTGGCACCAGCTTCCGCCAGCAGCCGGCGGACCCGACCCAGCCCGAGGAGCCGTCGGCCCCGACCGGTCTGTCCACGGTGAACGCCGGTACCGACCTCTGCGGGTGATACCGCCCTCGTGAGTGCGGGTGGTGGTCCTGACGACCACCCGCGCTCACCACCGGGTGGTTGGCGAAAAATTCCTCATGGCGTGTTCACCGCCGGTTCACCACGGGTCATTCTGTCCGATTACCGCTGGAAGTACCCTGGGTAGCATGCGTGAGGTCTACCAGGAACAGCTCGGCGAGCTCGCCGACGAACTCGCTTCGATGTCGACCATGGTCGGCACCGCCATGGAGCGCGCCACCAAGGCACTCCTGGAGGCCGACCTGGAGTTGGCCGAACAGGTCATCGAGGAGGACGTGCAGGTCGACGAGGCGCGGGCCCGCGCGGAGGAGCACGCCTTCGGGCTGCTCGCCCTGCAGGCCCCGGTCGCCGGTGACCTGCGGACGGTCATCTCCACCATCCACACCGCCGAGGACCTGGAGCGGATGGGCGACTTGGCGCTGCACGTGGCCAAGACCGCGCGCCGCCGCCACCCGAACGCGGTGCTGCCACCGGACGTGCAGCCGTACTTCGCCGAGATGGGCCGGATCGCGGTCAAGCTCGCCGGGCGCGCGCGGACCGTCATCCAGACCCAGGACGTGGAGTCGGCGCGCGGGCTGGAGGAGGACGACGACGAAATGGACGACCTCCACCGCCACCTGTTCACCGTGATGATGAGCCCGGAGTGGTCGCACGGCGTGGCCGCCGCGGTGGACGTGACGCTGCTCGGCCGGTTCTACGAGCGCTTCGCCGACCACGCGGTGTCGGTGGCCCGCCGGGTGGTGTTCATCGTTACCGGGAAGATGCCGAACGTCTGAGCCGTTCCCGCAGGTCGCCGCGGCTGTGACCAACGAAGTACTAATACTCGGTCTCAGCAGTCGATGCTGTGATCGCGGTGTGCCATCCTCGTTCGGGTGAGAACGTACCGAACCGCGGTGGGCGAGGTGCGCGGTGCGTAAGAGTCCGACCGTGCACAGAAGACGGCTTGGCAGCGAGCTGCGGCGGCTGCGCGAACTGGCGGGGCGCACGCACCGCGAGGTCGCCGCCCACCTGGACTGCTCGCAGGGCAAGATCAGCCAGATCGAACTCGGCCGGGTCCCGGTCCGCACCTCCGACGTGCGGCTGATGGCCGAGTTCTACGGGGCGGGCGCCGAGCAGCTCGCCGCACTGGTGGACCTCGCGCAGGACTCCAAGCAGCGCGGCTGGTGGCAGCAGTACCCGAGCACCGCGCAGCGGCCGGGGCTGCAGACCTACCTCGGGCTGGAGACGGCGGCGAAGGCGGTGAGCTGCTACGGCGCGGACCCGCTGCCGGAGCTGCTGCAGACCGCGGACTACAGCCGCGCCCTGCTCACCGCGGACGCGCACGAGCACACCCCGGACCAGCTGCAGGAGCGCCTCGCGGTGATCGCGACCCGCCAGCAGCGCCTGGTCGGCGACCAGCCGCTGGAGCTGTGGGCGGTGCTGGACGAGTCGGCGCTGCGGCGCGCGGTCGGCGGACCCGGGGTGATGCGCCAGCAGCTGGAGCACCTCGTGCTGCTCGGCTACCGGCGCAACGTGACGATCCAGGTGCTGCCGTTCCGGGTGGGCGGTCACCCGCTGATGGGTGACCGGATCTCGGTGTTCTCGTTCCCGGAGGAGGCCGACCCGCAGGTGGTGCACCTGGGTGACTCGGCGAACTCGCGGTTCCTGGACAAGGCGGGGGACACGGCGGACTACCTGAAGGCCTTCGAGCTGGTCTGCACCCGGGCGCTGAACCCCAAGGACTCCAGCGCCTTCATCTCGGCGATCGCCGACGAAGCCGCCGCCGCCTGACCTCCCGACCGGACCCCCGCGGTTTCACCGGGGATCAGACGTCCGATCTCCATTGGAATCGCGGGGCCCGGAGTCAGTCCGCAGTGGACGGATGGCCGGGGTGGGAGGACTCGTGCCCCGGCACACACCAAGTTGGGCGCCCACGCCAAGGACGAAGGGCACCTCTCGTCGGCTGTGCGACAAAAGGTGCCCTTCACCTGAGTCGAGGGCGCTGAGGCGCGGACCGATCAGCCGAAGCGGCCGGAGATGTAGTCCTCGGTGGCCTTCTGGGTGGGGTTGGAGAAGATCTTGCCCGTCTCGTCGATCTCGACGAGCTGGCCGGGTGCGCCCACCGCGCGCAGGTTGAAGAACGCCGTCTGGTCGCTCACCCGCGCCGCCTGCTGCATGTTGTGGGTGACGATGACGATCGTGTAGTCCTGCTTGAGGTTCGAGATCAGGTCCTCGATCGCCAGCGTGGAGATCGGGTCCAGCGCCGAGCACGGCTCGTCCATCAGCAGGACGTCCGGGCGCACCGCGATGGCCCGCGCGATGCACAGGCGCTGCTGCTGACCACCGGAGAGGCCGCCGCCCGGCTTGCCCAGCCGGTCCTTGACCTCTTCCCACAGGTTCGCGCCGCGCAGCGCGCGTTCGGCGACCTCGTCGAGCTTCTTCTTGTTCTTCTCCCCGGCCAGCTTCAGCCCGGCCACCACGTTGTCCCGGATCGACATCGTCGGGAACGGGTTGGCCCGCTGGAACACCATGCCGATGGTCTTGCGCACCTGCACCGGGTCCACGTCGCTGGCGTAGATGTCCTCGCCGTCGAGCATCACCTTGCCCTCGACGCGGGTGCCCGGGATGACCTCGTGCATCCGGTTCAGCGAGCGCAGCACGGTCGACTTGCCGCAACCGGACGGACCGATGAAGGCGGTGACGCTGCGGGCCGGGACCTGCAGGGTCACGTCTTGCACGGCGTGGAACTTGCCGTAGTACAGGTTCAGGTCTTTGATGTCGAGGCGCTTGGCCATGTTTCCGGTCCCTACTTCGTCTTGATCGCGAACAGCTTCGACAGCAGCGACGCGACGAGGTTGATCAGCATGATGACGACCACGAGGGTCAGCGCGGCGCCCCACATCCGGTAGTCACCGGCCACCGTGCCGGTGCTGCGCTCCATGTAGATGGCCAGCGGCAGGGAGGCCAGCTCGCCCTGGAACAGGTTGAAGTTGATCGAGGCCGAGTAGCCCACCAGGATCAGCAGCGGTGCGGTCTCGCCCAGCACGCGGGCCAGGCCGAGCATCACCCCGGTCAGGATGCCGGACAGCGCGGTGGGCAGCACGATCTTCATGATCGTCTTCCACTTCGGCAGGCCGAGCGCGTACGCCGCCTCGCGCAGCTCGTCCGGGACGATCAGCAGCATCGTCTCGGTGACCCGGACGACCACCGGGATCATCAGCAGCAGCAGCGCCAGCGCCACCGCGAAGCCGCTGCGGGTGAAGCCGAAGGTGGTGATCCACAGCGCGTAGATGAACAGGCCGGCCACGATCGACGGCAGGCCGCTGAGGATGTCCACCATGAAGGTGGCGACCTTCGCGAACCGCGACTGCCGCCCGTACTCGACCAGGTAGACGCCCACCATGATGCCCAGCGGCACCGAGATGACCAGGCAGACCAGGCCTTCGAGCAGGGTGCCGACCAGCGCGTGGTAGATGCCGCCGCCGAAGTCGTTGGGCAGCAGGCCGTTGAACGAGTGCGTCCACCAGGTGGTGCTGAGCACCGGCTTGAGGCCGCGCTCCAGCAGCGTCCACAGCACCCACAGCAGCGGGATCACGGCGATCACGAACGCCGCGCCGAACAACGTGGTGGCCAGGTTGTTCTTGAACTTGCGCGCGAAGCTGATCCGCTGGAACGCCGGTGGCGTGGCCAGCTGCTCCACGTCAGCGGTGTCGGTCCTCATGCTTTCCCCTTACCGCTGGCGCTCTCGATCCAGCGCGCGATCGCGTTGACGGCGAAGGTGATGACGAACAGCACCAGCCCGGCCGAGATGTAGGCGCCCACCTGCATGTTGTTGTTGAACTCCGCGGAGCCGAGCGCGATCTTGGAGGCGAAGGTGGCACCGGCGTCGAAGATGCTGTAACCGGGCGCCGCCGTGGTGGAGCTGAGGATGATGGTCAGCGCCATCGTCTCGCCCAGGGCGCGGCCCAGGCCCAGCATCGAGCCGCCGATGAAGCCGTTGCGGCCGAACGGCCACACCGTGGTCCGCACGACCTCCCACTGGGTGGCGCCGAGCGCGAGCGCGCCCTCGATCTGCTGGTTGGGGGTCCGGGAGAAGACCTCGCGGGTCACGCCGGTGATCGTCGGGATGATCATCACGGCGAGCACGATCCCGGCGGTGAAGATGTCGGTGCCCAGGCCCATCGGGCGCACGTTGCCCTCGGCGAAGATCGGGATCCAGCCGAGGTACTCGTTCAGCCACAGGGCCACCGGCCGCAGCACCGGCCCGAGGACCAGGAAGCCCCACAGGCCGTAGACGACCGACGGCACCGCGGCCAGCAGGTCGACGAGGTAGGCGAACGGCCGCGCCAGGCTGCGCGGGGCGTAGCGGGTGAGGAACAGCGCGATCCCGCAGGACAGCGGCATCGCGATGATCAGCGCGACCAGCGAGCTGGCCACCGTGACCCAGGCCAGGTCCAGGATGCCGAAGCTCAAGCTGTTCGGGTCGCGGGTGTCCCACTCACGGCTGA
This sequence comes from Saccharopolyspora sp. NPDC000359, assembly GCF_040300525.1. NCBI lineage: Bacteria > Bacillati > Actinomycetota > Actinomycetes > Pseudonocardiales > Pseudonocardiaceae > Saccharopolyspora > Saccharopolyspora sp. NPDC000359. Next base: position 44,900 of record NZ_JBEPDU010000050.1, on the reverse strand, counting down.
ACAGGAAGTTCACCTCGTTGACCTGCAACGAGGGGACCGCCCGGATCAGCAGGAAGATCGCGATGGCCGCGATCAGGGCGACCACGAAGGCGCCGGAGGCGGTGGCGATCGAGGAGAACACCCGGTCGCCGAGGCGGTGCGTCTTGCCCGCGGAGGTGTCGGGAGCGGAAATGGGAGCCTCCGGTCCGGAACTAGGCGCCGAAGCGCCCCGCGGGGCACCGGTCCCGGTGTCCGCGGGGCGCAGATCGGCTCTCGTCGAGTCGGTCACTGCTGTTTGCAGCCTCTCACTTCGTAGATTCGACCCGTTGTTCGCCCAAGTCAGGTGCGACCCGGGTTACTCAGGAGATGGCGCTGACGGCCTCGGTGACCTTGGTCTTGAAGCCCTCCGGCAGCGGCACGTAGCCGGCGTCCTGCAGCTGCTGCGGGTCGGCGTTGGCCGCGACCGTCAGGAACGCCTTGACGGACTTCGCGGTCTCCGGGTCGTAGCCCTTCGAGCAGACGATCTCGTAGGTGTTCAGCACGATCGGGTAGACGCCCGGCTGCTTGTTGCCGTAGATCGACTCGAGGTCCACCCGCAGGTCGTGGCCCTCGCCCTGGATCTGGGCCCCGTCGATCGCCTTGCCGACGTTCTCGGTGGTCAGCTCGACCGGACCGGCACCGCTGTCGATCTTGGCCTGGCCGAGCTGGAGGTTCTTGGCGAACGACCACTCGACGTAGGTGATGGCGCCCGGGGTGGCCTTCACCGACTGCGAGACCTGGTCGCTGCCCTCGCGGCCCTGGCCGACGCCCGGACCGCCCTGGAAGGTCTTGCCCTTGCCGGTCCACGCGCCACCGGTGGCGGTGGCCAGGTACTTCTGGAAGTTCTCGGTGGTGCCCGACTCGTCCGAGCGGAAGAACGGCACGATGTCGGTGGCCGGCAGCTGCGCGTTCGGGTTCAGCGCCTTGATCGCCGGGTCGTCCCACTTCTTGATCTGGCCCTGGTAGATCTTGGCGATCACGTCGGCGTTGAGGGTCAGGTCGTCAACGCCCTCGACGTTGTAGGCGATGGCGACCGGGCCGAAGACCATCGGCAGGTTCCAGGCCGGGTTGCCCTGGCAGCGCTCGGCGGCCTTGGCGACCTCGCCCTTCTCCTCGTTCAGCGGCGAGTCGGAGCCACCGAAGTCGACCTGGCCCGCGGTGAAGGCGGCCACGCCCTTGCCGGAACCCGACTTGGTGTAGTTGACGTTCTGGCCGGGGCACTTGAGGCCGTAGTCGCGAGCGAAGACGTCGACCGCGTTCTTCTGCGCCGAGGAGCCCTCGCCCGAGACCGGCTTGGTGCCGCACTCGAGCTGCAGCGCGTCCAGCGCCGGGTTGCCGCCACCCTGCGGGGTGTTCTGGTCGGTGCCGCAACCCGCGAGCACGAGCGCGCCCGCGGCGAGGACGGCGAACGCAGCGCTGTGCCGCTTGATCTTCACTTCGTTCCTCCACTCGGAGACCTGCGGATGTGCGGCTGGACCAGGTTCGGCCCGTGCTCTTTGCCGCTCGCCAGGGACGTTAAGGAGCCGTGGTGGACGGCCCTCGCCATCCAGGTGAACGAGAGGTGAACAAGGCACGCTTAGTAAGCAGACGCACAAACCTTCGGGGGAACGAGAGTGCGAATCCGAGTGGTGTTCGTGACTCACCGCACCGGACGATCAGCGTCCGAATTGCACGTCCACGTCCCACTTGGCGAACCCCAATCGCTGGTACACCTTGACGGCCGGGGCGTTGTCCGCCTCGACGTAGAGCATCACCTGGCGGCAGCCAGTGTCGCTCAGGTGTCGCAATCCAGCCACTGTGAGTGACCGCCCCAACCCGCCGCCTTGCGCGTCGGGGTCCACCCCGACGACGTACACCTCACCCGTTCCGTCGGGGTGCACCTTCGTCCAGTGGAACCCGAGCAGCTGGTCCCGGTCGTCCACGGCGAGGAAGAACCCGGCCGGGTCGAACCAGTCCTCGCGCTCCTTCGTCCGCAGGTCCTGCTCGGTCATGCCGCCCTGCTCGGGGTGCCAGGAGAACGCCCGGTGGTTGACCGCCACCACGGCGGCCTCGTCGCGGTCCGGCCGGAAGGTGCGCAGGTGCGCGCCCTCCCGCAGCTCGACCGGCGGCAGCTCCGGCTCGGACAGGTCCCGGCCCATCCGCCACAGCTCACGCGGGCGGCTGAACCCGTACCGCTCGGCCAGCCGCACCGCGCCCGGGTGCTCGCCGTGCGACCAGATCCGCAGCTTGGCGGTGTCCGGGGCGGGTTCGACGGAGAGCTCGGCGCGGTCCAGCAGCGCCTCGACCAGGCGAGCCCCCGCCCCCTTCCGACGGTGGTCCGGGTCCACCGCCAGCTCGGCGACCAGCTGACCGGAGGACTTCTCGTGCTCGGTGTCCAGGTGCGCGTACCCGATGAGGCGGCTGCCCGCGTCCCGCAGCACGAAGTGCTCGGAGCGCACGTCGGCCTGCACCGGCTCGATCTGGTGGGTGACGTCGCGGTGCGCCTTCAGGCGCAGGATCACGTGCTCGCCGACCGGGGCCACCCCGTCGGCCGCCTCGGTCTTCTCGAGCAGGTCCATGACCTCGGTCGCTTCCCCGCTGTCCAATCCATTTCGCCAAGTCAGCTGCACGCCACCGACGTTACCCAGCTTCCCGCCGAAACACCCGGGCGAGTGACGCGCGAGCACCCCCGGCGCGCTTGCGGCGCCGATGTCGAGTGCCCGAAGGTGGTGCGGCTGCGACCGCCCGGAAGCGAGGACCACCGCGTGCCCCCACTCCACCGACGGCTGACCACGGTCGACGCCGTGGTGATCGGCCTCGGCTCCATGATCGGAGCGGGCCTGTTCAGCGCCTTCGCCCCAGCTGCGGCGGCAGCCGGCTCGGCACTGCTGATCAGCCTGCTGCTGGCGGCGATCATCGCCTTCTGCAACGCGACCAGCTCCGCGGCGCTGGCCGCCCAGCACCCGGCGGCGGGCGGAACCTACGTCTACGGCCGCGAACGCCTCAACCCGTTCTGGGGCTTCCTCGCCGGCTGGGGCTTCGTGCTCGGCAAGACCGCGTCCTGCGCGGCGATGGCCCTCACCGCCGCCGAACACCTCCTCCCCGCCCACGCCAAGCCCGCCGCCGCGGCGTTCGCCGCGGCTCTGGGCGCGGTAAACTACGTCGGCATCACGCGCACCGCGAAGCTCGCTCGCATCCTGCTCGCGCTGACGCTCGCCGCGCTCGCAGCTTCGCTGCTCGCGGTGTGGCTCGGCGGCGCCTCGGCTCCCGCCTCGGCCCTGCCGCCTGCGCCGCTGGGCGTGCTGCAGGCCTCCGGCCTGCTCTTCTTCGCCTTCGCGGGCTACGCCCGCATCGCGACGCTGGGCGAGGAGGTCCGCGATCCGCGGCGCACGATCCCGCGCGCCATCCCGATCGCGCTCGGGATCGTGGTGTGCCTGTACTTCGCGGTCGGGTGCACGCTGCTGGCGGCGCTCGGCCCGGACCTCGCGACGTCGTCGGCCCCGCTGGTCGACGCGGTCCGCGCGGGCGGCCTGCCGCAGCTTGCACCGTTCGCCGTGGTCGGCGCCGGGGTGGCGGCGCTCGGTGCCCTGCTCGCGCTGCTCGCCGGGGTCGGCCGGACGACGCTGGCGATGGCCCGGGAGCACGACCTGCCCGCGCCGCTGGCCACGATCCACCCGCGCTTCGGCACCCCGCACCGCGCGGAACTGCTGATCGTCGCGGCGGTGGTGGTGCTGGTGCTGGTCACGGACCTGCGCGGGGCGATCGGCTTCTCGTCGTTCGGGGTGCTGGTCTACTACGCGATCGCCAACGCCGCAGCGCTCACCCTGCCGCCCGCCCACCGCTGGTTCCCCCGCGCCCTCCCCGCCCTCGGCCTCGCGGGCTGCGCGCTCCTCGCGGCCACCCTCCCCTGGACCTCGGTCCTCGCAGGCCTGACCTGCTTCGCCCTCGGCACCACCGCCTGGCTCTGGCGCCACCGCCGAACACCCTGACCCACCCGCACCCGCAACCTCCCGCAGTTTCAACTGAAACTGCGAACCCCAGGCACAACCTCCCGCAGTTTCAACTGAAACTGCGACCTACGAGCAGGGTCTTCCGCAGTTTCAATTGAAACTGCGATCTCCGGCGTGTCGGGATCCCGACGCGCCGACACTTGTGGACAACCATCCGTCCACTGTGGAGTAGTACTCGATCTCAATGGTGGGGACCAGACGTCTGATCCCCATTGGGGTCGCGGAGGGCCCGAGGGCTGGAGCACCGACGGAGAGCCTGGCGGACAGAACTCGAAAGGAATCTCGACGGACGGGGCACCGCCGGAGGGCACGACGAGCAGGACTCCGGAGCGGAGAACCCGACGGACCGGACGCGGGCGTCGGAGCTGGCTGAAGGGACCTCGGATCACAGGACCCGCGCAGGCAGTGGAGGCAGGCGGTCAGCGGGTGAGGGCGGTGTCGCGGGTTGGGGCTTCCGTGTCCGCGGGGTCGGTGGCCTCCGCCGCGATGGGGGTGTTGGTGCGGTTCGGGCGGACGAACTTGTAGCCCACGTTGCGGACCGTGCCGATCATCGAGTCGTGCTCCGGGCCGAGCTTCGCGCGGAGGCGCCGGACGTGCACGTCGACCGTGCGGGTGCCGCCGAAGAAGTCGTAACCCCACACCTCCTGCAGCAGCTGGGCGCGGGTGAAGACCCGACCCGCGTGCTGGGCCAGGTACTTGAGCAGCTCGAACTCCTTGTAGGTGAGCTCCAGCGCCCGGCCCTTCAGCCGCGCGGTGTAGGTGGCCTCCTCGATCACCAGGTCACCGACGCTGAGCAGCCCGTCGCCGCCGCTGCTCGCGTCGCCGTGCCGGGAGAGCAGCAGGCGCAGCCGGGCGTCGACCTCCGCCGGACCGGTGGTCGGCAGCAGGATCTCGTCCACCCCCCACTCGGCGCTGATGGTGACCAGGCCACCTTCGTTGACCAGCGCGACCACCGGCACGTCACCGGCCGACAGCAGGCGACACAGGTCGCGGGCACCAACCAGGTCGGTGCGGGCGTCGACCACGATCACGTCGTGCGCGCCGCCGGACAGCACCGACCCGGGGTCGGCGGGCAGCACGCGCACCCGGTGCGGGAGCAGGGCGAGCGCGGGCAGGACCGCTTCGCAGTCTGTTTCGCTGGTCAGCAGCAGCAGTTCGGAGCTCATCTGGAGGGCCTCCGTCCCCAAGGCGTGAACCCGACGTCCGGGCGGGAGTGGCCAGCCGCACATGGCGGATGACTCGGCGTCGTTGCCTGTGGATGGCAAGGAGAATAACCGACATGCAGCGGAAAAGCCCAGGTCCAACGGGGCGCATCACATTTGTGAACAGCAGTCGATCTCGTGTTACGCGCATGTGTCGCCCGCGCGCGGTGAAGCTGTCGGCCGCCGACGGGACCGCGCTGCGCGGCCAGCTGCTGACCGGTCCCGGGCTGCCCGCCGACCTCGGGTTCGTCGTCGGGCACGGCTTCACCAACCACACCCGCAAGCCCACCCTGCGGCGGATCCTGCACCGCCTGGCCCGGCGGGCGCCGGTGCTCGCGGTCGACTTCCGCGGCCACGGGCGCTCCGGTGGCCGCACCACCGTCGGCCCGGCCGAGGCGCTGGACATCGACGCCGCCGTCGCGCGCCTGCGCGAGCTCGGCTGCCGCCGGGTCGTCACGATCGGCTTCTCGCTAGGCGGCTCGGTGGTGCTGCGCCAGGCCGCGCTGGGTTCGGCACCGGACGCGGTGGTCGCGGTGAGCAGCCCCGCCCGCTGGTGGGTGCGCGACACGCCCGCGATGCGCCGGGTGCACTGGCTGCTGGAGCAGCCGCACGGCCGGTTGAGCGCGCGGCTGCTGGGCGTCCGCCTCGCCCCGCCGTGGGAGGAGGTGCCGATCTCACCGATCGAGCTGGTCCCGCGCATCCCGGTCCCGCAGCTGATCGTGCACGGTGCGCAGGACCACTACTTCCCGGCGGCCGACGCGGTCGCGCTCAGCGAGGCCGGTGGCGGCGAGTTGTGGCTGGAAGAGGGCATGCGGCACGCCGAGAGCGCGGCCACCCCGGACTTGGTGGACCGCATCGCGCGGTGGGCGGCGGATACAGTGGGGCCACCCGATCGTGGCGGTCACTGAGGACCCGCCAACCACTCCTGCCCCGACAGAAACGGACCGCTCGGTGAAGAAGCTCGTCATCGCCCTCGTCATCATCGCGGGTCTGCTGGTGGGCGCCGACTTCGGCGGCGCCGCCATCGCCGAGTACCAGGTGTCGAAGAAGGTCGCCGAGCAGCTGCAGCTGCCCGAGAACCCCGAGGTGCGGATCAACGGCTTCCCGTTCCTCACCCAGGTCGTCGCCGGGAACTACCGCGACGTGCAGATGGCGGCCAACGCGGTGCAGGTCGGCCCGTTCAACGAGGTCGGCATCGAGGCCGACCTGCACGGGGCGAAGGTGTCCACCTCGGAGCTCATCGCGGGCACCGCCGACCACTTCACGGTGGACGAGCTGGTCGGCCGGGTGAAGCTCAAGGCCTCCGACGTGGCCCGGCTGATCGGCATCCAGGACCTCACCATCAACCCGGCAGCCAAGGACGCGCTGGCCGACGAGGACGGCAGCGTCAGCGCCGCCGACGAGCAGCTCGCCTCGGGCACCGACCGCACCAAGGCGGTGGTGCAGCTGGACGGCACCGTGAACATCGCCGGTTCCGACAACAAGGTGCGGGTGATCGCGGTGCTGTCGCTGGTCAACGGCAAGATGCAGATCGAGCCGCGCAAGCTGGACCTGAACAACAGCACCTTCGGCGCGATCGAGCTGCCGTCGATCTTCGAGAAGTCGGTGCTCCAGCAGTTCAGCACCACGCTGGACCCGGGCATGCTGCCGTTCGAGGTCAAGCCCACCGCGGTGCACGCCGAGCGCGGCGCGCTGGTCGTCGAGGGCATCGCGGAGGACGTCACGATCACCCCCGACGGGGTGACCACCGGGTGAGCCCCGGCGCCGGTGTCTTAGTCGTCGCCGTGGCGGCGGCGCTGCTGCTCGGCGCGGTGTGGAAGTCCCGGCAGGGCAGGGTCCGCGAGAGGAACGGTGGGGAGAACGTGACCGACCTCCTTCCCGACGAGCTGCGGCAGCGGCTCGTCGATGCCCCGGACCAGGACGCGAGGGTGACGCTGCTCCAGCTGTCGACGACGTTCTGCGCGCCGTGCCGCCACCCCCGCGTGCTGCTCTCCGACTTCGCGCAGCGCACCGAGGGCGTCCGCCACGTGGACGTCGACCTCACCCACCACCCGGAGTGGTCCACGCCGCTGCGCGTGCACACCACCCCGACGACCCTCGTCCTGGACGCCACCGGAGCCGAGCTGTTCCGCGTCAGCGGCGTCCCGCACCGCGCCAAGCTCGCCACCGCCCTGCAACTCCACCTCAGCTGACCGCAGTTTCAATTGAAACTGCGACGGTGCCCCAGGGAGATCCGCAGTTTCAATTGAAACTGCGAACTCCGGGTCGTGGCGTGATCACCCCGGGGTGTCCCACCTTGTGAACAGGGTTCCCGCTGATCGGTCCAGGCGGTAACCTCCGGGGCGTGCATGTACTGCTGACCCGAAGGCGCGCGGTTGATCTCTGCCGCGTGGGTAGCAGCCTGTGTTGCGGGCACTGACCGGGCGGTAGTACGTCTCGCACCTCGCGCGGCCGTGTCGTGGCGACGGTGCGCGCTCCCACCGCCTGACGGACTCGGCAGTCGAAGTCCACAGTCAGGAGGCCCCATGTCCGCCGGAACGCTCGACCCCCGAGGAGTCCGCTTCACCGCCGCGGTGACCAGCGCGATCCTCGCCCTCGGGCTGATCACCGCCAGCTGGCGGGTGCTGGCCGCCCAGATGGTGCTGTTCGGCATGTGCGCGTTCATCGGAATGCGGCTCAACCCGTGGGGTTTCGTGTACCGGCAGGCGGTGCAGCCGCGGCTGTCCCCGATCGACCAGGCCGACCGCGAGGACCCGGCTCCCGTCCGGTTCTCGCAGGGCATCGGGTTCGCGTTCGCCCTGGTGGCCACCATCGGCTACGCGGCCGAGTGGACCACCCTCGGATTCGTCGCGAACGCGTTCGCGCTGGTCGCCGCGTTGCTCAACGCGGTGTTCGGCTACTGCCTCGGCTGCCAGCTGTACCTGGTGCTCCGGCGCTTGGCGCCCGCCGGGGCGTCCACCTCGCAAACCCGCTGAACCACTGAAGATCAACGAAGGAGTCGCTCGATGAGCCGCGCAGAGGTCCTGGTTTCCACCGAGTGGGCCGAGCAGAACCTGAACACCGACGGCGTGGTGTTCGCCGAGGTGGACGAGGACACCACCGCCTACGACGGCGGCCACATCCCCGGCGCCGTCAAGCTGGACTGGAAGAACGAGCTCCAGGACCACGTGCGCCGTGACTTCGTCGACCGCCAGGGCTTCCAGGAGCTGCTGTCCGCCAAGGGGATCAGCAACGACGACACGGTGATCCTGTACGGCGGCAACAACAACTGGTTCGCCGCCTACGCCTACTGGTACTTCAAGCTCTACGGGCACGGCGACGTCAAGCTGCTCGACGGCGGCCGCAAGAAGTGGGAGCTGGACGGCCGCGAGCTCACCAAGGAGGAGCCGAACCGGCCCGCCACCACCTACCAGGCGCAGGAGCCGGACACCTCGATCCGCGCGTTCCGCGACGAGGTCGTCGACGCGATCGGCAACAAGAACCTGGTCGACGTGCGCTCCCCCGACGAGTTCGCGGGCAAGCTGCTCGCCCCGGCCCACCTGCCGCAGGAGTCGGCGCAGCGCGCCGGGCACATCCCGTCGGCGATCAACGTCCCGTGGAGCAAGGCCGCGAACGAGGACGGCACCTTCAAGTCCGACGAGGAGCTGGAGCAGATCTACGCCGAGGCTGGCCTGGACACCGCGAAGGACACCATCGCCTACTGCCGCATCGGCGAGCGCTCCTCGCACACCTGGTTCGTCCTGCGCGAGCTCCTGGGCAATACCAACGTCAAGAACTACGACGGCTCCTGGACCGAGTACGGCTCCCTGGTCGGCGTGCCGATCGAGAACCCGGCCGAGTCCGCCAAGGCCTGAGGAAAAGCCTCGAACCGAAGGAGAGATGAGCATGAGCAGCGGATGCGGAGCACCGCAGCAGTCGGCGACCGCGGTGGCCGAGGACACCGACCAGGTCGTGGTGGCCGGGAAGGTGCGGTCCGGGGACCAGCCGGTCGGCGGAGCCTTCGTCCGCCTGCTGGACTCCTCCGGCGAGTTCACCGCGGAGGTCGTCTCCTCCCCGGAGGGCGACTTCCGCTTCTACGCCGCTCCCGGTGACTGGACGGTCCGAGCCCTCCACCGCGACGGCAAGGGCCAGTCCACCGTCACCACCGCGGGCCCCGGCGTCCACCCGGTGGACATCGCAGTCGCCTGACCCCGCGATACCGCCACAACGAGGGGCACCTCCAGCACCAGGAGGTGCCCCTCACTCGTCAGTCGTGAGCGGCAACGGTCGCCCCAACCACCACCGCCACTCACGACCCCACGCACCCACCTCGTGAGCGGCAACGGTCGCCCCAACCACCACCGCCACTCACGAGTGCTTGGAGCGGAGGAGGGCGAAGGCTCGCTCGTCGCGGTCCTGGGCGCTTGGGTTGGAGTCCTGGGTGCAGCCGACCGTGGTGAAGTCGACGACCTCCCAACCGGTGCGGTCGAACAGGCGGCGCAGGCCCACCTCGCTGAAGATCCAGAAGTTGGTCGCGTCGTTGTTCGCCTCGGTCGGGTCCAGCAGGTAGGCCACCGGCTGCTGCTGGACGCGGGTGCCGTCCGGGGTGAGCTGCGCGATCCGGGTCGAGACGAAGCACAGGTCGGCGCGCTCGGCCAGCCGCTCCAGCACGAAGAACGGGTTCTTCAGGTGGTAGAGCAGCCCGAGGAAGAACACCGCGCCGTAGCGCTCGGCGGGCAGCTCGAACTGCGCGTCCAGGTCGATCTCGTGCACCTGGACCTTCGAGTCCAGCTCGGTCACCAGCCGCCGCGCCCCGCGCAGGCCGTTGAAGTTGGTCGGCGCGTTGTCGATCACGTCCACCTGGCAGCCCAGCTCGGCCTCCAGGAAGAACCCGAAGTCGCCGTCGGCCGCCCCGATGTCGGCGACCCTGGTGCCCGCGATCTGCTCGAAGATCCGCCGCTGCGGCCCGCTGAGCAGCGCATCCAGGTGGAAGATGTTGGCCATCGTGTCGTACGGGTACCAGCCGAAGTCGCTGGGCGCGATCTCGTCCTTGCGCGCCAGCAGGTCCTCGCGGAAGGCCAGCGCCCGCTCGCGCAACGTCTCGAAGTCCATGTGATTCCCGTCCCGGCTGTTGGTGCGCCAGATCATGCCCGACGCCACACTCCGCCGGGCCCGTTCGGTGGTTATTCTTTGCCCGTGGAACTTATCGACTTCATGCACTACGGCCTCGTCACCCTCGTCGGCCTCGCCGCGGTGGCCACCATCTGGTTCGCCGTCTACGTGGTGTACCGCCTGTACAGCGACTGATCCGCGGCTACCGGTAGCCTTCCCACCGTGACTGCAACACCGAACGAACCGCAGCGCGGCAGCGGTGACGCCGCAGTCGCCGCAGCTGCCGAGCGCGCCAAGCTCACCGCGCACCGCAACGTGCCGGAGTTCGATGACCTGCCCGGCCCCGGTGACACGGCCAACCTGCGCTTGGGCCCGTCGCTGGACGACGCGTGCCTGGCGCTGCTGCCGATGGTCGGTGTGTGGCGCGGCGAGGGCGAGGCCTCGCACCCGTCGCTCGACGAGACCTACCGCTTCATCCAGCAGGTCACGATCGCGCACGACGGGCGCTCGTTCCTGACCTACGAGAGCCGCGCGTGGCGGCTCACCGGCGAGGGCGGCGAGGTCGTCGGCCCGGCGTTCCGCGAGACCGGCTTCTTCCGCCCGCAGCCGGACGACACCATCGAGCTGCTGATCCTGCACGAGACGGGCGTCGCCGAGATGTTCTTCGGCAAGCCGACCGCGCAGACCACCTGGCAGTTCGGAACCGACGCCGTCCTGCGCACCCCGACCAGCGAGGACGTCTCCGCGGCCAGCCGCCTCTACGGCGTGGTCGAGGGCTCGCTGGCCTACGTCGAGGAGCGGGCGACCTCCGAGCACGAGCTCCAGCCGCGGCTGTCCGCCAAGTTGGACCGCGTCGTCGGCTGACCTCCAGCCGGGGCCGGGCGCGGTGGTCCCGCGTCCGGCGCCGGTGTCGGCCGTGCCCACTAGGTTCGTCAGCAACGACGATCACCCGAGGTGGGCAATGACGATCATCAAGGAAACCCTCGTCGGCGAGCGCGCCGACATCCTGGAGCTGTTGCAGGCGCGCCGCGAGTTCCTCCGGTACACGGTGCAGGACCTGACCGAGGAGCAGATCCGCACCCAGCCCACCAAGAGCGAGCTGTGCCTCGGCGGCCTGATCAAGCACGTCACAGCGGTCGAGCGCCAGTGGGCGAGCTTCATCCGCAACGGCCGCGCGTTCGAGGACACCCGCGACGAGACGGTGGCCGAAGCGCACGCGGCCAGCTTCCAGCTGACCGACGAGGACTCCCTGGACTCGCTGCTGGACGCCTACGACGAGGTCGCGCGCGCCACCGACGAGATCGTCGCGACCGTCCCGGACCTGGACCTGTCCCACCAGCTGCCAGCACCGCGGGGCGGGGGCAGGCGCTGGACGGTGCGCCGGACCCTGCTCCACATCGCCGCGGAGACGGCCCAGCACGCGGGCCACGCGGACATCATCCGCGAGTCCATCGACGGCCAGCGGACCATGGGCTGACCACCCGGCGCACCGCGACCTCCATGGAGGTCGGACGTGTGACCCCCATCGAGGTCGCGGGGGCGGGTCAGTAGTTGGACTCGTAGAGCCGGGTGACCTCGTCGTGCAGCTGGGCGTCGGCCTTGGTCGCCGTGCCGTCGATGGTGTGTACCTGGGTCACCAGCCGCACGCTGGAGCACAGCCACACGCCGTCCGCCTCGAACAGCGCCGACTTCGGGAACTTCGCCACCTCGGTCCGCCAGCCCGCCTGCTCGGCGGCGCGGAACAGGGCGCCCTGCGTGGTGCCCTCCAGGATGCCGGAGCTCGGCGGGGTGGTCAGCAGGGTCCGGCCCTGGGCGATCACCACGGTGGAGGTCGGCCCCTCCAGCACCGAGTCGTCGGTCGCGGTGAAGATGACCTCATCCGCGCCGCGCGCCTCTGCCTCCCGCAGGGCGGCCATGTTCACCGCGTAGGAGAGGCTCTTCGCGGACAGCAGCAGCCAGGGCGCGCGCTCCATCAGGTCCGGCGCGAACCCGCGCTCCAGCGTCACGGCTGAGACGCCGTCGCGGCGCTTGCGCCGCGTGTCCTCTCCGATCGGCATGCCCATCGCGAAGCCGTGCGGCGTGCCGTCCCCGCCGTCGATGCCGCGGGTGCACACCAACTTCAGGGCCATCTCCGGGTCGGTGTCCCACGGCCAGTTGTCGATCACCGCCTGCACCGCCCGCTCCCACGCGGCGCGCTCGGGCAGCCGCATCTGCAGCAGCTCGGCGGACCGCTTGAGCCGGTCCAGGTGCGGACCGATCTCCCGCGGCTGCCGCTCGGCGACGAGGATCGTCTCGAAGACCCCGTCACCGCGCGTCACCCCCAGGTCGTCGGCGCGGAACAGCGGTGCCTCCGGGTCGGCGATCGTCCCGTCCAAAAGTGCCAGTACGCGCATGCCGGAAGCGTAGAGCCTGGCGGACGAGCTCATCCGACGTGGCGGCGGAACACCGGCACCGGCCCCCACGCGCGGTTCCAATTGGAACTGCACTGTTTGCGGGGCCGTACCCCGTTTCACCGGGAATCGGGTTCGGGCACCAGGCGCGGAGTCGCACGCACGTCCGGTGAGGAACCCTCGGCGTTACGATCGGACGTGCCGACCGGAGCGCGCCGAGCACAGGAGCGGGCATTGAGCGACCAGGGATCGCTGCGCAGCACCTTGCACCAACGTGGCATGCGGATGACGCCGCAGCGCCAGCTCGTGCTGGACGCGGTGCGCGAACTCGGCCACGCGACGCCGGAGCAGGTCTGCCGCGCGGTGCAGGGCACCGCCTCCACGGTCAACATCACCACTGTCTACCGCGCCCTCGACCTGCTCGAGGAGCTCGGCCTGGTGCGGCACACGCACCTCGGGCATGGCGCGCCCACCTACTCCGTCGAGGAGCACGAGCACGTCCACCTCGCCTGCCACCGCTGCGGGGGGATCGACGAGGTGCCGACCGAGACCCTCGACGACCTGGCTGACCAGCTGCGCCGCGAGCGCGGCTTCGAACTGGACGCCACCCACCTCGCGCTGTCCGGCATGTGCCGGAACTGCCGCGCGACCGAGGCGGGCTGATGTCCCGCACGCCCCCACCGGGCACCCCGCAACACACCGAGGAGCGCTGATGAGTTCACCCCTGTTGGACCTGCCGGGTGCGGTACCCGCACCGGAGGACGCGGTGGACGTGGGCGTGCCCTGGCACTTCGGCGACCCGTTCGCCGAGCAGCGCTCCGCCAGCCGGTCCGCGGTGCTGGTGGACCGCTCCCACCGCCAGGTGATCGCGGTCCCCGGTGAAGAGCGGTTGAGCTGGCTGCACCTGGTGCTCTCGCAGCACCTGACCGAGCTGCCCGCCGGGCAGGGCACCGAGGCGCTGATCCTGGACAGCCACGGCCGGGTGGACTGCCATCTGCTGGTCGCCCACCACGAGGGCGTGGTCTACCTGGACACCGACCGCGAGGCGCAGGCCACCAGCGCCCTGCCGACCATCGGGGTGGACGGCAAGCAGACCGTGCCGGAGTACCTCGACGCGATGCGCTTCTGGTCCAGGGTGGAGCCCCGCGACGCCACCGCGGAGTTCGCGGTGCTCACCGCGGTCGGCCCGGACGCGGGCGGCATCCTCGCCCAGTTCGCGGCGGTGCCGTCCGGGCCGTACGAGGTGCAGCCGCTGCCCGGCGGCGGTTTCGCGCGCAACGTGCCGTTCCGCTCGCTGCCCACGATCGACCTGGTGGTGCCCCGCGAGTCGCTGGTCGAGTGGTGGACGAAGCTGACCGACGCGGGCATCCGCCCCTCCGGCACGCTCGCCTTCGAGGCGCTGCGGGTGGAGGCGCTGCGCCCGCGCGTCGGGCTGGACACCGACGACCGCGCGATCCCGCACGAACTGGGCTGGGTGCACGTGGCCGCGCACGTGGCCAAGGGCTGCTACCGCGGCCAGGAGACGGTGGCCAAGGTCCACAACGTGGGCAAGCCGCCGCGGCGCATGGTGCTGCTGCACCTGGACGGCTCGGTGGAGGTGCGGCCGGAGACCGGCGACCCGGTGTGGCACGGCGACCGCAAGGTCGGCCGGGTCGGCAGCGTGGTGCAGCACCACGAGCTCGGCCCGGTGGCGCTGGCGCTGCTCAAGCGCTCGACCCCGGTGGACGCCGAGCTCGTCGCCGGGGACCCGGAGCAGGACCGCGCGGTGGCCGCGGCGGTGGACCCCGACTCGGTGCCGCCGGACAGCGGGGAGCCGCCGGGGCGGGTCGCCGCGGAGCGGCTGCGCGGCCGGTAGCACCCCGCGATCACCCGATTCCGCACCGCTTTCGAAACGACATCGCCGAATTGTTGGCGAGTTCGGCCGGATTGCCGGAGGATGGCCACGTGATCGAAGTCCGCCCGGGTGGACGGCGCCGCATCGACAGGGTTCTGTCCCCGGACTACACCAGTGGAATCGAAGGCCGCGAGCTGAGCGAGGTGCGGGCGCTGCGGGACGAGGCGGCGCAGGAGGAGACCGACCTCTCGTACCTGCGCCGCGTGCTGCACGTCCGGATCGACATCGTGCGCGCCGAGCAGCGGCGCCGCGTCGAGGACGGTTCGACCTCGGTGGTCGAACAGTTGGTGAACATCCTGTCGGACAACGCCGTCGGCCCGGCAGCCGGTTCCGGCCGCTACCAGACGACCGAGCCGTCGCGGGCGGAAGCGCACCGCAGGCACGTCGAGGCGCTCGTCTCCGACGCCGACCTCTCCAACGTGACCTCGCTGTCCGACGCGAAGCTCGCCCAGGCCCTGGAGGCCTACACGGCCGAGGAGGACTCGGTGTCGCAGCGCCGCCGCGAGGTGCAGGGCGTGGTGGACTGCCTGAACGCCGAGATCGCGCGCCGCTACCGCGAAGGCGCGGCGTCGGTGGACGACCGGTTGGCGGAGGAGCGGGACCGGCCGTGACCCTGGGGCCCGGCGGGCGAGGTGGGCGCCGGGGGTGTTGCTGCGCGTTCGTGGGATTTTGCGGTGGTACCGGGGTCGAGTGGACGGCGGAGGATGCCGTTGGGGAGGGGTTGGGTGCTAAGCCGTAGGTAGTTGCTCTGGGTGATGCGATTTCATCGAAATTGGCTTCGTTGCGTTGTTGACGGAACCTGCGGTGGCGAGGAGCCAATTCCTTTCGGGATTTCAACCCTCACCACCGGTCGTGCGGTCGTCGTAGTGACTGCGGGTCCTGGGGTGTCGGGGCCGGTTCCAAGCTTTCTGGGGTTCTGAGGTTTTTTGAGGTTTTCGCGTTGGGGTGCCCCCTTCCGGGCTTCGGGCGTTCTTCTCATTCGGGGTTGTTGAGTCTTCCCCCGCACGGCTATGCTCAGATATTGGAACTATTTTCCCGCATGTTGGGATGGTGTGATGAGCGGTCGGCAGGTGGGGGTTTACACGCACG
Source organism: Saccharopolyspora sp. NPDC000359 (assembly GCF_040300525.1). NCBI lineage: Bacteria > Bacillati > Actinomycetota > Actinomycetes > Pseudonocardiales > Pseudonocardiaceae > Saccharopolyspora > Saccharopolyspora sp. NPDC000359. The sequence continues at coordinate 29,227 of NZ_JBEPDU010000050.1, read as the reverse complement.
GGCATCATGAGAGCGTTCTGCGGTCTCATCGGTGGCGAACTGCTGAGAACTCCGCTGGGTACCTGATTCCCGATCTGCGGGCCGGGGTCAGCGTGCTCGATGTCGGGTGTGGGCCTGGGACCATCACGCACGACTTCGCCGCTCTGGTGGCGCCTGGGGTCGTGGTGGGCGTGGACAACGTCGAGTCGCCCTTGGAGATCGCTCGCGCCGGGGCCGTCGAGCGGGGGTTGGACAACGTCAGGTTCGACAGCGCCGACGTCCACGAGTTGCCCTACGCCGATGGGTCCTTCGACGTCGTGCACGCGCACCAGGTCCTGCAGCACCTGACTGATCCGGTGGCGGCGTTGCGCGAGATGCGGCGGGTGTGCCGTCCCGGAGGTGTGGTCGCCGCTCGTGACGCCGACTACGGCGGGATGCGGTGGTCCCCGGAGAACCCCGGCTTGGACCGCTGGTTGGCGCTCTACCGCGACGTCGCGCGGCACAACGGGGCCTACCCCGATGGCGGCCAGCACCTGAAGTCCTGGGCGTTGGAGGCCGGTTTCAGCGAGGTCGGCTGCACCGCGACGGCGTGGTGCTTCGCCACTCCCGAGGAGCGCTCCTGGTGGGGGAACCTGTGGGCGGACCGCATCCGCCGCTCGTCCTTCGCCGAGCAAGCCCTGGGCCACGGCCTGACGACCCGCGCGGAACTGGAGGACCTGGCAGCGGCCTGGCACGCCTGGATCGACGCCGAGGACGGCTGGTTCGCGGTCCTCAACGGCGAGATCCGCTGCCACCCCTGACCCGCAGCGCACGGGTTGCGCTGCCCGCGCCGCCACGCGAGGTGGCCGCTCGGCAGTCCTGTCAGTTGTGGCGTTCGCGGGCGGCGAATTCCGACCAGAAGTCCCGGAGGGCTTCGTAGCGGGTGGCCACCTCTTCCGCGTCGTCGGCTTCCATCGCGTCGACGATCGCGTGCACGTCCTCGGCCGAGGTGTCGGCTTCCAGGTCGCTGGTGGTCATCAGCTGCACCAGGCCGCCGTAGTCCAGCTCGACCGCCGAGTGCGGGTGGAAGCGCTCCAGCCAGCGACCCGTCTCGCGGAGGATCCGGGTCGGGCCCTCCTCGCCGATCGACTGGCGGCCGATCGAGTGCGCCCGCGCCACCCGGCGGCGGGCGTCGGCCATCGCCACCCGCCAGCACACGCGGCGCCGGTCCGACTCGGTGAACACGCACCGCTCCGTCGGGTCGACCACCACGAACCAGGGCAGCGGCACGGTCCAGGTCGAGGACAGCACGTGCACCGCGCCACCCGCCAGCTCGCTGACCACCGCGCTGGCGCGCACCTTGGCCTGCTCCACCGGCACCGCCAGCGCCGCCGTGCGCAGCGGCAGCTCGGAGTCGCCCAGGAAGCCGACCAGCGCCGCGGCGGACCGGCCGCGCAGGTCAAGCGGGCACACCAGGGGGCCCGGGCCAACGGTGGCCGCCGGAGCGCTCGGCACCTCCTTCGGGTCGAGCACCAGCACGTCGCCGACGCCCTGCACGCCGCCGTCGGCGGTCTCGCCGGGTAGCTGGCGGGGCGGGGCGGCGAGCTGGCTGCGCAGCCAGACGTCCTGCTCCCGGAGCCCGGCGTCGAACGGATCGACCGGGCCCCGGTCCACGGCCGCCTCCAGCTCCTCGCGGAGCGGCGCGTCGAAGGACGACAAGGGCTCGTACACCCTCAGGTAGGCGACGAACGGCTCAGGCACAGCGAGCATCGTGCCAGACCGCCCGGCGGGGGCCGCCGCCGACTCGCGGACGTCGGAAAACGGTGGGGAGGGCGACGTCACCCAAGACACGACCACTCAGACCCGGCACCACGTCGCGTTCAACCGCCTCGACACGGTACGGTAGTTACAGGAAAAGTTGTCGAGATCATGCGGGGCCGACTTTCCCCTGTCCGCCCCGCACACCCTGTGCGAGGGGGTCGAGCCATGGGGCGCGGCCGGGCTAAGGCCAAGCAGACGAAGGTGGCCCGCGAGCTGAAGTACAGTTCCCCGTCCATGGACATCGAGGCGTTGCAGCGCGAGCTGTCCGCCTCGGAGTCCGGCGAGTGGTCCAACGAGGACCGCGATGACTCGCACGACGACGGGTACGACGACTACGACTACGGCCGACGCTGAAGCACATCTCCACCGAGGACAGCGGTTGAACGCTGCTCGCTCGGGAGAAGGCGCGTCGCACGTCGTTCGTCCTACCCGGCAGGTGGGAATTGACGAACTCGCAGAGTCCCACATAGGAGGAGCTCACGTGAGTGGCGTCGCCGGGCAACCGGTGACGCCACTCACGTGCGTCTGCTCCAGGGAACCAGCCGAGCGGTGACCACACCGCTCGGCTCCCTGCGCTGACCACCCAGCGAACAACCCACCCAAAACCACACCCACGAAGATCAACAACTCAGGCACCAACGGCGGCCGACAGGCAAGAAGAAGCGGCGAGGCACCTACGCCGCACAACCCCCGTCAGGCAAGCGGCGAAGCCGCTTGCAGCGGTGAACAGCATCCGCGAGAACGTCTGGCGCCGATGTGAAGGTGTCGCATGCGCCGAAGGCGCATAGCCCACCCTCGCAACTGGCACCGCCGCGGGCCCTCAGCGTTCGCCTGGCGAGGACGGCCCAACTGCCGTGTAGTGGCATACACAAAGTTGGGCACCCGCAGTCCAGGCGGACGCTGAGGTTCCGCTACCCGCACCGCCACGCAAACCAGCCACCGCAAACAAGTAGAAAACGCCAGCGTGCGCGGGCCGCCTCTCGGCGGTTGGCGCTACGAGGCTCCAGCCGGACGGTATTCCTCGCAGGCTTCAGATGGGGCCCGGGGGCACGCGCGCACGCCAGCTCCCCGTACAACGAGCGGGGCGCGCCGCGGATTCCCGCTCCAGCGGGTGAATGTGCGACGCGGCCCCCGGACGGGTCCGGGGGCCGCGTTCAGCGCTCAGGTCAGAAGCGCGGGTGGTTGCCGCGCAGGACCACCCGGTCCTCCTCGCCCGCGTCCTCGACCGTGGGCTGCTTGGCGATCTCGCCGAGCACCCACGCCGGGACGTGGCGGGCCGTGAGGACCGCCAGGGCGCGGTCCACGTCCTCGGCGGTCACCACCGCGACCATGCCGATGCCCATGTTGAAGGTGCGCTCCATCTCCTCGGCCTCGACGCGGCCGCGCTGGGCGATCAGCCGGAACACCGGGTCCGGGGTCCAGCTGCCGCGGTCCAGCACCGCGGTCAGCCCGGCCGGGATCACCCGGGCCAGGTTCTCCGCCAGGCCACCGCCGGTGACGTGCGCGAACGTCCGCACGCCCGCCTCGGCGGCCAGCGCCAGGCAGTCCTTGGCGTAGATCCGGGTGGGCTCCAGCAGCTCCTCGCCGAGGGTGCGGCCGAACTCCTCGACGTGGCCCTCCAGCGGCATCCGGGCGATGTCCAGCAGGACGTGCCGGGCCAGCGAGTAGCCGTTGGAGTGCAGGCCGGAGGAGCCCATCGCGATGACCACGTCGCCGGGCCGCACCTTGTCCGCGCCCAGCATCGCGTCCGCGTCGACGACGCCGACGCCGGTGGCCGAGATGTCGTACTCGCCGGGCGCCATCATCCCGGGGTGCTCGGCGGTCTCGCCGCCCAGCAGCGCGCAGCCCGCCTGCACGCAGCCCTCCGAGATGCCCTTGACCAGGTCGGCGATCCGGTCCGGCACGACCTTGCCGACGGCGATGTAGTCCTGCAGGAACAGCGGCTCCGCCCCGCACACCACCAGGTCGTCGACGACCATCGCGACGAGGTCGATGCCGACGGTGTCGTGCAGGTCCAGGGCCTGCGCGACGGCGAGCTTGGTGCCCACCCCGTCGGTGGAGGAGGCCAGCACCGGCTCCTTCCAGCGGTCCAGCTTGAGCTGGAACAGGCCGGCGAACCCGCCGAGCGAGCCGAGCACCTCGGGCCGGGTCGCGCGCTTCGCCCACGGGCGCATCTTCTCGACCGCTTCGTCACCGGCCTCGATGCTCACCCCCGCAGCGGCGTAGGTGGCTTTCGGGCTATCGGGTTGGGCAGACCCTGCGAGCAGGTCTTCGGACACGACTGGCTCCACATTCTGGTGCGATTTGGGATTCGCCGGACGCGCATGTGTAGCACGGACAACGCTACGCGTCGACGGTGAACCACGGGGGGTCTTCGTGGGCGGGATCAGGGCCGTTGCAGTGCTTCGGCCGCGCCGTAGCCGGTCGGCAGCACCGGTTCGGCCGGTCCCGCCACGCCCCGTTCCTGCTCGCCCTCCAGCACGTACTTGCCGAGCTTGGCGTCGTCGGGCAGCGGGATCGGGTACTCGCCGTCGAAGCAGGCCGCGCACAACCGGGTGCGGGGCTGCTCGGTGGCCGCGACCAGGCCGTCCAGCGAGACGTGTCCGAGGCTGTCCGCGCCGATCGAGCGGCGCACCCCGTCCATGTCCAGGCCGTTGGCGATCAGCTCGGCGCGGGAGGCGAAGTCGATGCCGTAGAAGCAGGGCCACTTGACCGGCGGCGAGGCGATCCGCACGTGCACCTCGATGGCACCGGCCTCGCGCAGCATCCGGACCAGGGCCCGCTGCGTGTTGCCGCGCACCACCGAGTCGTCGACCACGACCAGCCGCTTGCCGCGGATCACCTCGCGCAGCGGGTTCAGCTTGAGGCGGATGCCGAGCTGGCGGATGGTCTGCGACGGCTGGATGAAGGTGCGGCCGACGTAGGAGTTCTTGACCAGGCCCTGGCCGTAGGGGATGCCGGAGGCCTGGGCGTAGCCGATCGCGGCGGGCGTGCCCGACTCCGGCACCGGGATCACCAGGTCGGCGTCCACCGGGTGCTCCTTGGCCAGGCGGCGCCCGATCTCCACGCGGGTGCCGTTGACCGAGCGGCCAGCGATGGTGGTGTCCGGGCGCGCCAGGTACACGTACTCGAAGATGCAGCCCTTGGGCTTCGGGTTGGCGAAGTGCTGGGAGCGCAGCCCGTCGCCGTCGATGGCCAGCAGCTCGCCGGGCTCGACCTCGCGGACGAACGAGGCGCCGACGATGTCCAGGGCGGCCGTCTCGCTGGCCACCACCCAGCCGCGCTCCAGCCGACCGAGCACCAGCGGACGCACGCCGTGCGGGTCGCGCACCGCGTAGAGGGTCTGCTCGTCGCAGAAGACCATGGAGAACGCGCCGCGCAGCGTCGGGAACAGCTCCATCGCCGCCTGCTCGATGCCCAGGTCCGCCGCGCGCGCCGCGAGCAGCCCGGTGACCAGGTCGGAGTCGGTGGTGGCGCGGTCGCAGGCGTTGGCCGGGGAGGAGGCGTTGGCCGCCACCGTGTCCACGCCCTCGGCGATGATCCGGTCGCGCAGCTCCCTGGTGTTGACCAGGTTGCCGTTGTGGCCGAGCGCCAGCCCACTGCCGGCGACCGTGGTGCGGAATGTCGGCTGGGCGTTCTCCCAGGTGCCGCCGCCGGTCGTGGAGTAGCGGGCGTGGCCGACCGCGACGTGGCCGCGCAGCGACGCCAGGGTCTGCTCGGTGAACACCTGGCTGACCAGCCCGGTGTCCTTGTAGACCAGGACCTGCGAGCCGTCGCCGACGGCGATGCCGGCGGCTTCCTGCCCTCGGTGCTGGAGGGCGTAGAGCCCGTAGAAGCTGAGCTTGGCGACCTCTTCGCCGGGAGCCCACACGCCGAAGACGCCGCATTCCTCGCGGGGCACGTCACGTTCGATGGGATCGGCGGAGGGGTCCGCGTGGGTACTTGCGTTAGCCGGTTCGGGCCGGTCGGTGACCACCGAGAACTCCCTGAAGGACGGAGCCGGAGTTACACCTCAGTGTAACGACGGGCCGTGCCAGGGATACCCGCTGGTGCCTCTGGTGCACCTCGAACCTGGTGCTGTGCGTCACCCGACGCCCGTGGTCAACCAGGTTCGCCCGCATCCCGCGACCACGACTCCGCCTCCGCGGGAGCGGCCCCCGGAGGCGAGGCAACGCCAGCTGGGGGCCTTGATCGGGAACCGGAGCACCGCCTCATGGGCAAATTTGGACGCCCCTCCTGGACCTGCTCACTGCACTGGTGACCAACGTCGCTCCAGGCGGCCTGATCCTCTTAAGCGCGCTGACCGGCACGACGCTCGAGTCCGCTGGTCACCCGTCACCACGTCCTTCGGCGCCCTCAGAGACCAGCAGGGCGCGGAAGGGACCGCTGGAGTTCACCCGGCGCCAACACCATCCGTGTTTTCGCAGGTCACCAGGACTCCTTGCTGCGGCGACGCCGGCCGGAAAGTCGTCCGCGGCGCTGGCCGGCGGGTCTTCCAGGCCCCGGCCAGTGCGGCAACCACCTGGACGACCCCGGTGACCACCAGCACCGGCCCGGCCCCGGCCAATCCGATGAGCGCCCCGCCGATGAGCAAGCCCACCGAGACTCCCCCGGAGTGCAGAACGGTCTCGGCGGTGAACGCGGCCCGCCGCTCGGCTCCGGAGGTTCGCCCGCTGATCAGCGCGTTGAGAGCTGCGATCCCCCAGGGCGTCGCTGCCCCGCCCACGGCGGCCACCACCGCGACACCGATCAGGTTCGGCGCGACGGCGGGCAGGACGACGAACACCGTCCCGAGTACCACCCAGGAGGCCACCATCGCCGCCACCTTGGGCAACCGGTCGATGACCACCGGCACCAGCAAGGAAGCAGCCACGGACGCAGTGCCGTAGCCACTCATGCCTGCCGCGATCAGAGCACCGGGCATGCCGTGCTCGAACCCCAGGACGGCCAGGCCCAGGGTGAACCCGAACCAGCAGAGCCCACCGACCCCGGCCATCAGGATCCCGGCAGCGACCTCCGGGTGGGAACGCAGCGCCCCCAGCACCGACCCCCTCCGCACAGCCCCGGCGGTGTCGTCGTGCTGCTCCTCGTGACGAGTGCGCTGGGCGGTGGGGACGGCCAGGACTGCCAGCGCGGACAGGACCACCACGACCGTCTCGCACCAGAGCAGTGGACCGGATCCCCACACCGCCACCAGCCAGGCCCCTGCGGGCGGCGCGAAGATCATCGAGACCCGGTGGGCCAGGTCCTGCCATGCCAACCACCGCGCCGCACCTGACTGGCCACCCCGGGCGACGTGCTCGTCGGCGAGATCCGAGACCAGCGACCGCTCGGCCGGTCCGAGCAGCGCGCCCGCGGCCCCGGTGACCAGTCCCGAAGCACAGAGCGCAACCGCCCCGACCTGGTCAACCAGGGCGGCCAGCGGCACAACGGCGAGCCCGGCCGCGTTCACCCCTATCACCACCGCCAACGCGGGGCCGCTGGTCAACCGGTCCCGCACGCCCCGCCCCCACCAGCCCACGGTCAGCAGGGGGAGGCCCGCCATGCCGCCGACCAGCCCGGTGGTCCAGGCCTGCCCGGTCTCCTCCAAGGCGACCAGGGACAGCGCGACCGCGGTCATCCGGGTCCCGATCCAGGTCACGAACGTGATCGCGGTCAGCAGCAGCAGTCCTCTACGCACCCGTCCATCCTGTGCCGCCGCAATCCGGGCGGGTAGAGATCGAACAGCACGCCGGGGTCATACGCTGGGAGCATGACCTCCCGCCTGCGGACCGAGGACCTGGCGCTCGTCGAGGCTGTGGCCCGGCACGGGTCGGTCGGGGCCGCTGCCAAGGAACTGCTGACCACGCAGCCGTCGGCCTCGCGCCGCCTGGCCGACCTGGAACGCCGCCTGGGCGTCAGGTTGTTCGAGCGGGACACCACCGGGGCCCGCCCGACATCCGCGGGGCGGGAGCTGGCCCGGAAGGCCACCCGGCTGCTGGCCGAGCTGGACGCCCTCCCCGAGCACGTCGCGACGGCGACGCAGTCACCGTCGTTGAGCCTGGGCACGATCCACGCGCTGGCGCCGATCGTGTTCACCGCCGCGCAGGTCGAGCTGGCAGGGCTGACCACCCACGCCGAGATCGATCACGGACCAGCCCTGATCGGCCAGGTCCACGAAGGACTCCTGGACGCGGCCATCGTCACCATCGCTGGGCAGACCGCCCTACCCCGCGGCCTGCACCGCACCCTGCTCGGCACCTCCGCACTCGTCCTGGTCCTGCCCGAGGGCACCCCGTCCCCGGCCGACGGGAAGCGCCCATTGGCAGGACGGGAGGTGTTGTACTCCTCGATCGACCTGAGTGGCGGGCACCTCCACGCCAGCCTGTCCAAGCTCGGCGCGGCCCCTCGGCCTGGCCCCACGATCGAGGCCACCCTCCGGATCGCCCGGCACCGCAGGATCCCGGCGCTGGTCCCCGACCTCGCCGCCCGCTGGTGGAACGACCCGACCGACCGGCTGCTGCCCTCACCCGTGGCGGGGAAGGTCACGCTCTCGCTGGTGACCCGGCCACCGCAACCCGCGTACCTGACCCGAGCACTGCCCACCTTGGCGGCGCGGATCCTGGGCGCACCGCAGGACAGCCCCTAGACTCGCGGGAACTCACGCGTCCACAACGGACACCCCGTTCGACTGACGACCAACCGCAGCGTTGCTGGACCCGTGAACCGCGACGTCCGCCCGGGACGGGGAGGTCATCCGCCGGTGCGGACCAGGGGGAGCCACTGGGAGATGTCGGCTCGGGTCCCGGAGGCGATGAGGGCGCCTTGGTCGACCGCTTCGGTCCAGGTGAGGCGGCCGGTGGCGAGCAGGAGCCAGGTGCGGGCGTCCGTCTCGACGACGTTGGGCGGGGTGCCCCGGGTGTGGCGGGGTCCGGCGATGCACTGGACCGCGGCGAACGGCGGGACGCGGACCTCGACGCTGTTGCCCGGCGCGACCTGCTCCAGCGTCCGCAGGCTCAGGCGCACGGCGGCGGCGAGCTCGGGGCGGGCCGGGCGCTGCGCGTCGTCGTCCAGCCAGGGGCGGACCGCCGCGACGGCGTCGCGCACTTCACCGGGATCAACGGCACGTCGACTGGGCATGCGCCCAGCCTACGAAAACCCGCCAACACCCCGCCCCGACCTCCGGTGTCCGACCCCGCCGTCCGCGGTCCCGCGATTCCCGCGGCAACCAGGTGCCCAACCTCAATGAGGTGATCCCACCGGCCCCTCTCAGGCGAGTCGTCGGAGAATGCACAGTTTCATTGCAACTGCAACCCCAGGCAAGCGCCGAAACCGCTTCCACCAGCACCCAGCGCTGATCGAACGCAAAAGACGCCTTCTCCGACCGAGCCGGTGAGAGGTTCCGTCCACTTCGGGCACGCGAGCGTGGCGACGCGTCGTCGGACGGTTTCAGTTTCAACTGAAACTGTAACCACCGGCGTGTCGGGCACGCGACACGCCGACATCGACACGTGGCTGTGGGCACGACCCGTGGGAGTGGCGCCGACGGGACTTCGCCGCGGACCGACGGGGGCGGCGGCGGGTGGGACTCGGCGATCTGGCCGGGTCCTCCGCGACTTCGACGGGGACCAGGTTGATCTCCACCGCCGTCGCGGGGGACCCGATCAGAGCCAGCCGAGCTTGACCGCTTGCATGCCCGCTTGGAAGCGGGTCTCCACGCCCAGGCGGGCGATCAGCTCGCGGACCCTGCGGTGGGCGGTCCGGGCGCTGAAGCCCATCAGTCGGCCGATCGTGTCATCCGTGGCGCCGGAGGCCAGCAGGGACAGGATCCACCGCTCCTCCTCCGTCGGCTGCATCTCCTGGCCGGACAGGTCCTGGGCCGCGGTGAACGGCGCGGCGAAGCGCCACATGTCCTCGAAGATCCGGCCGAGCGCGGCCAGCATCGCCGAGCTGCGCACCACGACCGCACTCTCCACGGTGTTCTCGCTCACCGTCAGCGGCATCAGCGCGATCTCGTTGTCGACCATGATCAGCTTGGTCGGCGCGACGTGGATCACCCGGGCCTGCTCGCCCTGCGCGACCAGCTTGGTGGTGATGTCCAGCTGCGGCGGCAGCGCCAACGCGGACCGGTCATAAAGCACCTGGTACTGCACGCCCTCGGCGAGCTTGCGCGATTCCAGCGAGTCCAGCGGCCCAGTCGTCACGTACGGCGGCTTGGCCACGCCCTGGACCAGTTGCGAAGCGTTGCGCTGGAGCTCGTAAGCCGCCCAGCCGACCCGCTTGGCACCGTGCACGACCTGCAGCACGCCACCGTTGCCGGACTGCGCCCGGGCAGCGCGGGTGACCGAGGCGACCTGCGCCCGCACGGCCCGCTCGGTGAGCGGCTCGGTGGTCGCGGTTTCCCTCGTCGGTTCGTCGACCGCGGTCGACGACTGCGCCAAGTCCTCGGTGTATCCGGGAAGCACGGCACACCCCTCCTCGTGTGCCCCAGCAGCACCGATTCAGCACCGGCACCGCGATGGACACTGAACACCCCCGTTGATGGCAACGTATCCACCGGGAACGATCGCTGGAACCGACTTTCGCACGATGGCGCGCAGCGACCTTGGATTGACCCCGTTCGGCCGCACCCCGGCGTCCCCCGAATGCAGCAGCGGACGCGACGCGGGCCCTTCCCGATCGTGGTCAGGAAGGGCCCGCGTTCGCATGTCGCTACCGGATCACAGGTCACCGATCTGCAGCAGGTCGCTGATCGTGCCCGACGGCGCGTTCTGGATCTTGTCGGTCGCCGCCTGGCCCTGCAGCCCGGAGATCACGTCCGCGGGGGCCGCGTCCGGGTTGGCCTGCAGGAACAGCGCGCCGACACCGGCCACGTGCGGGCTGGCCATCGAGGTGCCGCTCAGCGCCTCGGTGCCGCCGCCCGGGACGGTGGAGACGATGTCCACGCCGGGGGCGTAGCCCTCGACGGTGGCGCCGAAGTTGCTGAAGTCGGCGGAGCCGTCGTTCTCGTCCGACGCGGCCGTGGTGAACACGCCCTCGGCGCTGGCCGGGGACACGTTCTCGGCGTCCTGGCTCTCATTACCGGCGGCCACCGCGAGGAAGACGCCCTTGTTGACCAGGTTGGTCGCGGCCTCGTCCAGCGCCGGGTCCTTCGGGCCACCCAGCGACATGTTCGCCACCGACGGGCCGTTGGCGTTCTCGGCGACCCACTCGATGCCGGAGACGACCTGCTCGGTGGTGCCGCTGCCGTCGTCGCCGAGCACCTTGACGCCGACCAGCTTCACTCCCTTGGCCACGCCGTAGGTGTCGCTGCCGATGGTGCCCGCCACGTGGGTGCCGTGGCCCTGGTTGTCCGAGCCGTCGCCACCGTGGGCGTCGAAGCCGACCTCGGCGCGCCCGCCGAAGTCGGGGTGCGAGACGTCGATGCCGGTGTCGATGATGTAGGCGGTGACGCCCTCACCGGTGCCGGACGGGGCGTAGTTGCCGTCCAGCGGGAGGTCCGCCTGGTCGATGCGGTCCAGGCCCCAGGACTCGACGGCCTGCTTCTTGGCCGGCTCGACCTGGATGCGGTAGCTCTGGGAGACGTTCTCGACCTTGCTGCTGGCACGCACCTTGTCCAGCTGCTCGGGGCTCAGCTTCGCGGAGAAGCCGTTGATCGCCGAGTCGTAGACGTTGCGGGCCTGGACGCCGAGTTCCTCGGCGACGCCCTGGGCGGTGATGCCGTCCTTGAGGTTGACGATGTAGACGTCCGCGTCGTCGGCGCTCGTCACCTTGGCCTGCGGGTGCAGGACCAGCGGTGCGAGGTCGATCTGCGGCTGTGCGCCGGCGGGAGCCCCGGCGAACACGAGCGCAGCTGCGGCAACCCCTGCCCCGGTGCCGTAGAGCAGCTTCCTCATGTGTCCCCTCCGTTCCAGTACGCTCGGGTGGGGCCGAGCGAAGGTGTTTCACGGCGGAACGTAACCAGGGAAAACACTCGGACGGGTGATGTTGGCGATTTGTCGCCACACAATCGGACGGTGGGGTGAACGCATTCCCATCTCTGCTCGGCTTACCGGGAATGAGCAGGCAAAATCGCGCCCGCCGCGAGCAGCGGCGGGCGCGGTGGAGAATTCAACTAATCCTTTTCGCCCGGTTCTCCTGCGGCGGTCACCCGTGTGCGCCGGGTGACCGCACTGATTCCCCGATCAGGTGGCGGCGATCCAGCGCCGCAGCCGGAGGCGGACCGCCTCGACGTACTCCGCCTCCTCGGCGGAGCCGTCCGGGGCGACCCCGTAGGTCAACCCGTAGTGCAGGTACAGCGCGCGCTCCTGCGCCGGCGGGAGGTCGCCCTGGTCCAGGTCGACGCGCGGGGCCAGCCGGACCGCCTCCTTGCCGACCGCGACGGTGAGCGTGTCCCCGTCGAAGGCGGCGCCCTCCAGCGGCACGAAGCTCTCGTTGGTCCCGAACAGTCCGGTTTGGACGGTGACCCAGGCGGGCTGCTCGGTGTCCTCGTCGATGAACAGCTGACCGACGATGCCCACCCGATGACCGGCCGGGTCGAACACCTCGCACCCGAACATCCGCAACGCTTCCCGCTGACCGATCATCGCCGCCTCCCCTCCCCGAACACTCCCGCCAGTCTCCCCCCGGACCAGCCGCGACGGCACCTCGGAACGGCTGGTCCGAGGGGGGCCGCCCCGGCGCGCGCCCAGGTGCGGCTGGCACTCTCGGAGGTGTGCTCGGCACGAGCTGAGCGCGACGATCAACAGCACGGAGCCCGCGATGTCCGAAGCCACCCCGCCCGCACCGCCGATCACCGACGAGATGCGCGCGCACGCCGAGCAGAACCCCAACAGCTGGCTCTACATCACCGACCCCGGCTACGGAGCGGACGGCGGCGAGGTACCGCCGGAGGGCATCGTGGGCGCCTACCGGATCGGCCCGGACGGCGACATCGACGAGGACTTCCAGTTCAACGACCGCTACCAGCCGTCCACGTTGGTCACCGACCGGCCGGAGCCGACCAACGAGCTGGAGCGGGTGCTGGTCGAGATCGCCGAGGGGCGGCTGGAGGATTCCGCGCTGCCCGCAGCGGTCCTCGACGCCGAGCTGCTGCTCTACGCGCCGCGCGAGGACGACGCGATGCTCTACACCGCGGAGATGTCCGACGGCAGCCAGCTGCTCCCGGCCTGCACCTCGGCCGGGCGGGTGCCGTCGGACTGGCCGGGCTTCCGCCGGGTGCCGGGCAGCGCGCTGCCGGAGTTGCTCAACGGCCTGGCCCTCGGCCTCAACCTGCACGAAGCGGTCCAGGCGGTGATCCCGCACAGCGTCCTGGCGCGGACCGCGGCCGAGCGGTCGTGAGCGCGGATCACCGCAGCTCACGCGTCGCGGAACTGTGATCACCGGGAGTTGTGCTTAGCCTCGGACAGGTGACGGGTGATCAGCGGGACAGCGGGCCGGGGCCGATCGAGGACTACGCGCTGCTGTCCGACCTGCGCACCGCGGCCCTGGTCGGCAAGGACGGGTCGATCGACTGGCTCTGCCTGCCGCGCTTCGACGCGCCGTCCTGCTTCTGCCGACTGCTCGGCAGCGAGCGCAACGGGCACTGGCAGATCGCGCCGACCTCCCCGGTCCGCGAGGTGCGCCGCCGGTACCGGGACAACTCCCTGGTGCTGGAGACCGACTTCCACACCGACGACGGGGTGCTGCGGCTGATCGACTGCATGCCGCCGCACGAGCAGGACCACCACGCCCAGCCCTGCCTGGTGCGCACCGTGCAGGGCGTCTCCGGCGAGGTCGACGTCAAGATGCGCTGGGTGGTGCGGTTCGCCTACGGCGAGGCGGTGCCCTGGGTGCGCCGGGTGCGCGAGACCGAACCGGTGCTCGACGAGTTCATCCTGGCCATCGCCGGCCCGCACACCGCAGTGCTGCGCGGTGACGTCCTGCCGCTGCGCGCCGAGCACGAGCGGGCGCACGAGCTGGTCCGCACGGTGCGGGCCGGGGAGGCGCTGTCCTGGGCGATGCAGTGGTCACCGGACCCGGACGAGCTGCCCGCGCCGGTCGACCCGGTCCAGGAGATCCGCACCGCCGAGGAGTTCTGGCGGAGCTGGACCACGAAGATCTCGTACTCCGGCCCGCACTCGGCCGCGGTGCACCGCTCGCTGGCCACCCTCAAGGCGCTCACCTACGCGCCGACCGGCGGGATCATCGCGGCGCCGACCAGCTCGCTGCCGGAAGCGGTGCCGGGGGACCGGAACTGGGACTACCGGTACTGCTGGCTGCGGGACGCGACCCTGGTGCTGCTGGCGCTGGACAACTTCGGCTGCTCCGCGGAGGCGGCGGCCTGGCGCACCTGGCTGGTGCGCGCGGTGGCGGGCGACCCGGCTGACCTGCAGATCATGTACGGCGTCAACGGTGAGCGGCACCTGCTGGAGTGGGAGGCGGACTGGCTGGCGGGCTACCGCCGCTGCCAGCCGGTGCGCATCGGCAACGCGGCCTTCCGGCAGCTGCAGCTCGACGTGTTCGGCGAGGTCATGGACGTGCTGCACCTGGCCAGGGAACGCGGGCTGCCGGAGCGCGAGGAGACCTGGGCGCTGCAGCGCGGGATGCTGCGGCACCTGGAGCGGATCTGGCAGCAGCCGGACCGCGGCCTGTGGGAGGTGCGCGGCCCCGACCGGTACTTCACGCACTCCCGGGTGATGGTGTGGGTGGCCTTCGACCGGGCGGTGCGCGCCGCGGAGGAGGACGGGCTGCCGGGTCCGGTGCACCGCTGGCGGGAGATCCGCGACGCGGTGCGCGCGGAAGTGCTGGAGCGGGCGTGGAACCCGGAGGTCGGGGCGTTCACCCAGTACTACGGCTCGCGCACGCTGGACGCGGCGACGCTGCGGATCCCGTCGGTGGGCTTCCTGCCCGGCGACGACGAGCGGGTGGTGCGCACCGTGGAGGCGGTGCAGCGGGAGCTGCAGCACGACGGGGCGTTGGTCGACCGCTACACGGCAACTGATTCGCGCCACCAGGTCGACGGCCTGACCGGGCGCGAGGGCTCGTTCCTGGCGTGCTCGTTCTGGCTGGTCGAGGCCCTGGTTCACATCGGCCGCCGCGGCGAGGCCGAGAAGTTGTTCAGCGAACTGGTGGCGCTGGCCAACGACGTGGGGCTGTACGCGGAGGAGTACGACGCGGCGACCGGGTGCTTCACCGGCAACTTCCCGCAGGCCTTCAGCCACCTGGCCCTGGTCAACTCGGCGGCGGTGCTGCACGGCGGGGTCACCCGTGCCCAGCGCAACCGCCGCGACGGCCAGCCGGGCTGACCCCGCCACGGCGGGCCCGCAACTCCCACCGGGATCGCGGGGTGCCCGGGGCCGCCGCTGGTCAGTCCAGGTGGTCGGTGATGAACCTGGTGATCTCCTCCGGGGAACCGGGTTTGGCGAAGAGGTAGCCCTGGCCGGTCTCGCAGCCGATGTCGGCCATCCGGCGAGACTGGGCCAGCGTCTCCACGCCCTCCGCGGTGACCGTCAGGCCGAGGGCGTGCGCCAGGTCCACCAGGGTCGCCACGATGCGGGCGTCCACCGGGTCGGCTCGTTCCGCGTCGCGCAGGCCCTCCATGAACGAGCCCGCGATCTTCAGCTCGTGCACCGGGAGGTGGCGCAGGTAGGCCAGGTTCGAGTAGCCGGTGCCGAAGTCGTCGATGGCGATCCGCACGCCCATCTGGGACAGCGCGCGCAACGCGTCCAGCGGTTCGTCGGCGGTGCCCATGATCGCGCTCTCGGTGAGCTCCAGCTGCAGGCGCGAGGGTTCCAGGCCGGTCTCGGCCAGTATCGCCGCGACGTCGTTGACCAGGCCCGGGTCCCGCGACTGCCGCACCGCCAGGTTGACGCTGACGAACGGCGCCGCGGAGCCGAACCGGTCCTGCCAGCGCTTGGCCTGGCGGCAGGCCTGGCACAGCACCCACCGGCCCAGGGACACGATCAGCCCGGTCTCCTCGGCCAGCCCGATGAACCGGTCCGGGCCGAGCCGCCCCAGCTCCGGGTGCGCCCAGCGGACCAGCGCCTCCACCCCGACCACGTTCTGGTCGCGCAGGCCGATCAGCGGCTGGTAGTCGACGTAGAACTCCTCGCGCTCCAGCGCGGCGGGCATCTTCGCGGACAGGTGGAACTGCGCGACCTCGGTGGCGTTGCGCTCCGGGTCGAACAGCGCCCACTGGCCCTTGCCCTCGGCCTTCGCCCAGTACAGCGTCACGTCGGCGTCGCGCATCAGCTCGGCGGCGGTCTGCCCGTTCACCGGCCGCTCCACGATGCCGATGCTCGCGCCCACCGAAAGTTCGTGGCCGCCGATGCGGAACGGTTGCTCCAGCGCCTCCAGCACCGTGTCGGCGACCTCCACGGCCTGCTCGGTGCCCAGCGAGTTCTGCAGCAGGATCACGAACTCGTCGCCGCCCATCCGCGCGACGAGCCGGTCGTCGCCGTGCACCACGGCGGCGAGCCGGTCCGCGACCGCGACCAGCAGGTCGTCGCCGACGTGGTGGCCGAGGCTGTCGTTGATGACCTTGAAGCCGTCCAGGTCCATGTAGCAGAGCGCGACCCGGTCGCCGGGCCCGTGCTGGCGCAGGACGTTGGTGAGCCGCTCCAGGAACAGCGCGCGGTTGGGCAGCCGGGTCAGCGGGTCGTGCATCGCCTGGTGCCGCAACCGCTCCTGCAGCATCAGCCGGTCGGTGACGTCCTCGATCAGCGCCACCTGGTAGAGCGGCAGGCCGTCCTCGCCGCGGACCAGGGACACGATCATCTCGGTCCACACGGTGCCGCCGTCGGGGCGGATGAACTGCTTCTCCACCCGGAACTGGTCGCGCTCGCCGCGGACCAGCTCCTGGTACATCCGCCAGACGCTGTCCGGGTCGGCCGGGTGCATCATGTCGGAGACCAGCATGGTCCGGAGCTCGCCGGCGGAGCGGCCCATGATCCGGGTCAGCGAGTCGTTGACCTCGAGGATGCGGCCTTCCATGTCGCCGATCCCGATGCCGATGGCGGCCTCGGCGAAGATCGCGCGGAACCGCGCCTCGCTGGTGCGCAGGGCCTGCTCGACGGCGTCGCGGGCGTCCAGCACGGCCTGCCGGATGGCTTCCTGCTCGTCCAGCGTGCGCTTGCGGGCGGCCTGCACGAACCCGGAGCACAGGGCGCCCTGCAGCGCCGCGACCCGGCCGCGCCAGTGGGGGTTGCTCTCCAGGCCGAGGACGTCCAGCATCTCGTCGCCGATCAGGTTCACCGTGCGGGCCAGCGATTCGGCGCTGGTGAAGTGCACGGCGACGAGGTCGACGCCGACCTCGCGCGCGGCGGCGGTGTCGAACGGGTCGCTGAGCAGGACGTCGACCAGTCGGTCCGTGTAGCCCGACAGGCGGCCTTCGATCTCAGCGCTGGTCATGGGCACGTAGCTGGTGCCCATGAGCGCGTGCGCCCAGGCCGCCGCGAAGCGGCGTCGGTCGGCTCGGTTCACCTCGGCGGTCACCTCGTGAGCGCTTGGCACCGGCGCGGTCCAGCCAGTCATGCCTGGGGCGCCCTCCACTCGTACTCGCCTGGCCCGTTCTCGTTCGGAGCATACGACCGGATCGGTCCGGCGGTCGAACATCATGTGCGGCACCCGGGGTAAGCCGTAACCTCATCCGAGCAGGCCATCCGCGTGGCTCGCACGACGATCGATTACCGTCCGCCACCACGTCCTGGCCCGAGTACGGCTGTCATGATCGATCTGCTGGTTTCGACGCTCAGCCCGGCTTGGAGGTTGTGCTCGGCGCCGAACTACCCGTTGGTGGCCGGCAGTTCACCCTCAGCTGTCCGGATTGAGCCATTCCGGTTAAAAACTAACACAGGATCTACTTCCAACGAAAACCATTCGCGACACTTTCGGGGCAAGCCGCGTCGTCCCCGACGACGCACCGAATCCGATCACCAGGAGGCCCCGATGAACCGTCCGAGTGGACGTGGTCGCCGATTACGGCTGCTCTCCCTAGCATCGATGATCTGCGCAGGTGTCGTCTTCCTGTGCGCGCCCGCGCTGGCCAGCACCCCCCTGCCCGGAAGGGATTCCGCCATGGGCACGCAGACCAGCTCCGAACCGGTGACCGACACCCCGATGGGCTCGCAGATCCGCAAGCACGAGGGCGGTGGCGAACTGCCCGCCCCGGAGCCCGCGGTCGACCCGCTGGCCACCGTGGCCGGCATGGACGTCAGCAGCCACCAGGGCAACGTCGACTGGAACTCCTGGTGGAACCAGGGCATGCGGTTCGCCTACGTCAAGGCCACCGAGGGCACCGGGTACAAGAACCCGTACTTCGCCCAGCAGTACAACGGCTCCTACAACGTGGGCATGATCCGCGGGGCCTACCACTTCGCGCTGCCGGACCGCTCCAGCGGCGCGGCCCAGGCCAACTACTTCGTGGACAACGGCGGCGGCTGGTCGAAGGACGGCAAGACCCTGCCGGGCGCGCTGGACATGGAGTACAACCCGTACGGCTCGACCTGCTACGGCAAGACCAAGAGCCAGATGACGGCCTGGATCAAGGACTTCAGCGACACCTACCACTCGCGCACCGGCCGCTGGCCGGTCATCTACACCAGCACCACCTGGTGGAACCAGTGCGTGAGCGGTGACTTCAGCTCGACCAACCCGCTGTGGGTCGCCCGCTACGCGAGCACGGTCGGCCAGCTGCCGTACAACTGGGGCATCTGGACGATCTGGCAGCACACCTCCTCGCCGATCGACAAGAACGTGTTCAACGGCGCGTACGACCGCCTGCAGGCCCTGGCCAACGGCTGACACCTCGGCGAACCCGCGGTGCCGCTCCCGACGGCACCGCGGGTTCCCGCTGCCCGCCCCGGAACCACACCACCGCCCGGCAGAATCACGCGCATGGGTGAGCGCAAGGTCGGGTTGGTGGTGACCATCGCCATCGCGGTGGTGGTGCTGGTCGGCGTGAGCGCCGCACTGCTGGTCTTCGACCAGCGCACCACCGGCGCCGACGCGCTGCGCACCGGTGGGCTGGCCGCAGGCTCGGTCGTCGCGCTGTACGCGCTGTGGCTCAACGACCGCCGACGGCGCACCGAGGAGCAGCGGCAGCAGACCGAGCGGGAGCGTTACCAGCTGGAGGACCGGCGCGTCGAGCTGGACCGGGACCGGATCGCCGACGAGCGGTTCGCCCGCGCGATCGAGCTGCTCGGGCACGAGACCGACCAGGTCCGCGTCGGCGCGCTGCACGCGCTGGCCGGGCTGGCCCGCAACCGGCCCGACTACGCCCAGACCGTGCTGGACGTGCTGTGCTCCTACCTGCGGCGACCGTTCTCGCACCACCGCTACGGCGCCCAGTTCGTGGACCGTGCAGGGGAGGACGAGGCGGAGCGGAAGCTCCAGGTGCGCCTGACCGCGCAGCGGCTCGTGGTGGACCTGCTGTCGCGCGCCGACGATGCCGACGCCCCGGCCTACGACCTGGACCTGACCGGCGCGACGCTGGAGTACTTCGACGTCGCCGACCGCAGGATCGGCACCCTGACGCTGCGGTACGCGAAGCTGCACAGCGACAACAACTTCAGCCGGTGCCAGTTCCACGGGCCGGTGTGGTTCACCGCCGCCGTCGTCGGGCCGGGCCGGTTGCACGGGCGGTTCCGCTGCGACGACTCGGTCTTCCACCACCTCGCCTGGTTCCCCGGGGCGGAGTTCAACTCCCGGACCACCTTCCGCCGCACCTGCTTCACCGGCACCACCAGGTTCAACGAGACCCGCTTCGCCAACGAGCTGTCGATGGCCGACGCCGAGTTCCACGGGCACACCGACTTCCGCGAGGCGCACTTCGGGGCCGACACCGACCTGTCCGGCACCACCTTCCGCGGCGAGGTCGTGGCCACCGGCATCACCACCAGCCCGGACCACGACGTGGTCCTACCGCCCGAACTCGTGAGCGGCGATGGTGGTTAGAGCAACCATCCCCACTCACGACGAAGGGGCACCCGTGGCTCGGGTGCCCCTTCGTGTTGAGCGGATCAGCCGAACAACTTCGGCAGCGTGCCCTCCCAGGCCTCGCGGAGCTCGGTCAGCGGGATGTTCGCGACGTCCTGGATGTCCAGGGACTTCTCGCCCGCGTCGGCGACCCCGACCTTCGCCCACGGCAGACCGCGCGCCGTGCACATGTCGGTGAAGCGGGTCTCCTCGGTGCGCGGGACCGCCACCAGGACGCGACCCGCCGACTCGGAGAACAACCACACGAACGGGTCCGCGCCCTCCGGCAGGACCACCCGGGCGCCGCACTCGCCGACCAGCGCCGTCTCCACCAGCGCCTGCGCCAGGCCGCCCTCGGAGAGGTCGTGCGCCGCCGAGATCATGCCGTCGCGGGAGCCCGCGACCAGGATCTCCGCCAGCAGCTTCTCCCGCGCCAGGTCGACCTCCGGCGGCGTGCCGCCGAGGTGGTCGTGCACCACGCGCGCCCACTCCGAGCCGCCGAACTCCTCGCGCGTCTCGCCGAGCAGCAGGAGCGTCTCGCCCTCCTCACCGCCGATGCCGGTGGGGATGCGGCGGGTGACGTCGTCGATCGTGCCCAGCACGCCGACCACCGGGGTCGGCAGGATCGCCTTCTGCCCGGTCTGGTTGTAGAAGCTGACATTGCCGCCGGTCACCGGGATGCCCAGCGCCACGCAGGCGTCGGCCAGCCCGCGCACCGCCTGCTGGAACTGCCACATCACGCCCGGATCCTCCGGCGAACCGAAGTTCAGGCAGTTGGTGACCGCCACCGGCGTCGCACCGGTGGTCGCCACGTTGCGGTAGGCCTCGGCCAGCGCCAGCTGCGCGCCCGCGTACGGGTCGAGCCGGGTGTAGCGCGCGTTGCAGTCGGTCGCGACCGCGATGCCGCGCCCGGTCTCCTCGTCGATGCGCAGCACACCGCCGTCCGACGGCTGCGCCAGCACGGTGTTGCCGCGCACGTAGCGGTCGTACTGGTCGGTGACCCACGCGCGGGAGCACAGGTTCGGCGAGGCCGCCATCCGCAGGATGGTCTCGCGCAGCTCGTCCGGGGTGGCCGGGCGGGCCAGCGTGCTCGCGTTGTCCGCGGCGATCAGGTCCTGCTCGGCGGGCCGCTCCACCGGGCGCTCGTAGACCGGGCCCTCGTGCGCGACGGTCCGCGGCGGCACGTCCACCACCAGGTCGCCGTGCCAGAAGATCTCCAGGTTCTCGCCGTCGGTGACCTCACCGATCACGGTGGCGGTGACGTCCCACTTCCGGCAGACATCCAGGAACGCATCCACGTTGGCGGGCTCCACCACGGCGCACATCCGCTCCTGCGACTCGCTGGAGAGGATCTCCGCGGGCGTCATCCCGGTGGCGCGCAGCGGCACCTGGTCCAGGTCGACCCGCATGCCGCCGTCACCGGCCGAGGCCAGCTCGGAGGTGGCGCAGGACAGGCCCGCCCCGCCCAGGTCCTGGATGCCGACGACCAGGCCCGCGTGGTAGAGCTCCAGGCAGCACTCGATGAGCACCTTCTCGGCGAACGGGTCACCGACCTGCACGCTCGGCAGCTTCTTGCGGCCGGAGCCGCTCTCGTCGCCGTCGAAGGTCTCCGAGGCCAGCACGGACACGCCGCCGATGCCGTCCAGCCCGGTGCGCGCACCGAACAGGATGATCTTGTTGCCCTTGCCGCTGGCGTGCGCCAGGTGCAGGTCCTCGACCTTCATCACGCCCACGCACATGGCGTTGACCAGCGGGTTCCCGCTGTAGCACTCGTCGAAGACGACCTCGCCGCCGATGTTGGGCAGGCCCAGGCAGTTGCCGTAGCCGCCGACCCCGGCGACCACGCCGGGCAGCACCCGCTTGGTGTCCTCGGCCTCGGCCGGGCCGAACCGCAGCGGGTCGGCCACCGCCACCGGGCGCGCGCCCATCGCCATGATGTCGCGGACGATGCCGCCGACACCGGTCGCCGCGCCCTGGTAGGGCTCGACGTAGGACGGGTGGTTGTGGCTCTCCAGCTTGAACGTCACCGCCCAGCCGTCGCCGATGTCGACCACGCCCGCGTTCTCGCCGATGCCCGCGAGCATCTTCTCGCGCATCTCGTCGGTGGTGGTCTCGCCGAAGTACTTCAGGTGCACCTTCGACGACTTGTAGGAGCAGTGCTCGCTCCACATCACCGAGTACATGGCCAGCTCGGCGTCGGTGGGGCGGCGGCCCAGGATCTCCCGGATCCGGGCGTACTCGTCGTCCTTCAGGCCCAGCTCGCGGAAGGGCTGGTCGAGCTCGGGAGTGGTCCTCGCCTGCTCGACGGTGTCGATGTTGGTCACGCTGCCACCAGTGCATCCAGAACGGACAGGAACATGCCGAGGCCGTCATCGGTGGGGCCGGTCAGCGGGTCGATCGCGTGCTCGGGGTGCGGCATCATGCCCGCCACCCGGCCGCGCGCGTCGGTGATGCCCGCGATGTCGCGCTGGGACCCGTTCGGGTTCTCCCCCGCGTAGCGGAACAGCACCCGGCCCTCGCCCTCAAGCTCGTCGAGGACGGCCTGGTCGGCCATGTAGTTGCCCTCGCCGTGCTTGATCGGGATCAGCAGCTCGGCACCCGCGTCGTAGCGGGTGGTCCACGCGCTGCTGGTGTTCTCCACCTTCAACCACTGGTCGCGGCAGACGTAGTGCAGGCCCGCGTTGCGGGTCAGCACGCCGGGCAGCAGCCCGGACTCGCACAGGATCTGGAAGCCGTTGCACACGCCGAGCACCGGCATGCCCTTGCGGGCGGACTCCACGACCTCGGTCATCACCGGGGCGAACTTGGCGATGGCGCCGCAGCGCAGGTAGTCGCCGTAGGAGAAGCCGCCGGGCACGACCACCGCGTCCACGCCCTTCAGGTCGTGGTCGGCGTGCCAGAGGGTGACGGGTTCGGCACCGGCCCGGCGCACCGCGCGGGCCGCGTCGACGTCATCGAGGGTGCCGGGGAAGGTGATGACGCCGATCTTCGCGCTCACGCGTCCACCCGCCGGACTTCGTAGTCCTCGATGACCGGGTTGGCCAGCAGTGTTTCAGCGATCTTGGCGAGCGTGTCGTCGTCGACGTCGTCGGCGACCTCCAGCTCGAAACGCTTCCCCTGGCGGACTTCGGCGATCCCGTCGAACCCGAGCCGCGGCAGCGCATTCGCCACCGCCTGCCCCTGCGGGTCGAGGATCTCCTGCTTCGGCATGACGTCGACAACGACTCGGGCCACGGGTGCTGCTCCCGGTTTCCGTGCAGATCCGCCGGGACCCCGACGGATGGCCAGCAGTACTGCCAAAGCGTAACTGAGCTGGGAGTTCACCCCTCCGGGCAGGGGCACCGGGTGCGGTGCAGCTCACCACACCGGACTCTGCTGTGCCTTGCATCACACTTTCCCCAGCTCGTCTAAACCTTTGCCCCTCCCGGCCGTCTATCAGAGCGGGCACCACGGGGAGGTGCCCGGTGTTGATCCGAAGCCACTGAGGGGAAACGCATTCCGATGCGCACTTACAAGACCTTGCTGGGCGCGGCGCTGCTCGCCGGACTCGCGCTGACCACGACCGTCCCGGCCACCGCCGCACCGAGCCCCGCCCCGGCCCAGGTCGCGGTCGCCGAGCAGCCGCGGCTCACCGCCGACAAGTCCCAGGTCCGGGCGGGCAACACCCTGGTCCTGCGGCTCGACCACGGCCTGGAGGGCGTCAGCTGGATCTCGTCGGCCGCGTTCGTGCGCAACCGCGAGCACCCGGTGGGCGCGGACGAGGGCCTGGCCGAGGTGGTCACCGACAGGGACGGCGTCGCCGAGGCGGTGGCGACCATCGCCGACGTCCCGCCGGGGCAGTACCCGGTGCACACCCGCGTCGGCGGCGGCGCCGGACCGACGATGACCATCACCGTCACCGGCTGACCGCGACGCCGTGGGCACTCCGACCGGGGTGCCCACGGCGTTCACCGGTAGCGAGATCCATCGCCAGGACCGCGTCGTGTCCGGAAGTGTGCTGGGCATGCGGATCTTGGTTCTGGGCGGAACGGTCTTCGTCGGGCACGCGGTCGCCGCGGCAGCGCTGGAGCGCGGGCACGAGGTGGTCTGCGCGGCGCGCGGCACGAGCGGCGACGTGCCGGACGGCGCGGAGCTGGTGGTCGTGGACCGCGACCAGGGGCTCGCGGCGCTGGCCGGGGAGCGGTTCGACGCGGTCGTCGACGTCGCGCGCGACTACCAGTGGGTCCGCGAGGCGCTGGACGTCCTGGGTACCGCCGGGCACTGGACCTTCGTGTCCACAATCACGTCTACTCCGACAACAAAACTACCGGTCAGCGCACTGACGGCGCGCTGCTGGCGCCGATCACCGACTCCGCCGACACCAGCACGCCCGAGTCCTACGGCGGCATCAAGGTGGCCTGCGAGGACGCGGTGCGGGCGGCGGTGGGCGACCGCGCGTTCGTGGTGCGGCCGGGCCTGATCACCGGCCCCGGCGACCGCTCCGACCGGTTCGGCTACTGGCCACTGCGGCTGTCCCGCGGCGGGCGGGTGCTCGTGCCGGACACCCCCGGCTCACCTGTCCAGCACATCGACGTCCGCGACCTGGCCAGCTGGATCGTCACCGCCGCGGAACGCGGGCTCGCCGGGACCTTCGACGGCATCGGCCCGGTCACCACGCTCGGCGCACTGCTGGCCGACATCGCCGCACTGGTCGCGCCGCCCGGCACCTCGCTCGCGGCCGTCGCTCCCGAAGCGCTCGAAGCGGCCGGGGTGCAGCGCTGGGCCGGGCCGAAGTCGCTGCCGCTGTGGATCCCGGACGACCACGACGGCTTCGCCTCGCACGACCCCGCTCCCTCGCTGGCGGCCGGGCTGCGCATCCGACCACTGGCCGAGACGGTGTCCGCAGCGCTGGCGACCGAGCGGGCGCTGGGAGCCGACCGCGCGCGCGGGGCCGGGCTCACCGCCGACGAGGAAGCCGAGCTGCTCAAGGCGCTGCCCAGCCGCGACTGGTGATCGTGCGAGAGTGGTCGAGCCGTCTGACGAGGAGGAACACCGTGCAGATCACCCACTTCGGACACTCGTGCGTGCTGGTCGAGAACGGGTCGACGCGGCTGCTGCTCGACCCGGGGACGTTCTCCGCGGACTTCGAGGACCTGCGCGACCTGGACGCCGTGCTGGTCACCCACCAGCACCCCGACCACCTCGACCTGGACCGGCTGCCCGCGCTGCTGGCCGCCAACCCGGGTGCCCAGCTGGTCGTCGACCCCGGTTCGGCGGCCTCGGTCGAGGAACGCGGCCTGACCGCGACCACCGCCCGGCCGGGCGACGCGCTCGAACTCGGCGGCGCGGCGGTCACCGTCGTCGGCGGCGCGCACGCGGTGATCCACCCGGACATCCCGGTGGTCGACAACATCGGGTACATCGTCGACCACGGCGCCTTCTACCACCCGGGCGACTCGTTCCACGTGCCGGAGCAGCGCATCGACGTCCTCGGCCTGCCGACCGCGGCCCCTTGGCTGAAGCTCTCCGAAGCGGTCGACTTCCTCCGCGCCGTCGCCCCGCGCACGGCGGTCCCCATCCACGAGGCGGTCCTGGCCGCCCCGCAGATGCACTACCGCATGTTCGAGAACCTCCGCCCGGAAGGCACCACCGTCCAGGTCCTGCAGAAGGCCACCCCGGCCACGGTCTGATCCCAGGGTCCCGCCACCAGCGGGACGTCAGGGGGCTTGCGTCCTCACCGACGGTGCGAGTTCCCCGAGCCCGATCCGGCAAGCCTCGGCCTGCCCGGGTCAGTCGTCGTCCCGGTCATCCACGTCGTCCACGTCGTCGTGGTCGAACTGGCCGTCGCAGTCGTCGAACCGGTCGTCCCGATCGTCGTCGAACCGGTCGTCCCGATCGTCATCGAACCGGTCGTCCCAGTCGTCATCGAACCGGTCGTCCCAGTCGTCGTCGAAGCGGTCGTCGAGGTCGTCGTCGACGCACACCGGGGCGGGCTGGACCTGGTCCGGGACCTGGGGCTGGGGCTGGGGCTGGACAGTGGGGAGCGGGGCCGGGGTGGGCGTGGTGCTCGTGCCAGCCAGGGCGACTCCCGTGCCACCGAGGGCCAGGGCCGCCACCGCCGCGCCCGCCACCAGCCAGGTCCGCTTCGTCTTCCGCATCATCGTGCTGCCTCTCGCTCGGGCTTTCCCCTTGACGAGAACCAGCTTCGGTGGTGCGCGTGAGGTCGCCCTGAAGGTCCGATGAAGGGATCCTCATCGGACTCCGCAGCCCCGGAAGCGCGCCCGGCCGCCGGTCAGGCTTCCGGGGTCGGCCAGTCGGCGAAGGAGCGGCCGGTGATCCGCTCGTAGGCCTCCACGTAGCGGTCGCGGGTCGCCGCCACCACGTCGGCGGGCAGGGACGGCGGCGGGGTGTCCGAGGCGCGGTCCCAGCCGGAGGCCGGCGAGGTCAGCCAGTTCCGGACGTACTGCTTGTCGAACGACGGCTGCACCTGGCCCGGCTGGTAGCCGTCCGCGGGCCAGTAGCGCGAGGAGTCCGGCGTCAGCACCTCGTCGCCGAGCACCAGCGAGCCGTCGGGCGCCAGGCCGAACTCGAACTTGGTGTCCGCCAGGATCACGCCGCGGCCGCGCGCGTGTTCCGCCGCCCGCTGGTACACCCGCAGCGTCACCTCGCGCAGCTGCTCGGCGCGCTCCGCGCCCAGCTGCGCGGCGACCGCGTCGAAGCTGATGTTCTCGTCGTGGTCGCCGAGCTCCGCCTTGGTGGCCGGGGTGAAGATCGGTTCCGGCAGCTGCGAGGCCTCGACCAAGCCGGCGGGCAGCTCGACCCCGCACACCGCGCCGGTGCGCTGGTAGTCGGCCAGCCCGGAGCCGGTGAGGTAGCCGCGCGCGACGCACTCCACCGGCAGCATCTCCAGCCGCCGCACCAGCAGTGCGCGGCCGCGCACCTCACCGGGGATGCGCGGGTCGTCGGCGCTGACCAGGTGGTTCGGCACCAGGTCGGCGAGCAGCTCGAACCAGTACACGCTCATCGCGGTGAGCACCCGGCCCTTGTCCGGGATCGGCGTGTCCAGCACGTGGTCGTACGCCGAGAGGCGGTCGGAGGCGACCAGCAGCAGGTGTTCGTCGTCCACGGCGTGCAGCTGGCGGACCTTGCCCGCTGCGATCTGGGGGTAATCGGCGAGTGCAACCACGTGCCGGATTCTCCCCCACCGGGGGCCGGGCGCCCGCACGCGGTGGTAGGAGTGACCCGGCTCGCCTGGCGGCGGACGCCGGTGCGCCGGAAACCCGGTGCCAGCCGAGGCACCGGGCCTGGACCCAGGAGGACACCCGTGACCGAGACATTCACCGACTGGCTCCGCCAGCGCAGCGAGCCCGACTGGACGGCGGTCATCACGCACCCGTTCACTCAGGCCCTGTTCGACGGGCTGGTGCCGGTCGACTCGATGCGCTCCTACCTGGTGCAGGACTACCAGTTCGTGGACGACTTCCTGGCGCTGCTCGGCTCCGGCGTCGCCAAGGCGGACCGCTACGCGTCGCGGCTGGCGATCGCGGGCAGCATCGGGGTGGTCACCAGCGAGGAGAACACCTACTTCCAGCGCTCGTTCGACGCGTTGGGGGTCGGCGAGTCCGACCGGGTGCACCCGCGGCTGGCCGAGGCGACGGTGGCGTTCCGGGAGCTGATGCAGGACACCAACGCGCGCGGCAGCTACGCGGAGGTCCTGACGGTGCTGACCGTCGCGGAGTGGTCCTACCTGGAGTGGGCGGTGCGCGCGCCGAGCGCGCTGCCGGAGAACTTCGTGCACGCGGAGTGGATCACGCTGCACAACAACTCGGGCTTCCAGGCGTGGGTGCGCTGGCTGTGCGGCGAGCTGGACCGGGTGGGCGCGGAGCTCGACGAGCGCGAGCGGGCCCGCTGCCTGCGCCTGTTCCAGCAGGCAACCCGCTGCGAGCTGGACTTCTTCGACGCCCACTGGGGCTGAGCGCGCAGCCGTGCCCGAGAGCACGGCTGCGCACGCCCTCAGAGGATGTCGGTGGGGCGGTAGGCCGCGGCCTCCGGGTAGCGGGCGGTGATCGCCTCGACCTGCGCGACCACGTCGCCGACCTGGGCCGCCGCCGCGCCGGTGAAGGCGAGGCGGTCCGCCAGCAGCTCCTCCAGCTGGTCGCGGGTCAGCGGCAGGCGGTCGTCGGCGGCCAGCCGGTCCAGCAGGTCGTTGCGCTCCACGCCCTGCTCGCGCATGGCCAGCGCCACCGCGACCGCGTTCTCCTTGATCGACTCGTGCGCGGTCTCCCGGCCGACCCCGGCCCGCACCGCGCCCATCAGCACCTTGGTGGTCGCCAGGAACGGCAGGTAGCGGTCCAGCTCGCGGGAGACCACCGCCGGGAACGCGCCGAACTCGTCGAGCACGGTCAGGAACGTCTCCAGCAGCCCGTCGAAGGCGAAGAACGCGTCCGGCAGCGCCACCCGGCGGACCACCGAGCAGGACACGTCGCCCTCGTTCCACTGGTCACCGGCCAGCTCACCGGTCATCGAGACGTAGCCGCGCAGGACCACCGCGAGGCCGTTGACCCGCTCGCAGGACCGGGTGTTCATCTTGTGCGGCATCGCGCTGGAGCCGACCTGGCCGGGCTTGAAGCCCTCGGTGACCAGCTCGTGCCCGGCCATCAGCCGGATCGTGGTGGCGACGTTGGACGGCGCGGCGGCCAGCTGGGCCAGCGCGGTCAGCACCTCGAAGTCCAGCGAACGCGGGTAGACCTGGCCGACACTGGTCAGGGTGCAGCCGAAGCCCAGGTGCCCGGCCACGCGGCGCTCCAGCTCGGAGAGCTTGCCCGCGTCACCGCCGAGCAGGTCCAGCATGTCCTGCGCGGTGCCGACCGGGCCCTTGATGCCGCGCAGCGGGTAGCGGGCGAGCAGCTCCTCCAGCCGGTGGAAGCCGACCAGCAGCTCGTCGGCGGCGGTCGCGAAGCGCTTGCCGAGGGTGGTGGCCTGCGCGGCGACGTTGTGCGAGCGCCCGGCCATCACCAGCTCGGCGTGCTCGGCGGCGAGCTGCCCGAGCCGCGCCAGGACGGCGACGGTGCGGTCGCGCACCAGCTCCAGGCTGCGGCGGACCTGCAGCTGCTCGACGTTCTCGGTCAGGTCCCGCGAGGTCATGCCCTTGTGGATCTGCTCGTGACCGGCGAGGGCGTTGAACTCCTCGATGCGGGCCTTGACGTCGTGGCGGGTGACCCGCTCGCGGGCGGCGATGGAGTCCAGGTCGACCTGCTCCAGCACCCGCTCGTAGTCGGCCAGCGCCGACTCGGGCACCTCGATGCCGAGGTCGGCCTGGGCGCGCAGCACGGCGAGCCACAGCTTGCGCTCCAGGATGATCTTGTGCTGCGGCGACCACAGCTCGACCAGCTCGGGCGAGGCGTAGCGGGCGGCGAGGACGTTCGGGATGCTGGGCTTGACCGTCACGAGCAGCCAGGATACCGGCGGGCGGTGCGCCGCCCGGCCGGGGGGGGGGGGGGCGGCCGGGCCCCCCCCCCCCCCCCCCGGCGCGGGC